>CAZNBB010000155.1:0-7685 GCA_964571225.1 uncultured Gammaproteobacteria bacterium
ATCTAAAATTGCAATATGTTCTTTATTCAATTCCATCTCATTTCTCCTTTCTATCATCTTCTACCCCCATACATTTATCACAAGTACAAGCATTTGGATCTACCATTTCTCTATACTGCTTCTCCACCTGTAACATTTCTGATTCTTTAACATTCTCTCTTTTATCCTCTATTTTTATTGAAAACACAACATAACCTGACTTTTGCTCATAAGAAGTAACATATTGTATTTTCGCTCCAATACACCTTCCAGTATATCTTTCAATATAAATAGGACATTCTACATCGTATTCATATAATAAAACATAATCACCTTTTTGAAATCCCCTATCATTATTTTCTCTTATTTCAAACGTTTTGAATCCATTCCAGATTTCAATAAAATAACAAGGAAGTGTTTTAAGTTTGTGTATTTTGTACATCTTTTTTCTCCTCTATTAAAACAAATTCATTATAATATATCGCGGAAACCACCGACCTGGTCGGTGGTTGTTGACTTTACTTTCTCTCTTTCAATTTATTTTCCACCCACACCTTTAAATATTTACATCTTTCCAACCAACCATCTTTATCGCCTTCTAGCAAAAACTTCTCAGCCGCTGTGAGGGTAAATGTAGCTCTTTCATACCACACAACACCTTCACCAGATTTACCCCATAAATTGTTCAACCCAAAACATTTTGCCAATGCCTGAATAGATGCATGACTTCCATTTGTTAAAACTTTCTTACCATTAGCAAAAATCCAATCAAGATCGGACTCCATCTTATACTTTTCGTCATCATCTTTTTGCCACTCTTCTAACAAATCAAGTCTATTTGATTCTAACAATTTCAGCTGATGCTCATAATACCAAGATGACTTACCCTGACCTTTTATATACAAACAATAATTATGTTCAACATCTATATCCATCCCACCGCTATACTTCTCATTATACGAATACAAAACAATCGCATCAACATCCTTTGTGAAGTGAGACATTGTATCACCAAGATCAGCATTAATATGAACCAAGTCACCTTTTTTATATAACTGTTTCATTACAATTTTCCTTAATCTTTAATTCTCTAACTGTATTAAAAAGTATTGAAGAACATCCACATCTAAACATTGCAAATTTATCACATTTTTCCATCAACATCCTCCCAATATCGGATAACCTTGCCATTCTTTTTAGCATATGCTAATTCTTTTTTGGTACTTTCACCAATATAGTTATCCACATTCAATATCAACACTTCGTCAGCTATATCTATTTTTCTCAAATGCAATTTATCAAGTTGTTTCTTAACATCTTTTGACAACCCTTTAGCATCATTTGACTTAAAATCACATCCTATCGAAAGTACTATTTTGCCAGCAAGAGTCTCTTGCAAATTAGCTTGCTTAAACGCATCAGAGAATTTTGTCGATCCACAAAGGCATACTATGACAGGCATATTCTCATAACTTTCAATACGCTTATACCTATAAGAATAGACCTTATCATCTACTAACCCAGCACCAATACAATCAGCACATGATTCTTCTTTTAATCTTTCTACAATTTCTTCCAAATGTTTTTTATTCTCATACTCTATTTTATATCTATATACTATCGACACTATTTCACTTTTCATACTTGAGTCCTTTCAATCGACTTACCACCATTTCATGAACCTGCTGATCAGCTATAATACAAGCACACGATTCACACACCCATACTCTTTTAAATTTTATATTAAATCCTGCCACATTCTCTTCCGATCCACATATTTTACATTTCATTATTGTTTTCTCACTCATCTTCATTACCAATCAAATCAAAAAAGTTTTCGTCCAACAACTCACTAATTTTTGGATCTAAATCCTTTTGATGATACAAAAGTTCTTTGTAATTTTCAAATAACCGTTCATTCTTTTCTAGTTGCATCAACACATTCTGCCAATCCGGTTCCAACTCAAACAACACTTTCTGCCATCCCGGAAATCCACCAAAATTAAGATCATCTATATAAACATTTGCAAACACTTTAGGGAAAGGCTGAAACCCTATCATCTCAAAGGGAGCATTTTCGTTTATCTTATGATATTTAATCCCCATAAGATCCAAGTGGAATCTTGCACAATTAAGTTCTTGCCCCCCTCTACAGGTTGAAATAATAATGTAGTTGTTTAACTCATACAACAGATTGATAGCAGATTTAGCAAAAGGCATTAGCTTACCAATTTGAGGATAAGCGTGTTCAACTATTGTCCCATCAAAATCTATTGCAAGTATTCGTTTATAAGTTTCCATCATTCTCCTTAAATTCCAAATGATTCAACAAATCTCTCATTTCGAAATTCCTTCTGTCGAAATGATGAACATATATTCTAAGTTTTCCATGACGATGCGCACTCGATTTCATATATTGTTCTGCGCCTTTAATCGTTAAAAAAAACTCTACCGGATGCCAAATATAACCGATTTCTATTACTCTAATATCATCTTTAATTATTTCCAAATCTTCTTCCGAATATTCCATGTCCGGATCAAAACACTCTAAAATATCATCCACACTATCATACGTATCTTCAAGTTCCGAATGAGTATATTTAGTCCTTTTCTCTCCATCACCATACGGACAATTTACACTATATCCATCTGCAATCACACCAATGCTAACTTGCTCTTGCACTGACACATAAATAGGATATGCTGTTGCTCTATTATCCTGACTTCCGTATTCTTCTCTCAATTCATTCAAATCCATTTTATTAACCTTTCTCTTTCATTTCCTTATCATCCCACAATAATAAATTTAATCGCACCATACTTTTTAATAGCAGCAATCATACCTGCTACATCCCTCACTCCACCATCCCCCAGCCCCTCTAAATATCCTATATCTTCTTTACTTAACACAGCTTGTCCATAATCATCCAACTCATATTTGTTTGCTAAAATACGTTTAAGATGATCTGATATTGGCTTCATCTTCTCAGGCTGAACCGGAATCCATCCACCAGTTGTGCTCATAAACTTCTCCTTCAGTTTGAGTCTCTTTTATTTCTGTCATTGCATCCAAGACACGTTTCGCAATTTCCTCCTTACCCCTATCACTTTCAAGCAAGTCTTTCAAAGGATTCATTACAATTTCTCCCTAAGCATTTCTCTAAATACTTCCAATTCTTTCTTAGTTACTTTTGTACTATATCTACCCTTTGAATTTTTCACAAGACAACTCAATATATCCCAATTTTTCAAAGAACTATGACCATAATGATTAGTCACATAATGACCTTCTTTATTCAAATCATTTAATAAACTTATTGACATTGGCAACAATTCAAAAAGATACTTACCCATAGCACCCCTAATATTTTCAAGCCCTTCCTGAATATTCTCAATATCTTTTTCATCCTTTTCTTCTCTATTAGAATCTTCCAAAGCTGCCACTATTTCACCGACACTTTGATTTTCCAAATACCACCTATCTTTATGACTTTTCATATATGATTCAATTGCTTCAGCCGCTTTCTCTGCTCTAATAAACCACCCTTCTTTTTTTATCTCTTTTCTTAAATTAGATCTCTTTATGCCCTTTGAATTGCAAGCACTTCTCACAATAGATGCTAAAAATGACCTATCAATATTCTCGTTTTCTTTTCTTTGCGCTTGCTTTTTAACAATCAAACCATTCTTTTGTAACACCATCCAACCACATCCTTCCGGAATTTCATCTATTGTTTTGACAACATCCTTAGCGGTAGCATACCAGAATTCATCACAGTTATTTTTGAAATATTGATTCTTAGAACCTTTTTTCAATTCATTTAAGAAATCTGCTCTTGATATCTTTACTTCAAATGCTGATCTAAGTAATCCATCCGAAGGCCATAACGACAAAACCATAACATCTATCCAACTAAAACCAGTATAACCAGTTCCTTCATTCACTTGCTCCAACACAGCATACCTTTGCGGATCACTATACTTATTATAAATAGCATCGACAACATTTTTAGCAGTTACTTTTTCTTCCATCAATAACACCTATCCTCAATGTTCATGATCATGTTTATCGCAACAAGGAACACCACAAACAAGCATTCCCGTATGAGTACAATTTCGTGTTGCCGGTTCTCCACATTGAAAGCATTTTAATTCACCATGCTTTTTACATGGTTTCATTTCCCTGCATCTTCCAATGTAAGCTTCTTTAAACCCACACATTCCACGCTCTTTAAATCTTCTATCTATTTCTTCAGTATAATCAGGAGCTTGCTTTACACATTCAGAACAATATTCTTTCCCTTCCTCAAGCTTTAAATCTACATACTTGGCATCCCCCATTGAATCACCATTAGTAAAATGAAAATACTTACCTTTTTCTGTACCACAAATATCGCATTTAAACATGTCGTTCTGCCTTATACAATTAACTCCGTTTTATTCACATCAAATTTCTCTGCTTTTATCAATGCTAGTGCCCATTCAAGATACTTTTCTCTAATAGTACGATTTTCAAAGAACCTTTTAACAGATCCTTTCTCATAATCTGTTACATTCAACACTCGTTCCATCTTAACCCATAAGTGATGATACTTGAACTTTGAATCTCGAATACCATCCCATCTATCCCATACTTCATCTTCATTAGGCCATACAATCTTTACTTTACTCTTATCTCTTTTAACACCCTCTACTTGAACATATTTTGGAATTTTAGGAAGAGTACTCCAAGAATAACTACAATCACGACCATGCTTCCACTTATCCGGATAATCATGTTTAAGTTCATCGTAATCAACTATTGAAACATAATGTCCTTTTCTAATATTTTTATTCAAAATAGCCTGAAATTCTTCAAAACTCGGAACTTTACTATCTATTACATTCTCGCTATCTCTAATCAACCTAACCCACTTCTCAAAATGCTCCTGATTATCAAGCCTAATTTTAGGAATAGGTTTAAATATTGTAGTACGGTCAAGCAATCCTTGTAATATCAACATTACCCTTTTATAATGTGTTATTTTTCTCTGCACTTTTTCTACCTGATCATCATAATCAAAATCATCAGGTGTTATAATTCTATCTTTTTCATCACTCCACACTGATTTTTTTTTAAACAATTCTTCTTTTGACATTTGTTCATGAGTCGGGAAAAGGTTTGGCCTAAAATCTATCCCTGTCACCAATCTACATACATTCTCTCCATTTCGAATAAGAAGATATGTCCATGAATTAGCTTCATTCAAATCCATTGATTTAAGAGCATCAGCAATTGAAGTTATCGGACCATAAGCTTTTGGCTTTCTTCTAACCTGAAATGCAACAATAGATTTTTGCTCTGGCAATATTCTATTAAGATTTCTATCTTCTACCACCCATCTATCAAAAGCATTTAACCCCTGTATATCAAGACCTCCATTATCTAAATCAAGTAAACACTCTTCATCCATATAAAGTAAAGTCTGCCTAACAGATATCGGCTCTTCCATGTCACTAGCTTTTCCTTTTTTGAGATACTTTACTTCCTCATGAATACCAGCATAAAGCTGTACTGTAAATATCTTAGAATCAATATCCCTTGTTATCTCATTATACACTTCTGACTTAACCTGAAGAGGATATGTCATAGCATTCATAAACACACCAAGATTTGTTGACTCCTCTTTTATTTCTTCCTGTATTTTAGGAATAGTATCTTCTTTAGCTACCACCAATTCATTCTTCAATTTATTTAAGTCAACTATAGTTTCTGATGGTAAATATGTATCAGGATTTGAATTATTTGGAAGTAGTTTAAAGCTGTCTACAATTCGTGCCAATCTTGCTGTTAATTGTTCTATTTTATCGTGACAACCTTTTACACGACTTTCTAAATATTCCTTAGCATCAGGAGCAGGTTTTGCCCTTTCATTAAAATCATCAAAACCTATTCTATCCCAACTTCTCGTTCTCTTACGATCAGTTATATACCCTACTTGAATATGATTACTTGCTATATGTTCTACTATAACAAGCTCTTCATATCCTTTCCAATAACATTTTCTAGTTTTAAGCTCATATTCATCATAATCTTCTTCATCAACTTTAAGCCAAAACCATTCGCCTACTTCCGGTAATTCATGTTCTTGAACTTCTCTATAATCAATTTTAGTTTGTAATTGATTTTTACTCAATTCAATATCCCTTCAACTTATTTCTAACTTCTTTTCTTTTAGCATCAAGTTTTTCTATCGTAGCCAACACTTTTAATGCTGAATCACTCATATAATCTTGACATTTCTTTCCGTAAAGATACCAAGCTGGAGTACCTTTTAGTTTGCTTATTTTCCTATCATATTCTCTCAATCGTTTCCACAATCTTGTTTTTTGTGACTTAGGTAAAATCGAGAGACTTGGACTCGAACCAAGACCGGCTGCACGTCTGCACCTGTTCTGACCACTTAAACTATCTCTCGACATTGTTACATTCCTTAAAATAAAAAATAGCCCGGACTAGGGGGTTTGGTTTGGAAGGAGGTTAGAAATTGTCCGGACTATTTTGTTTAATCAACTTAGGCGAACATGCTGGCAATTCCCATCCATTTACACACAACTTTCTATTCTCACGCATATAATCTCTATCAACCCTTGTTCTAAACGCTCCGCACTCACATCTATCTACATGCACTCTATCTGTTACTTCCGCATCTTCTACATCAAAAGTTGTTGTATATTTATCTGAACCACAAAAGCTACAAGGCATTTTGACATTATTTAACATAAACGGCATACTCTTTTTATATCTCTCAAATTCCCCTCTCGCTTCTTCGTGAGTATAAAAAGGACCATATACAGAATCCCAAAATTCATCTTTGAAATAAAACAACCCATTGTCAGAAAATATAGTATCACCTATCATAAATCAGATCCCGTACTCTTTCCCTTGTTATAACTACTCTTACTATTCCTAAATGCATCTTCTATACTCCACCCTCTCTGAATCCTGCACTGAATCAAATCATAATCTTTCTCCTTCCCTAATCTCCTGCAATGTCCAATCAACGAATCAACTACACCCCCATATTCAATACTCTTCCCATTACCTGCTGGTATTTCAAGCGCATCTTTTAGACTCCACCCTTTCTTAATTCTCCGATAAATCAAAGAATAATCTTTCTCCCTTCCTAATCTTTTACAATGTCCAAGCAACGAATCAGCTCTACCCCTATACCTTTTATCATGCTGATTTGGAAACGTTAAAGCTTTTTTTACACCATAACCCGAATCCAAACGGTAACAGTAAGCATCATAAGTTATTCCAATTTTTTTAAGCCAATTACTAATGGTATCTTTATGACCATCAATCAACACCACATGATCTCCTTCTTTTCTATAACTCAATGCTTCTTCCGGACTTTCTCCTCTTCTCAATCTTTTATAATAAGTAGCATAACCAATCCCAATATTTTTCATATGCCCTTCAAGAACATCCTTTTTCCCATTAACTATTATAATGTCAGGATTATCTTCGCTTTCTTCATCACAATTCACAACCAGATTTTTATTGCAACTACCTAAATCAGACTCTACATTAACTAATTCTTTTCTCTTAAAATCACAGTTTTTCCTCCCCATACAAGACGTCGTTGATAACCGAACAAAGATGTTCTTTCTGCTAACGATTGCTGGGGCTCCCACTTTGCGTATCCCCGGATAGGCCTTGT
>CAZNBB010000156.1:0-5703 GCA_964571225.1 uncultured Gammaproteobacteria bacterium
AGCAGATTTGTTTGGCAGCTGTGAAACAAAATTGTTATGCGTTGGAATTTGTTGATAGAACTATTTTTGAATAATAAATGAATTATATTCCACATCATATTCATAGTGTATATTCAATTCTTGATGGTGCACTGGAATTAGGTAAGTATGTTGAGTGGGGTAAGGTTAACAATCTACCTGCTCTAACGCTTACTGATCATGGCACGTTGGCAGGTGTTTATCAATTCTGGCAGTTGTGTAAAGAGAACAAAATAAATCCAATAATTGGGATGGAAGCATATGTTGACGATAAGCCGAAAGAACGGAACAATTATCATTTAACAATTATTGCTAAGAATAATATTGGGTTTCGTAATTTGGTACAGTTAAACAATAGGGCTGTGTTTGAAAATTTTTATTATAAACCACGACTTAAGAATGAATGGTTGTTGGAAAAAAAAGTAGATGGTATTTTTATTTCAACAGCTTGTATTCGAAATGAAATAGCGCAATATGTTTTAAAAAAGGAAACTGATAAAGCGGAAGAATTGTTGTGTAAATATTACGAGGTTTATGGTGATGATTTTTGTGTGGAGTTACAGTTTAATGAATTACCGGAACAGCATATTGTAAATGAATTCTATTTGCAGAAATCTGCTGAATTGGGTATTCAGAAAATTGTTGGTCTTGATGCGCATTATCTTGAACCGGAAGATTATGAAGTGCAGAATGCTATGCATAGAATTCGTAGTTTATCTGCAAATAAAGGTAAGGGGGATGATATTGGTTGTAAAGAAGCGTATGTAAAAACCATTTCTGAATTATTAGCATCTATTCATAAATTTAAATTTAACATTAGTCGTTCTGAATTTATGGAAGCAGTTAAGGTGGGCAATGACTTGGCTTCTGTATGTGATGTTGAATTTAATACTTCATTTAAATATCCTAAAGTACAATTAGATTGTTCTCCGGAACAGTATTTTTTGAGAGAATGTAAGAAAGGATTGTTGAAAAAATATAAAGAGAAGAAGCTTGATCCGGTTTATCATGAATATTATACAAACAGAATGAATATGGAGTATGAAGCTCTTAAGAGAGAGAAATTTATTACTATGTTTGTTATTATTCATCAGCAGATTAAAAAATGCAATGAGCAGGATATTTGGGTTGGTCCGGGACGTGGTAGTGTGGCAGGTGTTTTCTGTGCGTATTTACTTGGTATAGTAGCACTTGATCCGATTAAATATGATTTGCTTTTTGAGCGATTCTGTCCTTTGACAGAAGGTGGTCGTGTAACTCCACCGGATATTGATATAGATTTTGAAGATCGTAATGCGGCTATAGAAGTGTTAAAAGATACTTATGGTGAAAGTAATGTTTTAAGTGTTTCTAATTTTACTTATTATAAGCCAAAATCAACTATTATTGATGTGTTGCGAATAAACGATGTTCCACCAAGAGATTATTATAAATACAGCAAGGCATATAATAATGATTTGTCTTTTGATGAAAATTTTGAAGATAAATTGTTGGAAGAATTTAAAAATTTATATCCGAAACCATATGCTTTAATGAAGAAGCTTAGTAAGAAAATACGTCAATTGGGCAAACATGCGGCAGCTGCAATTGTATTGCCGAAAAATGAAGTATTGCCTATGACGTATAATTCCGGAAGTTACTTAACTCAATATGATGGTAGGATGCTTGAGTCTCATGGGTTTGCTAAGTTGGATTATCTTGGGCTTGATTTTTTGGCGATAATAAAAGAAACAGTTAAGATGGCAAATATAGATTTTGATTTTGGTCATGAGAATGTATTTGATCCGGTAGTGTATCGCAATTTTTCTGAAGCTAATGTTGTTGGTATATTCCAATTTGATGCACCGGCTACTGTAAATATTTTGGAAAAAATTCCGGTAACATGTTTTGATGATCTCATGAACGTAACATCTATTATACGTCCAAATCTTGATGTAGAAGGGTTTATTCGTAATTGTAATTATTTTAACCATATATCGTATGCAGAAGGTACAAAACATATATTTGAATCGACAAAAGGTGTATTGATTTATCAAGAACAGGTCATGAAATTATGTACGGATTTAGCTGGTTTTACATTGTATGAAGCGGATAAAGTACGAAAGATTATTGCTAAAAAGACAGGTAAGCTTGCTGAAATAAAAGAGAAGTTTATTTATGGAGCAGTTGAGAAAGGTCATCATCCGGAAGTTGTGAGACAATTATGGGAATCTATTGAGCAGTGTGGTAGTTATATATTCAATAAATCTCATGCATGTGCTTATTCGTATATCAGTTATAATTGCATGTGGTTGAAATGTTATTATCCAATTGAGTATCTGGCTGCTTGTTTGAAGGTTAAAGTTGTTAAGGATGATAAATTTAAATTTGCAAAGAAATTTGTGAGAGAAGCGAAACGATGTGGTATTGAAGTAGTGTATCCGGATGTAAATTATTGTAATGCTGAAACAATGACGTGTGATCGGAAAATATATCTTGGTCTTAATTCAGTTAAAGGTGTTGGTAAGTCGGCAAGTGTTATTGAAAAAAAGAAACCTTATAAATCAATTGAAGACTTTGTTAGAAAGTTGCCTAGAAATGTAGTGTCAAAAACATTACTTGAGGTTTTTGCAAATATTGGTGCGTTCAGGTCAATTGAATCAAATAACTTGGTTGCATTGAAAAGGGTGAAAGAAATATGTAGTGATATAAAGACAAATAAGTTTGATAGAGATAACCGACAATTGATGTTATTTGATGGTGATAAAAAAGAGTCCAAAGATTATTCGATAGAAGAGAAAAGAATGTATCAGATTGAATATTTGGGGCATTCGGAATATTTAAATGATTTCGAATTAAATGTTGCATTGTTGTATCAGAAAGGAATTAAGTTAATTGATGATTATGAAGGTCGTGGCAGTGTTTGTGGTTTTGTTAAGGATGTTGAAACTAAGATTACGAAAAGGGGAAAAGAGTATTTGGTAGTGACTTTAGGTGATGATGTGAATGAATTGAAATTTAATGTTTGGAATGAGGATGTGGAAGATTATGTATCTATGTTGCAAATTGGTAAAAAAATAATAGTAAAATTGGAGTCACAAAAAGGATTTCCAAGACCATCTCTTGTAAGTGAAGGTGTAGCAAAGGTTTCTGATTTCAATATTTTTTTAAAATAAAAAAAAATAAATGTAAATATGGCATGTTGAGATGGTATAATAATAGTAGGAGAAAACATGGAAAACGAAAGAGCACTTGTAATCAAAACACGGACTGATTTCACTAAGAAAAGGGATGTTAAATTTACTTTTCTGACGGTTCGTAATACTGAAGATCAGTTTGAAGTGAGAATTTGGAATAGTGATGAACGGATTCAGAGTATACAGATTGGGCATGTAGTTGAAATATGTGGAGATGATGATGAGTATAATGGTGATCATTACATAAATGCCAGATCGGTTATTGTTGTTGATGATGATCCTATGAAGTATGTGGATCGTTATGACGATGATGTAATAAATGCATATAAGGAAGCTTTTTATCAGGAAAAAGCGTCTATTCAAACAGATAAGTATAAAAAGATATTAGATTATTTGTTTAACGATAGTTTTTGTGAACAATTCTTTTTTGTATTACCGGCAGCTACGCAATTTCACCACAATAAGTATGGTGGCTTACTTGTTCATTCAATGGAAACATTGCATTTTGCTCAATCGATAGTTCATTCAAGTGCTCTCTGTGTAGTTGAGTGTGATGAAGATTTGTTGTATACGGCAGCATTGATGCATGATATCGGTAAATGCTGGACGTATTATTTTAAAAATGGTGTTCCGGTAATTCATAATGATGAATATCTTTATGGTCATTCCGTTAAAGCGATTGAATTGGTTGCGAGTGCTGAGAGAGATCTTGGCGAAGATTACAGAGCTTTGAAACACATGATGGCATCACATCAAGGTAAACCGGAATACAATGCTATAACAACGCCTAAAACAAAAGAAGCTATGATACTTCATATGGCTGATTATATTGGTAGTCGTTTATTTATGTTTGATAATGTTGAATTTGATGAGAATGACCGTCATTGGTCTAATGTAATGAAGCAATATGTGATCAAGGTGTGATATGGAATTGGTTGAAAATATAATTGATCGTGATTTAAATCTGGTTGTTCTGGAAAAAGAATATCCGGATCTTAAAGAAGCTCTTATAATGGATTATAGTGCTATTGGCTATGAAGAAATAAAGAGAGCGATTAATGAAATAAGTAGTAAAACTTTTACAGCTGCTCGATTACTGGCACGAGCACAACGCAAATATGATGAATATATAGGAGAAGAATATGAAATAACATACGGTCATTATAGGAATGCGGCTAGAAAGATTTTAAATAAAGAGTGGACTGTTAAAAAGCATAAAAGTACGCTTACCGAGAAAGTTATTGATGAATACGTTATGGCGCATTATAGCGATAAATTATTGCCATTGAAGAAGGTCGTTGCCAAATTAAAAATGGATATAGACATTCTTAAGGCGTTACATAAAAGACTTGAAATGCGTGAAACATTGTTGCAAACATATTCTCGGTTGCATGAAAAAAGATCGCAAGTAATTTTACCCAATAAGGAGATTTAAAAATGAGCCGTTTAAGAGATCGTTTGGCAAGTAAAAAAGCTGATTTTGTTTCAATTCGAGATGTCAAAAAGTTGACATTTTTTTGGGACCCAGCTGTTGAACATGTTGATGATTTGTGGGTGTGTCGTGTGCCAGTAGTTGAGATTCAAAAGAATGAACAGGGGCAAGATGTTTATGCTGTATTTTTTAAGCGTTTTGTTTCTCCGGGACTTGGTGCGGATTTTTTTAGTAGTTTCAGGAATTGGGTTAAAGAGAATTGGGATGCGATTCCGGAAGATATGATTTTGTGGGATCTTGGAATTGATATGCCTGATAAAATTACACGGTTTACGAAGCATCATATTCTTGGTAAGTTGAAAGGATATGATGAATGGAAAACAAATTTTCAAGTTCAGAAAGAAGCGTATGTTGGTATTGTAGATCATTCGGATTATAAGAGAAAGATTTTGCAAACTACATCCGGAACATGGGATAAGATTGTTGAAGTAATTGAGAATCAGATTCAACAGTTTGGTGATGCAGGTGATCCGGAAGATAATCCGGGGGCATACGCTTTTGTGGCAGAGTATTTTGAAAAAGAGGATAATCCGCAAAAGAAATATAAAGTTAACAAAAATGAAGTAATTAAACCTGATGCAAAGATGATGGAAATATTAACGTCACCAAATGACATTAATATTATGAAGATTGTTTGGAAGGATCATTTTAATGAAATTAAAGATGTTGTTACAAAGTATGTAGTAAATTGTGATTGGGATTTCAGGGATATTGATCTTGCTAATAAAAAAGTTGTTAATGTTGATGCAAGTAAGCCTGTTAATGAAATGGCACAACAAGTTATGGAAAATGAAGGTTATGTTGCGACAACACCCCAACCGGCTCAGCCAGCTCCTGTGGCACCACAACCGGCTCAAGTGGCACCAGTAGCACCACAACCGGCTCAGCCAGCTTCTGTGGCACCACAACCGGCTCAAGCGGCACCGGTAGCACCACAACCGGCTCAGCCAGCTCCTGTGGCACCGCAACCGGCTCAGACGGCTCCTGTGGCTCCGCAACCGGCTCAAGTGGCACCAG
>CAZNBB010000156.1:5803-7544 GCA_964571225.1 uncultured Gammaproteobacteria bacterium
GCTCCGCAACCGGCTCAAGTGGCACCAGCAGCACCGCAACCGGCTCAGACGGCTCAAGTGGCACCGCAACCGGCTCAAGTGGCACCAGCAGCACCGCAACCGGCTCAGACGGCTCCTGTGGCTCCGCAACCGGCTCAGACGGCTCCTGTGGCTCCGCAACCGGCTCAAGTGGCACCAGCAGCACCGCAACCGGCTCCTTTGGCAGATGGCTTAGTTCCTTGTCCACATTGTCAGCAGGGGTTTGATTTGGAGAGTGATGTTGATGTTTGTCCTCATTGTAACAAAAGCATTTTTCCGGAATAAGGGGCTTTGAGCATGAAGCTTACAAAGAAAAAAAAGAAGAAAAAAGCTTCTTTAACACCTGAGCAAGTTCGTGAAAACAATCTTTGTGCTTTTCTTGATGATGTTACAGAGAAAGACAAGGAAGTAGTACGTATGACAGGTATTAAGAAGTCTTTGATAATACCGACAAATATGGTTTCATATAATCGTGCGTCAGTTGTTGGCGGTCTTGTTACAGGTGGCTCATATTCTTTGTGTGGAAAATCGCAAGGTGGTAAGACATTATTTGGTATCATTGCGTGTAATGCTTTTGCTGATACTGGTTATCCGAGTTATTATGTAGATGCTGAAACAACGGGTGATCAGGTTTGGTTTAAGGCACTTCAGATGGATCTCAGCAAAGGATTGTATTTGGTTCCAAGGAGTTTGGAACATGCTGCTGAAAAAGTTTTTGAATTTATAGATAAGGTGTCTGCTTTTCGAAAAAAGAATAAAGATAGATTTCCAGCGATTGTTATTATAGATAGTTATAATAAGGTTCGTCCGGAAAAAGAGTTGGAAAAATCTGAAATAAATGGCAGGAAATATCCTTATCATGCAGCTTGTTTTACGGATTGGATGAATAAGTTAACGTATAAGCTTTATCATGAAGACATTATTGTAATGGTTATTCGACATGATAGGGCTAATATGAATAGAACAAATGATTATGAGCCAGATACAGTGGCTTCCGGAGCACAAACACTTAATCATGATAGTACGTTAACAGTTCGTTTTAATTCAAGAGCAACTGATACTGTAGAACGTAATAAGAAGAAAATTACGTTTGGATATTGGCATGATTTTAAAATTGAAAAATCTAAGGATGGAATTAAGGATGAAGTAGGTAAATTCTATATTTCTAATGGTAAGGGATATGTACCATTAGGTTTTTGTCCTTATAAAACAGCAATAGAAGAGGGTGTGTATCAGGAAGTTTTTAAACGTAAAAAAGGTGGTGGTATTATAGATGGATTAAGGGAAAAAGAGTATTCGAAAGAAGAAGATTTATGGACGCTTATTGCTACTGATGAAAAGAATCGTAATGAGTTATTTCAATATTTGAACAACTATTGGGAAAGAGTTTATGGAAATTCCACAATTTGAGAATGTTTTAAAAAAGTTCATTGAAGACGTTGGTGGTGAGGAATCGTCATGTAGAAAATGGCTCAGTGCTTATTTTGTAATAGCAGGGCAATTTAAAAACATTGATGATGCTCAAGTAGCTGTTGGATATGAAATGTTTGTTGATTATATTAGAAAATTTATAGACCACATAGATGGAGATATTCTTAATTGTAAACCAATAAAGAGAGCCACAATCAAAGTCATGAAGATATAAATGGGGATGTTCTCGTTTTCCCTGAAAATATATTTTTCTTTAGAAGGATCAGCAACATAACGGATAATATAGGATAGA
>CAZNBB010000157.1:0-7544 GCA_964571225.1 uncultured Gammaproteobacteria bacterium
CAGCTTCCTGAACGTGGTCATCCATCGCGTACCCCTTATGCTTGACCGGGAATGGCGGGAGCAATGCCGCGAGCTCCTGGAAGCACCTTCGGACACACCCGCGCCCGAGCCCCTCAACCTGGTCACCCCGGCCTCCCGCTGTCCTCACTGCGGCCACCGCATCCGGGCCTGGGAGAACATTCCGGTGGTCAGTTACCTGCTGCTGCGCGGACGCTGTTCCGAATGCAGCGCCCGCATTTCGCCCCGCTATCCCGTCGTGGAGCTGCTGACCGGTGCCCTGTCGGCGACGGTCGCCTGGCACTTCGGATTCGGATGGCAGGCCGGCGCTGCGCTGTTGCTCACCTGGGCGTTGATTCCCTTGAGCGCCATCGACATCGACCACCAGTTGCTGCCGGACGCCATTACCCTGCCGTGGCTCTGGCTGGGACTGCTGTTGAGCCTGTGGGGCGTGTTCGTGGACAGTCCCACTGCCATCATCGGGGCACTGGCCGGCTATCTCGCCCTGTGGGCGGTCTATCAGCTGTTCAAGCTGGTCACCGGCAAGGAAGGCATGGGCTACGGCGATTTCAAGCTGCTGGCATTGCTGGGTGCATGGATGGGCTGGCAGCAGCTGCCAGTCATCATTTTGTTGTCCTCCCTGGTGGGTGCCGTGGTGGGCATCGGCATGATCACCTTCCTGGGTCGCAACCGCCAGATTCCCATTCCCTTCGGCCCCTATCTGGCGGCCGCCGGCTGGATCGCCCTGCTGTGGGGCCACGATCTGACTCAGGCCTACCTGCACTGGGCTCAGCTCTAGAATCCCGGCGCGCCTCTCCGAATAAACCTTCCCTCCGCGCCTTCGAGCCCCTATGGTACGCACCATGCTCAGGATCGGACTCACAGGCGGCATCGGCTCGGGCAAGAGCGCCGTAGCGGACTGCTTTTCATCCCTTGGGATCGAAGTCATCGATGCCGACGCCGTCGCCCGCGAGGTGGTGGCACCCGGAAGTCCGGTGTTGGCGGAGATTGCCGCCGCCTTCGGCCAGCAATACCTGGACCGTGAGGGACAGCTGGACAGGCCCCGTCTGCGCGCCCATGTGTTCAAGGACCCGCAGGCCCGCAAGCGCCTGGAGGCCATCCTGCATCCTCGGATTCGGACAGTCATGGAGGAACGCGCCGAGCGGGCTCGCGGTCTCTACTGCGTACTGGTCATTCCCTTGTTGCTGGAAACGGGACAGGGCGATCTGGTGGACCGGGTGCTGGTCGTCGATACTCCGTTGGAAACGCAATACGCACGGGTTGCCGCCCGCGACGGTCTCGACCGGGAGCAGATCGACGCCATTCTGGCGGCCCAGTTGGGACGCAGTGAACGTCTGGCCCAGGCGGACGACGTGATCTCCAACGACACCGACCTGGACGCCCTGCGCCAGCAGGTGGTGGATCTGGACCACCGCTACCGCGCCATGGCCGGGGCCCGGGGCTGAAAAACCCTCCGATAGTCGCCAGTTGGCGACATTTGCCAGTGCGCGCGCCGTGGGTGAGAATGGTCCCTCATCCCGTACCGACCCCGTATGGCGTCGTCTGTGTCCACCAAGATTTTCTACGAACAGCCGTTGAACGAGCGGGTCCGCACTTTCCTGCGGCTCGAATTCCTGTTCCGTCAGACACGGCACCACCTGGCCGGCCCCAACCCCTGGGACAGCCGGGCGGCTCTGTCCAGCCTGTTGGAAATCCTTCATATTTTCGGCAGGGGTGACCTGAAAACCGAGGTTATGAAGGAACTGGAACGGCACACCGGCAATCTGGCCCGGCTGGAAAGAAACCCGGACGTGGACCGTGCGCGCCTTGGCCAGATCCTGGACGAGCTCGAGGAGCTGATCGACCGGCTGCACGGCATGAATGGCCAGGCGGGGCGCGAACTTGCCCAGAACGAGTTCCTTTCCAGCCTCTTGCAGCGCAGCGCCATTCCCGGCGGCACTTGCGACTTCGACATGCCGGCCTATCATTTCTGGTTGCAGAAGCCCCCGGAGGAACGCATGCGGGACGTCGCGGCCTGGCTGCAGAACTTCGATCCCATCGCCCAGTCCGTGCAGTTGGTGCTCAATCTGACCCGCGACAGCAGTCGGATGCGTCCGGAGCACGCGCAAGCCGGGTTCTTCCAGAAGACGCTGGATGCCAACACGCCCTGTCAGCTGGTGCGGGTGGCGGTTCCGTCCAACGCCTCGTATTTCGCGGAAATCAGCGGCGGCCGGCACCGTTTCACGGTCCGCTTCATGGAGATGGGTTCCCTGGATGAACGGGCGGCGCAGACGCCGGAGGATGTGGACTTCGAAATGGCCTGCTGCGTTATCTAAGGCTCGTCCGCAACAGAATTTTTGAGGACGCTCTACAATCTTCACCATGCCACACTCAACACTTGGCACAAGGCATGGGTGTCGCGTGTAAGTGCTCTTCGCGCTCTATGCCACCCGCTGGCGGTCCATCAATTCACCAAACACTGCTGTACGACGCCTGATGAGTAAAGGCAACTCCCCCACCATCGTCAGCTGCCCCACCTGCGGCCAACCCGTGGAATGGACGCCTGCCAACACGTGGCGCCCGTTCTGCAGCGAGCGGTGCCGACTCATCGACCTGGGTGCCTGGTTCGAAGAGGAACACCGGATACCCGGCGAACCCGGCCAGCCGCCGCAGGAACGGGACGACTGACCCGTACCGGTCAGTGCAAGGCGGCCGAGAAGGCGAACTGCGCCCGGCGCTCGCCGCCCGGACCGCTCAGCACGACCGTGGCCAGCCAATCGGTCCTGCCGGTGGTGCATACCGGTAGCATGGCGGTGCCGGTCCAGCGCCCGTCCCCGTCGGACACCAGTCGGTAGCGGTTCAAGCCCATATCCATGCCTTTCATGGTGAACTGCACCAGCACCTGTCGCACAGCGAAGCTGGACGATGGATGCAAGCGCACGGTCACGGGAAAGGACTTCAGGACCACCACCGGCGGCCCCAGGCGCACATGCAGGATCATATCGTCGGCCCTAGCGGTGCAGGCGTCGACAGCGGGATTGCACCCGGCGGGTTCCACGGTCAACGTCTTGGCCGGCGCTGAGGTAGTCGGACCAAGTGTCCCACGGCCCAGCCACAGGGCACTCGCTACCAGCACGGCCAGTGCCAGTCCCGCACCCCAGAGTACATACCTAGACCGTCCGCCCATCGCCCTGCTCCCAGAGCCCTCGAATCGCGGCAATACCCTGTGCCCCACGGCGTTGGGCCTCCGGCAGGTCCGCCGGACCCATGCCACCCAGGGCATAGACCGGTAACGTAGCCACCGCTGTCAGGGCTGCCAGACCGTCCCAGCCTATGGGGCGGGCCTGCGGATGAGAACCCGTGGCAGCCACCGGCGAAACCACCACGAAGTCGAGTCCGATGGCACCGGCGTGCTCGACTTCGCGGGCGTCGTGGCAGGAGGCGGCTACCCATTGATCCGGACCCAGCGGCCGTTCGGACAGTGCCATGAGCGAGACGCTGTCCAGATGCACGCCGTCGGCACCACTGGCGAGTGCGAAGTCGGCGCTACCGTTGACCAGCAGGCGGGCACCCTGGTCCCGGCACAGGCTCACCGACTGCGCGACCAAGGCTTCCAGATCAGCCTTCGGACAGGACTTCACCCGCAGCCGGACGAGGCGCACACCCCGTGCCAGCGCCCCGGCAAGGGCACCAAGGAAGGCCGCCACGTCTGCAGTCGGCTCCGGGGTGATCAGGTAGCGATCGGGCAGTTGCAAGGCCCGGATGATGGCGCGGTTTGCCGCCGGAAACTGCGCCGGCTCCAGAGCCTGTGCCGCGACCCACCGCAGGGGCTGTCCCTCGCGGCCGGTGGGATGCCCCTGCCATCGATCCACCCGCCATACATGCAGACACACGACCTTGTCCGGATAGCGGTGCTCGATGCGTATCAACGGCCGTGCCGCGGTCACCTGCACTCCCAGTTCTTCATCGATTTCCCGGGCCAGAGCCTGCTCCGCGGTCTCGCCGGGCTCCACCTTGCCCCCCGGGAACTCCCACAAACCGCCCTGGTGCGCGTGCTGCGGCCGACGGGCGACGAGCACTTCGGCCCGCTCGTTGACGATGGCGGCAACCGCCACATGGACGGGTTCAACAGGCGAGGGAGAACGACGGGAAGTCATAGCAGTGTTCGGCTGGCATTCACGCCGCGACCGACAAGGCTCGATGGGAAATGTCGCAGCGCCACCCACCGCTCCGATCGAGCGGGGTATCCATGGCAAACCGCTGGCACGAAATTACGTGCGGTACTCCGCATTGATGCGCACGTAATCATAGGAAAAATCGCAGGTCCAGACCCGCTCCCGGGCAGCGCCCCGGCCGAGATCGATCAGCACGGCAATCTCCTCGCGCGCCATGACCGCCTGTCCGAGCGCTTCGGTGTATTCCGCCGCGCGGCCACCGTCGCGAACGATGCATACGTCACCCAAATGGATGGTCACCCGCTCCAGAGCCAGGCCGCGGACCCCGGCCCGTCCCACGGCGGCGAGAATGCGACCCCAGTTGGGGTCACTGGCAAACAGCGCGGTCTTCACCAGCGGCGAGTGAGCGACGGTGTAGGCCACGGCCAGACATTCGTCGGCGTCTCGCCCACCCGCGACTTCCACCGTGACGAACTTGGTGGCGCCTTCCCCGTCCCTGATCAAAGCCTGAGCCAGATGTTCGCACACCCCTGCCACGGCCTCGCAAAGCGTTTCGAACGCCTGCCCCTCGCTGTCTATGGGCGCCAGCGGCGCGCGCCCCGTCGCCATCAGCACGCACGCATCGTTGGTTGAGGTGTCGCCGTCCACCGTTACCCGGTTGAACGAACGCTGCACGGCCCGCTGCAGGCAACGCTGCAACAGGTCGGGAGCCACCCCCGCATCGGTGCCGATGAACGCCAGCATGGTAGCCATGTCGGGACGGATCATGCCCGCCCCTTTGGCGATACCGGTTACGGTGACCGACTGGCCGTCGATTTCCACTTGCCGGGAAATGCCCTTGGGAACCGTGTCGGTGGTCATGATGCCGTGGGCCGCGTCGGCCCAACCGCCTGCGTCCAGCGCCTCCCATGCGGCAGGCAGACCGGCTTCGATGGCGGCAATGGGCAGGGGCTCGCCGATGACCCCGGTGGAAAACGGCAGCACCTCATGGGGACCGCAATCGGCGATGCCGGCCACCGCGGCACAGCAGGCGCGCGCATCCCGCAGCCCGGGCTCCCCGGTGCCGGCGTTGGCGTTGCCGGTGTTGATCAACAGGTAGCGGGGAGCGCCGCCATGCAGGTGTTCGCGGGCCACCTGAACGGGAGCTGCGCAGAAAGCGTTGCAGGTGAATACGGCCGCGCAGGAAGTGCCGGTGCCAAGCTCGATCAGCACCAGATCCCGACGATCGGGATACTTGATGCCAGCGCGGGCCGTTCCGAGGCGCAGCCCCGCAACCGGCAACAATTCAGGCAGGTTGTGCAATCCGACCGCCACCGCGTCCCTCGTCAGTCAGGGCTCTGCCCGCCGGGTGCTCTGCGTCCCCAGCCGTCAGGACAATTTGCCGTGGCAGTGCTTGTACTTCTTTCCGGAACCACATGGGCAGAGTTCGTTGCGACCGATCTTGCGCCCCTCGCGCACGAACGGTGTGTGGGTCTCGCCCTCGCCTTCGCCCTGCCCGGGCGCTTCTTCCGGCTGGCCGAGTGCATTGGCTTCGGCGTGCTGGAATTGCATGGGGGCGCGACTGCGACGCTGCTCCTCCACCGCCTCCACATCCTCTTCGGCCCGCACCTGGACTTTGGAGAGTACACCGATGACTTCGTGCTTGATGCGCTCCAGCATATCCGAGAACATCTCGAAGGCCTCGCGCTTGTACGCCTGCTTGGGATCCTGCTGCGCGAAGCCGCGCAGATGGATGCCCTGGCGCAGGTAGTCCATGCTCGCCAGATGCTCTTTCCAGGCGGTATCCAGCACCTGCAGCATGATGGCCTTCTCGAAATGACGCATCACCTCGACGCCGGCCTGCTGTTCCTTCTCGGCGTAGCTCTTCTCGGCCGCTTCGAGAATGCGCTCGCGCAGCGTCTCCTCATGCAGAGAGTGGTCTGACTCCAGCCAGCCGCTGATGTCCAGCGACATCGCGAACTCCCTGTCCAGGGCTTCTTCAAGGCCGGGAATATCCCACTGCTCGTCCAGGCTGCCGGGCGGCAGATAGGTGCTGATTACTCCGTCGATCACGTCGCGACGGATGGTATTGACGGTGTCCGATATGTCTTCGGTCGCCATCAGCTCCGCGCGCTGCTCGTAGACCACCTTGCGCTGGTCGTTGGCGACGTCGTCGTATTCGAGCAGGTTCTTGCGAATATCGAAGTTGTGGGCTTCCACTTTGCGCTGGGCGTTTTCGATCGCCTTGGTCACCCAGGGGTGCTCAATGGCTTCGCCTTCCTTCATCCCCAGCTTCTGCATCAGGTTGGAAACGCGGTCCGATGCGAAGATACGCATCAGGTTGTCTTCCAGGGACAGATAGAAACGGGTGGAACCGGGATCACCCTGACGGCCGGAGCGGCCGCGGAGCTGGTTGTCGATGCGGCGGGACTCGTGGCGTTCGGTACCGACGATGTGCAGGCCTCCCGCCTCCAGCACGGTGTTGTGGCGTTCCTGCCACTGCTCCCGAACCTGGGATACCGCGCGCTCGTCAGTGTCGTCGCTCATCCTCTCGATTTCGTCCTTCAGACTCCCGCCCAGCACGATATCCGTACCGCGGCCGGCCATGTTGGTCGCGATGGTCACCGTCCCGGGCCGGCCCGCCTGGGCGATCACCTGCGCCTCCTGCTCGTGGTGTTTAGCGTTCAGTACCTGGTGGGCGATCTTGTTCTTGTCGAGAAGGTTCGACAGGTACTCGGATGCTTCGATGGAGGCGGTGCCGACCAGCACCGGCTGACCCCGTTTACGGCAGTCCTCGATGTCCTCCATGATGGCATCGAACTTTTCCTTCTGGGTCAGGAACACCAGGTCGCCCATGTCCTTGCGGACCATCGGCCGGTGAGTGGGAATCACCACCACTTCCAGTCCGTAGATCTGCTGGAATTCGTAGGCTTCGGTGTCGGCCGTTCCCGTCATACCGGCGAGCTTTTCGTACAGGCGGAAATAGTTCTGGAAGGTGATGGACGCCAGGGTCTGGTTCTCGTTCTGGATGGCCACCCCTTCCTTGGCTTCCACTGCCTGATGCAGACCTTCGGACCAGCGCCGCCCCGGCATGGTGCGGCCGGTGAATTCGTCGACGATGATCACCTCGTTGCCCTGCACGATATAGTCCACGTCGCGCTGGAACAGCGCGTGGGCCCGCAGCGCGGCATTGGTGTGATGCATGAGGCTGAGGTTGGCGGCGTCGTACAGACTCTCGCCTTCCTTGAGCAGGCCCGCCCGACTCAGCAGTTCCTCCACATGCTGGTGGCCCTTTTCCGTCAGATAGACCTGCTTCTGCTTTTCGTCGACCCAGTAGTCGCCGGTGCTCTCGACCCCTTCTTCCTCTTCCTTCTCCTGACGGGTCAAGGTGGG
>CAZNBB010000158.1:0-7475 GCA_964571225.1 uncultured Gammaproteobacteria bacterium
GCGGCGTCCCGGGAGCTGGCACTGCTGGCTCAACAACTGGGTTTGACGGAAGCAGGCAAAACCGGCGGCAAGGTTACCGGCAGCGCTGGCGACACCAAGTCCGGTGTCCAGCAGCTACCTCCCGCCCTGGTCAAACTTTTGCAGGCGGGCGACAGCGCCGGCAGCGGTTCCCAGAACACGGTCGCCCAGGCCGTGCACGATGCGATCACCGCCGGGTCCGACGGCACGGCCAAGCAATTCGTCCTGCCGGCGCAACTGACCGCCGCCTTGCAGCAGGCCATCGCCCACGGCGCGGGCCATGGGCACGGCACCCCGAATCCGGTGCACTCGCTGGACGCCACTGCAGCCCTGAGCCATGGCGGCACTCCCACCGCTTCGGCACCCCTGCCGTCCACGGCCACCCCCGCCCCAAGTCCCTCGGCGCTGCCCACGGCGACTATCCAGACGCCGATGCACCAGGCGGGTTGGGATCAGGCACTGGGCGAACGGGTGAAGTGGATGGTGGGGCAGAACCTGCAGGGGGCCCAGCTGCGTGTCACGCCCGCGCATCTGGGGCCGATCGACGTGCACATCAGCGTCCACAACGATCAGGCGAGCGTTGCCTTCAGTGCCCAGCACGTCCTTACGCGCGAGCACCTGGAGGCGGCCATTCCGCGGCTTCGGGAAATGCTGGGCAGCAGCGGTTTGAACCTGGCCAATGTCAACGTGTCCCAACATTTCCATGGTGGGCAGGGTCAGCAGGGCAATGCCGGCTTCTCCCAAGGGCAGGGCGGAGGCTGGGGTGGCGGCGGCAGCGCGGGAGCAGGCGATCTGGTGATCGAAGAGCCGTTGAGCGACAGCCTGAGGGCCGCTGCGCGGGTTTCCCTTGGCGCCATCGACTACTTCGCGTAAGTTGCTGTTATGGGGCCACGGAGGTCGTGGACCGGCGGTCGCCAATGACCGGCACTACGTACCCGATGGTCGGTCGTTGGGATTTGGCGGCAACTGTGATAGCGTAGCCCCATGCTTACTGTCATAACAACAACAATGCCTATAACATGCCTGGAAAACGCAAACAGAGTTGCACAGGGCAGGACAGTGGCGCGGAGCTGGCACAGCGACAGCCTCTCGAGTCACGACTGAGGAGTAAAGAGTTCAACTACGTGCTTCGGATCGACGATGACGATCTGAAGTTGTTGGCTCAGCATCACAAAAGCCTTGCTCAAGCGGCGGCCGGCTTTGCTGAACTCTACTACAACTACCTGTTCGACAATCCGGGTGCTGCAGAGCGTCTCTACGATTACGAGCGTTCCGGCGGCGACATCGGTGATCTGGTCCGCGGTCAGCTCGAACACCTGTTGGGAATTCTTTCGGGGAAGGTCACGGAGGGTGATGCCGCTCGCATCGCCCATATCGGCACCCTTCATCACCGGCGGGCGGTGGAACCGGTGTGGGTCCTGGGCGCCTATCGCCTCTATCTCGACCATCTTCACCAACTCATCACGGATGCGCCCGACATAGCGCCCGCCGACCGGCAGCGCCTCGCCTCGGTGGTCGCGAAGCTGGTGTTTCGCGATATGGGCATCATGCTGCAATCCCAGTGGGGCGACGCGGTGGCGCGCCTGGACGAGCAACGCAGCGAGATGGCCGCCAGCCAGGTTCAGATGAGCGACCTGCTGGCCAGCATTCCGCAGGTACTGTGGTCGGTGGCCGTGCCGGGCAATCGTCTGCTGTACGTGAGTCCCGCCACCGAACGCATCTGCCCGTCCGGGGTCCAGTCTCCCATCCCATGCCTTGACCACGTGCATGCAGACGATCGTTCCCGTGTGCTCGATGCCTGGCAGGAGGCCGCGCAGGGCCGCCAATGCGCTGTGGACTGCCGAATCGACATCGACGGAGCGCCAAGCCGCTGGTTCCGTATGGAGCTCTATCCGGCGCGGGGCAACGGTCGGCGCGTGGTGCGTATCGACGGTTTCATGCAGGACGTGACCGAAGCCCGCGAAACCTACGCGCGGCTGGAACAAATGGCCACCACCGATGGACTGACGGATCTGGCCAACCGTACCTTGTGGTACGACCGCGTGAACGTGGCGCTGGCGGCGGCGCGCCGCACCCCCGGCAGTCAGCTGGTCCTCATGCTGCTGGATCTGGACCATTTCAAGGTGATCAACGACACCCTGGGGCATGCAGCGGGCGATCTGCTGCTGCGCCAGCTGGCGGGCCGGCTGCGCACGGTGTTGCGCGATTCCGATACGCTGGCCCGACTCGGGGGAGACGAATTCGGTGTGTTGCTGCCCGGCGTTCATCGCGCAGCCGTGGTGGGCGAGTATGTGGCCAGCAAAATTCTCAGCTGTTTCAAGAAGCCGTTCTGGTATGAGGGCAAGGAGCTGTTTCTGGCCGGTGCCATCGGCATTGCGATCTATCCGGACCACGGCGAGGATGCCGAAAGTCTGCTCAGTCACGCCGATACCGCGATGTACGGCGCCAAGCGCAGCGAGACGCCTTATCTATTCTATGAGCCGGGTACCGACATGCCGGCTGCGGAGCAGTTGCAGATCTCAGGACAGCTCCGCCATGCGCTGGAGCGCAACGAGTTCGAGCTCCACTACCAGCCCAAGGTGGATATCCGCAGTATGCAGATCTGTGGCGCCGAAGCGCTGCTGCGCTGGAAACACCCCCAGGAAGGCCTGGTGGCGCCCAAGCGCTTTCTTCACATTGCGGAACAGATCGGTTTGATGATGCCCATCACCGATTGGGTGCTGGTGACCGCGCTGCGCCAGTGCAAGTCCCTGCGGGCCGCCGGATTGCAGGTCCCGATTGCCGTCAATGTGTCGGCAAGGTTCTTCCAGAGCCCCCATCTGGTGGACAAGATTCAGTGGGCCCTGAGCGAAGCGGACGTGGATGGGCGGTGTCTGGAGATCGAAATCACGGAGGAAACGCTGATGGCGGACCTGGAGTACGGCGCCGCCATCCTCTCGCGCCTGAGCGACATGGGTGTGGCCATCGCCATTGACGATTTCGGCACCGGCTATTCCTCCCTGTCCTACCTGAAACGTCTGCCCATCCACACCCTCAAGATCGACAAGTCCTTCCTTCTGGACATGGCGACCGACGAAAACGACGCGGTTATCGTGCGTTCCATTATCGACCTGGGACACAACCTCGGCTTCAAAGTGGTGGCCGAAGGGGTGGAGGATGGCGAAGCCTGGGAACGGCTGGCCGTGCTCGGCTGTGACGAAGTCCAGGGTTTCCATGTCAGTCGTCCGCTGCCGCCGCCGGGGTTCACTTCCTGGCTCAACAAAGGTCCCTGGTCGACGGTCGTCTAAAGCCAAGTTTCCGGCTTGCCGTCCCTGCTGGAGTAGTCAAAAGTCCGTCGCGTTCCTGGAAACCTTTTCCAACTTACTGATCCGGCTCGCAGAAAGAATCCTCTGTTCAGTGGCATAGCTCTTGCTTTCCCGGGTGTGAACTCAAAATTCGGGAAGTTGGACGATGGCAGAGAAGGGCGCAGAGCTGGATCTGGACGACGACGCAGGGGCGGCCGCGCCCAAGGCTGCACGCCCTTGGCTGAAGTATCTGATCGCCGCACTTTCCATTTCGCTGCTGTTGAGCGCCACCGTGCTCACCACGCTGTATTTCGCAGGCGCCCTCAACGGCGGCGCCAGTCACGCCTCCGCAGCCGGCGATTCGGCCAACGCCGACGGTAAGGACAATGCCAAGGCCAAGCCCAAGGATCACGCCGACAAGAAGCCGTCGGGGCCGGTGAAGTACATCGCTCTCGATCCCCCCTTCCTGGTCAACTTCAACGGCAACAGCGACATCCGCTACCTGCAGGTGTCCATCGAACTCAGTGCCCACCGCCAAGAGGTGCTCGATGCTGTAAAGGCGCAGATGCCGGCTATCCGCAACGGGCTCCTGCTGCTGCTCAGCAGCCAGAAGCCGTCCGCCCTGAGCACTCGTGCCGGCAAGGACAAGTTGCTCGGCGAAGTGCTCGACACCGTGCGCAAGGTGCTGAAGAAGCAGACCGGCATCTCGGGTCTGCAGGGCGCCTACTTCACCAGCTTCGTGATGCAGTAGCCGCCATGTCCGTCAACGATCTCTTATCCCAGGAAGAAATCGACGCGCTGCTCCACGGCGTCGGCAGCGGCGACGTCGAGACCGAAACCGACCAGGGACCCTCGGACGGTGAAGCACGCGGCTACGATTTCACCAGCCAGGACCGCATCGTGCGTGGGCGCATGCCCACGCTGGAGATGATCAACGAGCGGTTCGCCCGCTATTTCCGCATCAGCCTGTTCAACCTCATGCGCCGTTCCAGCGAAATCGCCGTGGGCGGCGTGCAGATGCTCAAGTTCGCGGAATACGTCCACAGCCTGTTCGTTCCCACCAGCCTGAATCTGGTGCGCGTCAAGCCATTGCGGGGCACCGGACTGTTCGTCTTCGATCCCAAGCTCGTGTTCACCCTGGTGGACAACTACTTCGGCGGTGACGGACGGTTCCCGGCCAAGATCGAGGGACGCGAGTTCACTCCCACTGAACAACGGGTCATCGACATCATCCTGCGTCAGGCCTTCAGCGACCTCAAGGAATCCTGGAGTCCCGTATTGCCGCTGGACTTCGAGTACGTCAACTCCGAGGTCAATCCGCAGTTCGCCAACATCGTCAGCCCCACCGAGGTGGTGGTGGTCAACACGTTCCATATAGAACTCGACGGCGGGGGTGGGGACCTGCATGTCACGCTGCCCTATTCCATGGTCGAGCCCATTCGCGACGTACTGGACGCCGGCATACAGAGTGACCGCAGCGAAGTCGACGAGCGCTGGCTTGGCGCTATCCGAGAGGAAATGAAAGAGGCCTCGCTGAACGTGAAGAGCACGCTTACCGAAACCACCATCACGTTACGCGAGCTCATGAACCTCAAAGCCGGTGATGTGATCCCTGTCGACGTTCCCGAACTGGTGACCTTGTGTGCGGAGGATGTACCGCTGTTCCGCGCCAAATTCGGCGTATCCCAAGGCAGCCGCGCGCTGAAGATACAAGGCAAGATCAAACAGCATTAGCCGCAGCCGCTGGGCACAGGAGTTGAGCATGAACGATACCACCGACACCCCGAATACCGACGACGCGGCGGACGACTGGGCGGCGGCACTCGCCGAACAGGAAGCCGCCGAAGGCGGCGCGGTCGAGGCCGAACCGGCGCAGTTCCAGAATCTGCAGGACGACGCCCAGGGCCCGGGGAACGAGGACAGCAACCTCGACGTGATCCTGGACATCCCCGTCACCATCGCAATGGAGATCGGCCGTACTCGGATCAGCATCAGGAACCTCCTTCAACTGAACCAGGGGTCCGTGGTGGAGCTGGACCGGTTGGCCGGCGAACCCATGGACGTGCTGGTCAACGGCACGCTCGTGGCCCATGGGGAGGTGGTGGTGATCAACGAAAAGTTCGGCATCCGCCTGACGGACGTGGTCAGCCCGGCGGAAAGAGTGAAGAAGCTGAAATGAGTCGTCGGCCGCCCGAGACCGCCAATTCGAGACGGCGCTCACTGATACTCGGTGCCGGGGCCCTGTTCGCGGGCGTCGCGCTCTCCATGCTGTGTTGGTCGACGGCATGGGCCGACGCGGTGGGCCGTCAGACAAGCGCTCAGC
Organism: uncultured Gammaproteobacteria bacterium; assembly: GCA_964571225.1. Lineage (GTDB taxonomy): Bacteria > Pseudomonadota > Gammaproteobacteria > DATFLG01 > DATFLG01 > DATFML01. Next base: position 5,626 of record CAZNBB010000158.1, read on the forward strand.
CGGCTGCGATGGAGCCCCTGGCGATGAGCAGCCTGGTGCAACTCACGTTGGGTCTGCTGGCGGTGCTGGCGGCCATCGCGTTGGTCGCCTGGCTGATGCGTCGGGTCGGGCGTTTCCAGTCCGGCGTGGGCGGCGCCATGAAAATTCTTGGTGGACTGTCCATGGGTGCCAGAGAGCGGGTGGTGCTGATCCAGGTGGGCGACACCCAGTTGTTGCTGGGCGTGGCCCCGGGACGCGTTCAGACCCTCCATGTTCTGCCGGAGCCCATCGACGGCGCTTCCAGCGGCTCGGAGCCCGGTCGGTTTGCGGAGAAGCTGCGCACGGTGCTGGAGAAGAGGGCGACGTCATGATCCCGAAAAGGCTTTCCTGGGTGCTGCTGATCATGGTGATGCTGCTGCCGTTGGTCTCCCACGCGGCACCAGGTCTGGCGGCATTGAAGATGGAGCCGACCGGAAACGGCGGCGAGACCTACACGGTCAGCATTCAGGTTCTCGCGCTGATGACCGCGCTGACCCTGCTGCCGGCCGCGTTGCTGATGATGACGTCGTTCACCCGCATCATCATTGTGCTGGCGATCCTGCGTCAGGCTCTCGGTACCATGCAGGCGCCTTCCAATCAGATCCTGGTCGGACTTTCGCTGTTCCTGACCTTCTTCATCATGCTGCCGGTCTTCAACAAGGTAAACGACCAGGCAGTGCAGCCGTACCTTCACAACCAGATCTCCACCGACCAGGCGCTGCACAAGGCTCTGGTGCCGTTCCGCGGCTTCATGCTCAAGCAGACCCGCCAGTCCGACCTGGAGATGTTCGCAAAGATTTCAGGCACGGACACCGACAAGATCACCAAGCCGTCCCAGGTCCCGTTTTCACTGCTGCTGCCGTCGTTCGTCACCAGCGAGCTGAAGACCGCTTTTCAGATCGGATTTCTGATACTCATTCCGTTTCTTGTTATCGATCTGGTGGTTGCCAGTCTGCTCATGTCCATGGGCATGATGATGCTCTCGCCAATGATCATCTCGCTGCCGTTCAAGATCATGCTGTTCGTCCTGATCAACGGCTGGTCTTTGCTCATGGGGACACTGGCGTCCAGTTTCTATAGTTGACCGCCCTATAACACCACTGCGCCCAGAGGGACCGTCATGACTCCGGATACGGTAATGACCATTGCCAAGCAGACCATGGAGATCACGGTGATGCTGTCGGCTCCGCTGCTGATCGCGGGGCTCATTGTGGGGTTGCTGGTGGGTATGTTCCAGGCGGCGACCCAGATCAACGAGATGACCCTGACCTTCATCCCCAAGCTTGCCGCAGTGGCTGCCGTGCTGCTGTTCGCCGGTCCATGGATGCTGCGCATGCTGATCGGGTTCACGGTGCACCTGTTCCACAGCATCCCGGGCCTGATCGGCTGAAGATCCCGCCGTGCTCGAATCCGTCACATTCTCCAGCGGGCAGATCAATTCCTGGGTCGGCACCCTGATCTGGCCGCTGACCCGGATCACCACCATGTTCATGGTGGCACCGGTGTTCAGCGGGCGGCTGGTGCCGGTACGGGCACGGGTCATCCTCGGCCTGGCGATCACTGTGCTGGTCATCCCCAGCCTGCCGCCCATCACCGCGCCCGATCCCCTGTCGGTGGCCGGTATCGCCGTCACCGTCCAGCAGATTCTTATCGGTGCGACCATGGGGTTCGCCCTGCAGCTCGTGTTTCAGGCACTGGTGGTTGGCGGCCAGTTCGTTGCCGTGAGCATGGGTCTCGGGTTTGCCTCCATGGTCGACCCGCAGAACGGCATTCAGGTGCCGGTTCTTAGCCAGTACTACGTGACCATCGCCACACTGCTGTTTCTTACCATG
>CAZNBB010000159.1:0-7345 GCA_964571225.1 uncultured Gammaproteobacteria bacterium
TATTCTTGCATTGAATATAGAGAGGAGAGATGGTAATGGAAAGTAGAGGAATAAATAATTTTATAGATTTTATTGAAGAGCCTGTTTTGTTGGATGAATTTTTACCAAAATTTGTTGATGAGATTGTTTTTAGAATTAAATGTGATAGAGTAGAAGAGCATTTTAAGAAATTATTTAAAAAAATGGAGAGTTTGAATAAGATAATTTTAGAAATTTTTATGTGTCCTGAAACGTATCAGGCATTGTTGCCATATTTAAGGAAGATGAATTGTTTTGATCCTGAATGTGTGAAAGAAATGCTGCAAGCAGGTATACGTGGAAATATATGGGGTGCTACGGTAAGGATGGATGGAAGAATGCCATTAGGTCAAATTAAATTGGTGAATGAGGAGAAGAAATAATGGTTGGATTGTTTATGACAACATATAATTTGCTTGATAAAACAAAAGCGGCTTACAAAAGTCTTTGTGAAAATACAGAAGATTTTAAGTTTGTACTTATCGACAATCATTCAACTGATGGTACAAAGGAGTGGGCTGATGAAAATAATATATCGTATGAAGCTGATAAGGCTGGCAATAATATCAGTGCTGCGTTTAATCAGGGCATAAGGTATTTTGTTGATGATAAAGAATGTGATTATATCGGCACAGTTCACAACGATATGATATTTTATGAAGGCTGGCTCAGTTTAATGATACAGTTTATTAAAGAAACCGGACATACTGGTAAGTTTGCTCCGGACAATGCGCATCATAAAGGGTTAAGTGAGTTGGAAGCATTGGAATGGATGGAGGAAGCAAGGAATCGTCCCGAATGGAAATATCATAGTGGAAATGAGTGTCCGTGGCTATGTACAGCAGATATTTTTAGAAAAGATAACCTTTATTTTGATGAAAACTATGTTGGTATAGGGGGTTATGATGATTGGGATTTTAATAAAACTTTGATAGATGCAGGTCATTCTGTGATCATAATAGAAGATGCATGGATTTGGCATGAACAGATGGGGACACGTAAACATCTTGACACAAACAACGATGCAAGAGCAAATGCAGCTTATTATTACAATAAATGGGGGCAGTTTGAACCTTTTGTTTAATAAAAATTATTTTTTTTTGTAAATCAGGGGGGTTGAGATGGTATAATATATGTAGAGACTTTTTTAATTAAGGAGACTTGTTATGCCAATGGGATCAGGATATTTTGTTGATTTAAATAATTATGAAGTAATGCCGATTAACGACCATTATCAAGACGTTAAGGCTCATCCTGAAAAGTATAGGATGGAAACTGATGAAGTTACGGATGATCGGAATGAAACACTTCAGAAAGTTCTTAAGAAAGGTTTTGGAAGAGTTAGGCATCATCAAAGTGGATCTCCGGATTTTTCGTTTGAAGCTTATGGTCGTGATGATGATGTATATGCTGGATTGCTTGCATATGCTAAGTTAAAAGATTTGCCATCGTCAACATATGTTAAGGTGTTTAATCTTAGGAACAAAAAAAGTGAAGAAGCAATGCTGCGAACAATTGTAGATCGAATGCTCGGAGATGTTAGAAATGCATCTAAAGATTGGGATGCACGTTTGACACTTGCGATTAGAAGGCTTGCTAAAAGAATCGATATGAGTAGTAGGAAAGCATCAAAAACGCAAGATTTTGCCAGCAAGTTACTGCTATCATTTATGAAAGTAGGGAGCGAATAGGTTTATGAAAAACTATGTGTTTATTATAATGGATGCGGTTAGGTATGATGTATTTAAAGATCTTTTTGAAGGGTATCTTGAAGAGTATCTTTGTAATATTGAATTTTATAAAAATATGTGGTCTTCAAGTTGTTGGACCGTTCCTTCTGTCGGTAGTTTAATTACTGGTAAAAATCCTCTTGAACATAAAGCTGTTTTAGAAACAGCATGTCGTCTTGATGAAAAAATACCGACTATGTATGATTATTTTCATGAAAAAGGGTATCATAATTATTATCTTTCTTCAAATCAAATGTTTAATAAAACTTTTTTAAAAAGAATGCATACAAAAGATGTGTTTGTTTGTAATGGAAAACAGTGGGAATACGATGAAATGCTTGCAAGAAGTTCGAAGTTGTTTGCTAAAGCAAAAAAATCAACTGATCCATTTCTTTTCTATATTCATTTCATGGATGCTCATAGACCATATCCGCTTTTGTCAGATATTATTCCACCGATGTTGGATATACTAAATAATACAAATGGTTGGAAAGTGTTTTATAGAAAACATATTACCTTGGATTCTCAGATGCTTAAGATATACAAAGCTATGTATGTTGAAGGAGTTAAGAATACTCTTAAAGGGGTTAAGGGTATCTTTGACATGCTTAAAGATAGAGATGATACTTGCATAGTTGTGTTGTCAGATCATGGAGAAATGTTGGGAGAACATGACTTATTCGATCATCAGTTTAATCTTTATGATGAATGTGTTAAAATTCCAATGTTAGTGTTTGATAAACAATTAAATGACCAATATAGAACATGGTGTGGATTATATTCTATACAGAATGTATTTGATTTAGTAGTAAAAAATCAAGATATATATAATAAAGAGATATATGCGTATTATTCTAAGCCAGATCGTATTTTGAAATCTCAAGCTTCTGAAGAATTGTTAACTATACGTCTTGATTTGTTGAAAGCTATTGAGAAAAGGATATATGGTGATGGTTCTTCGGAATTAAGATATTTGGAAAGATTTTTTTCAAATAATGTTGGTGGGTGTAATGAAGAAAAAAAGAAGATAGAAGAAAAATTGAGTCAATTGGGGTATCTATGACAAAAATATCAGCATTTATAATAGCGTATAACGAGTATTATCGAATAATGCAATGTGTTAGCAGTTTGATTGGTAATGTTGACCAGATTGTACTAGTTGATGATGGTTCTAGTTTAGATCAAAAGTTTATATATAATTATTTTGATGAGATATTGCCATTTCATGGAATAGAATTTACGTTAATAGAGGAAGAACATAAAGGATCTCATGCACTTCATCTTGATGCAGCTTTAAATGCTTGTAATCACGATTGGGTGTTTCAGCTTGATGCGGATGAGGTATTGAGAACTCGTTATCCTAATATTTTTAATGCAATATTTAAAGATTGGGTTCATTTTGATGATTATCATGCTATTGGGTGTAATCTTATTAGTTATGTTCAGAGTGGAACTGAATATAAATTTGAATTAATTGAGCCAAAAGTAAGACTTTTTAATAAAAATAAGGGATATTATCCTAAAGAACATGGAGTTGCTTGGGTTGTGAATGATAAGGAGCAAATAACACATACTTCTTCTTTTTTAATTAATCATTATCGAACTGTTAAAGAAAAGAGAGTTGATAGCCTGAGATATTTTCAGAACTATATAGTTGCATATTTGAATGCCAAAGATGATGAGGAAAAGAGGAAGTATTATAGTGATAAGTTTAATCGTATATGTGAGTATTATGGTTTCCCTTTTAAATCAATTGATGAAGCTATTGGAAAAGGAATTGATGAATGTATTCGAATTGTCAAGTCACAGTGGGATTGATTTTTATGAATCCTAAAAATTATCATAGGTTTATGGACACACTTGGATCTATTCTTAAGAATAGGTTTTATAGTATTAAGCTATTGCTTATTGATAATACCGGAGAGGATTTTTTTACATTTGCTAAGAGTGATAATTTGTTCCGATCAGCAGTTAGAACAGGTACGGGCGAGTCTATATTGGGCAGGTTTAAAGATTATATTGTTCCGGAAGATGAGTTTAGTTTTTATAAAAATAGTGAGATAAAATCTGTTGCTGTTAATTGGAATACTATTTATAAGTATTCTGATACGCCTGTAGTTATTTTTTGCAATGATGATATCTTGGTTAATGAGTATTATGATAAATATATTTATGAGACAGTTTTTGGAGATATGTTTTATCATGGGGATAATTCTCCAGTTGGTGTTTGTAGTTTTCCTGAAGTTTATCCACATTCCGTACTAGTAAATGAGGATTGGAACATGGATAATTGTAGGGGAAAGTATATTGCTAATAGTGGAGTTATGCCTATAATTGAAGGATTTAATGGCGCATGTTGGGGGACTAGAAAAACTTTATTAGAAGAAGTTGCAAGAAGACAACCAGAAAATTTACCTTTTGATGAAAGGTATAAGTTGGCGTGTTATGAAGATCTTGATTTTTATGAAGTTGCGAGTGGAATGGGATATAAGTTTAATTTATGCTATCAAACGTTTGTATTTCACTATGGTGCGAGTACTCGTAATAGTGAGATAATGGATGATCTCCAACAAAAACACACAGAAGGTATGTATCATATAGAATATAACAGAAAACTATTTCTTGAAAAATGGAAGATGACAGAAGATGAGTTGAAAAGGTTTGAAGATACCTTTTATAAAGGGTGGAATGATCCGGATAAGAATCATCCCCTTTGGCATCGAGCACAAGAGCTTTTGAAGGAAACTATGCAATGATACATCAAGAACCGGTATATGTTATATCATTCCCGAAAACAGGTAGGACTTGGCTTACATATACGCTTGTTAAATATTTTCATCATCTCATAGGGAAAGAAGAAGAATTTACGTTTCGAAATTTTAGTGAAACTTTTTTTACTATAGGCATAAAAGAAAGGCCGAATGAATACGCACAATTTCCTCATATTATTACTGAGCATGGTGGACCTGAACAAATTCCGGAAGGAGCAAAAGGAGCTATTATTGTTAGAAATGTTTTAGATACAGCTGTTTCTTGGTTTTTTCATAGAGGAGGATCTAAAAAAACAATAATAGATGGGGAAGGATATGATTTGTTTGGGCTGGTTGAAAAAGAGTTGGTTGGGATTGCAGCAAATTTTGTGTATATGATAAAGCAAGCTGAAGAAAGGGAATTTTGCATTCTTCATTATAGGGCATTGGGTGAAGAAAATACGTATGTTGAGTTTTTTAATTATGCTGGATATTCTATAGATGAAGAATGCTTGAAATATGCTATACGAGAATCTTCTTTTGATAAAATGGTTGTGTTTGAAGAGAAAAATCCTATGAATTTAGAAGGATATCCTGAAGAAGATGCTCGTAGAGTTCGTAGAGGAAAGATTTTTGGATATAAAGATTATTTGACTAATGAACAAGTAAAACAATTAGAGCAAAAATGTGTCAGTGAGTTAGATGATTATCAAATAGATTGTTTGAAACAATATTATTTGTTTTATTTTTAGGAATTGATTATGAAAATAACAATAATGAGTAGTTATCATCAGGAATGTGGGATAGCTGAGTATGCTGAAAAAATCCGTTTAGGGTTTGAGCACAATGGGCATGATGTAAAAGTGCTTGGCAATTATCCTTATAAGGCGTTGACATCAGAAGATGATGAAAAAGTGTTTAGATGTTTTCATGTGGAAATACATGATAAAAAGAATGATTGGAATACGAAACAAGCAATTGAATTTACTAAAGATACGGATATATTGTTAATTCAATATGAATCATCTCTTTATCCTTCCAGTACTTTTAATCAGTTTTTGGAAAGGTATAGGCAAGAAGTAGATTGTAAGATAGTCGTGGTATTTCACAGCAGTTGTATTTGGCCTTCTTTTCCGTGGCATTTAATAGATTGTGGAATTGCTCATGATAGGGCTATTCTTGGTTGTATACCTCATCAAAATAGATGTATTGTTAAGCATGGTATGATAGATTATCCGGACAGAGATCCGAAAGAGTTAAGAAAAGAATTTGGGCTTGATATTGATACAGTTACGATTGGCTCATTTGGGTTAGGTAGGGTACAGTATAAAGAAACAATACCGGCAGTAACAAGTGTAGGGTGTCAATATCTCATATCAAGTCCTAGCAGCGAATCAAATCGGTTGAGAGAGATGATAAATAATCTTCCGGAAGAACAGAAAAAGCTTGTATATTATTACTCTGATTACGTTGAAAGAGATGAATTGGTTAGAAGAATACAGGCGTGTGATATGATATTGTTGTATTATCCTCCGGTTGGAGCAGCTGTTTGTAGCGGTGCAGTTAGAATGGCTATTGGAGCAAGACGTAGGGTAGCGGTGTCCAATACAAATTGGTTTGCAGATTTGATTGGGACTGATTTTACTTGTGTTATTAAAGAAGAATGTGATGTAGAGCGTTTGAAGGTAGCAATGGATATGTTGAAAAAAATAGTAGAGATTCATGGGTACAAGATTGGCGATAGTCAAAAGAAATATATTGAAGAAAATTCTTGGAATAATATTACTAAGAATCAATATATCCCTATTTTTGAGAAATTATGGAAACAATAAAAGAAGTTTTATTTAATTATACTGAATATCTTCAAACACCATGTTATAGTGGTGAAGAAGATAAATTGGCAAATAAATTGATTAGAGATTTTAGATGTAAGCCTGTAGCTGATGTTCCTGAAATATTGCCGCTTGTAATGGATAATGTAGATAGCCCGTATTTGTTTATTGCTCATATGGATCGAATTAAAGTTAAATATAAACCTCCTGTATTTATGAAGCAATATGATGGATGCGATATAATAGAAGGGCAGCTTGATAATACAATAACGATAGGATGCTTTAAAGCTCTTAAAGATGAAGGATTGAATTTTAATATATTGTTTACAAGAAGAGAAGAAGTGTGTGGAGCACATTTTGATGTAATTAACTTGTGTAAGAAGTTGGACCGGAAGTATAAAATAGTAGATTGCGATATAGATGTTTATAAAGAAGATGATGAATGGAAAGATAGTATTTCTATTCGGTATAAAGATAATATAGCAGAGTTTGATTGTGAGTTGGTTAGTGAATTGAGAGAAGTTGCTTATGAGTATGGTTTTCCGGTTGATAGTAAAACAGATTGGTTAGTTGGTACAGCTGGATTTATAGTTGATGAAAGTCGTAAGGATGGTAAAGAGATACCAGCAGCTTATTTAGGTCTTCCGATTCTTGATTATCATACGAATCATGAAAAGGTATCAGTAAATAGTTTAAAAAAATATTACAATATGTTAAAAGTATTGTGCGGAGGGAGCATTGTTGAGTAAAAAAGCGTTAATAGTGGGAGTTAACTTTTAAAACCTAAATAAAAGGTTTGACTTTGGTTTGAGTATTAGTATAATGTCTGTCATAGGAGGAAATTATGGCAGAAAAAAAGTATAGTAAAAAATGTGTTGTATGTGGAAGGGTTTTTTATAAAAGAGATAATGAAAGTCCTTCAAAGTTTAATAAGAGGAAGTATTGTGGTAAAAGTTGTGCTCATAAAAAAATAGTGGCAGATAATTTCTTATCTTGTGGGGATGCTGCTGGAGCT
>CAZNBB010000160.1:0-7228 GCA_964571225.1 uncultured Gammaproteobacteria bacterium
AGGCCTCCCCCTGGAATGCGAAACCTTCCGTGAGACAGCGGCCCAGATGTTCGAGGGGCCGGTCTGCGTAGTCGGCGTAGTAGCCCCGGTCCTCGCCGGTGGCGAGTACGTGCAGGACGTGATGCACGTCATCGTTCCACTGGGCGTCGTACCAGCGGGGCCTGCCGCTGTCGTCGCGGTGCAGGTAGCGGGCGGCGTTGGCGTCGTTCTCCAGCACCAGGTGCACATGGCGCTGCAGACCCACCGTGCGGCGCACCGCGTCAGCGATGTCCTCGAGAATATCGGGACGGCTGTCGTCCATGATGGCGTGCACGGCGTCGAGGCGCAGTCCGTCGAGGCCGTACTCCTCCAACCAGTACAAGGCGTTGTGGATGAAGAACCAGCGCACCGGCGTGCTGTCGGGATCCTCGAAATCGATGGCGTCGCCCCAGGGTGTGTGATGGCGGTGGGTGAAGAAGCCGGGTGCGTACGCATGGAGGTAGTTGCCCTCGGGTCCAAAGTGGTTGTACACCACGTCCAGAAACACCATCAGCTCTCTGCTGTGAGCGGCTTCCACCAGTGCCTTCAGGTCGTCCGGGCTGCCGTAGCGGCTGTCCGGCGCGAACGGCAGCACGCCGTCGTAGCCCCAGTTGCGGGCGCCGGGAAAATCCGCAACCGGCATCAGCTCGATGGCCGTGACGCCCAGATCCGCCAGATGATCCAGCCGGCTCCGGACGCCGGCGAACGTGCCTTCCGGGCTGAATGTGCCCACGTGCAGCTCGTAGAGGACGGCTTCCTTCCAAGGACGTCCGGTCCAGTGACGGTCAGACCATTGCCAGCGCTCAGGGTCGACCACCTGGCTGGGCCCATGCACGTCATCGGGCTGGAATCGGGAGGCGGGGTCCGGGATCCGCAGCTTTCCGTCGATACGGTAGCGGTACAGCGTCTCGCTGGCCGCGTGTTCGGTAATGATGCCCCACCATCCCCCCTGTTCGGCGGCCATGGGCAGGCAGAGCTCCGGGGCGCTGCCTTCCAGGCACAGCTCGACCCGGTTGGCTGCCGGCGCCCACAACCGGAAGCGCACGCGCCCGTCATCGGTCAGCTGAGCGCCGAAGGGCATGACATGACGGCGGTTCATGACGGGGCCCCGTATCGGCTGCCGGCCCACACCAGTGCGGCGAGCGAGCGTGCCCGCAATCGATACGCCATGGTTTCGCGGAACTCGGCCGCCGGCGGCATGCCGGTGGCGTAACTGGTGTCGAAAATCCCCCGCCAGGCACCGCGAAGCATCGGTGGCGAGGGCAGGGTGAACGGCATATCCTCGTGGTGGGCGTTGAACAGCAGCAGAAAAGTCTCATCCGACAGCGGTCGACCCCGTTCGTCGTAGTCGCCCAACACCTTCCCCGAAAGCAGCATGCCGAGGGTCCGCAGGTTGCCGTCGTTCCACTGGGCCTCTCCCATTTCGCTGCCGTCGGGAGCCAGCCAGGTGATGTCCTTGGTCAGAGCGCCGGAAGGAGGCTCGCCCTTGAAGAACTGCCGTCTGCGAAATGCCGGGTGCCTTTTCCGGAACGCCATCAGCTCGCGCGCGAAGCCCAGCAACTCGAACTGCTCGGGCCGCAGCTCCCAGTCCACCCAACTGATCTCGTTGTCCTGGCAGTAGCCGTTGTTGTTGCCCTGCTGGGTGCGCGCAATCTCGTCGCCGCCCAGCAGCATGGGCACCCCCTGGGACAGGAACAGGGTAGCCAGGAAATTGCGCTGCTGGCGGGCCCGCAGGGCGCTGACCACGGGGTCGGACGTCGGTCCTTCAACGCCGCAGTTCCAGCTCCGATTGTGGGATTCGCCGTCCTGGTTGTTCTCCTGATTGGCCTCGTTGTGCTTCTCGTTGTAGGACACGAGGTCCTGCAGTGTGAAGCCGTCGTGGGCCGTCACGAAGTTGATGCTCGCGTAGGGCTTGCGCCCGCTGGACTCGTACAGATCGCTGGACCCGGCCAGTCGCTGGGCCAGCTCGCCGATCAGTCCATGGTCGCCTTTCCAGTACGAGCGCACTGCGTCACGGTATTTACCGTTCCATTCCGTCCAACCGACCGGGAAATTCCCCACCTGATAACCCCCTTCGCCGAGATCCCAGGGTTCGGCGATGAGTTTGACGTTGGCGAGCACGGGGTCCTGATGAATGATGTCCAGGAAGGCACCTAGACGATCCACCGCGTGCAACTCGCGAGCGAGGGCGGCAGCCAGGTCGAACCGGAAGCCGTCCACGTGCATCTCCAACACCCAGTACCGCAGGCTGTCCATGATTAGCTGCAATACCCGCGGGTGCATCATGTTCAGGGTGTTGCCACACCCAGTGTAGTCCACGTAATAGCGGGGATTGTCCACCGACAGCCGGTAGTAGGCCGCATTGTCGATACCGCGGAAGTTCAACGTGGGTCCGAGATGGTTGCCCTCGCCGGTGTGGTTGTAGACCACGTCAAGGATCACTTCGATGCCGGCCGAGTGAAAGGTCTTCACCATGGTCTTGAATTCGGCGATGTTGCCGCTGGCGCTGAAACGCCCGTCCGGCGCAAAAAAGCCGATGGAGTTGTATCCCCAGTAGTTGTGCAGACCGCGCTGCACCAGATGGCGGTCGTCCAGGCTGCGGTGTACCGGCATCAGTTCCACGGCGGTCACGCCCAGCCGGGACAGGTATTCGATGACCGGTGCGGTGGCCAGTCCTGCGTAAGTCCCGCGCAGATGTGGTGGAACATCCGGATGCCGTGCGGTGAAGCCCTTGACGTGAAGTTCGTAGATTACGGTGTCGTGCCATGGCGTTGCCGGCGGGCGATCGTCGGCCCAGGTGAACGCCGGGTCGATCACGCGGCTTTTCGGCATGCCGGCCGCGCTGTTGCGCCGGTCCTGCGTCATGTCGCCGTGCGCGCTGCCGATCCGGTACCCGAACAGCGCATCGCTCCACTTCATGGCGCCCGCGACGTCCTTGGCATAGGGATCCAGCAACAGCTTGTGGGGATTGAACCGGTGCCCCTGTTCCGGCGCGTACGGCCCGTAAACCCGGTAGCCGTACAATTGCCCGGGGCGCACTTCGGGCAGGTAGCAGTGCCAGACCTGATCGGTTTGCCAGTGCATGGAGATGCATTCGATCTGCCGGCGCCCCTTGGCATCGAACAGGCACAGTTCCACCTTCTCGGCATGCTCCGAAAAGAGTGCGAAATTGACGCCTTCCCCATCCCAGGTGGCGCCCAGCGGGTACGGCCTGCCGGGCCAGACTGCGGCACGTGTCGTATTCATTCCTGCATCCGGTGGTTTGCGTGAAATTCGTGGCGGAGTGCGCCGTTTGCGCAGGCGCACGCTAACCGAGTTCGATGCGGTCGCCGGCGCCGTGCAGCAAGGCGACCATGATGGTCAGATACTCGCGCAGCTGCCGGGTCAGCAGAAAATTGTCCCGTACGAACTCCCGTGCCTTGGCCGCCATGTCGCCAAGTCGGTCTTGATTGTGCAACAGGTAGCGGATGCGCAGCGCGGCTCCCTCGGGCGTGCTCACCAGAAAACCCGTATGGTGGTCCACCACCTGCAGGCGAATACCGCCCGTATCGCCGCCGATCACCGGCTTTCCCTTCCACATGGCCTCGGTTACCGTCAGGCCGAAACCTTCCCGTATGGACTTCTGAAGCACGATGTCTGCGGCCCGCTGCAGGGCGTTGATGGTACGGTGGGCGTCTGGCGGCAGCAGCAGTATATGCACGTCGGGATCGTCGCCGGCCAGTTCGCGCACCTCCGCCAGCACCTGGTCGCCTTCGGGGTCGTCGCTGGCGCCGCCGCCGGCCAGCGCCACCTGCAGGCCGGGAATGAAGCGCTTGGCGAGACGGTAGGCATGTATCACGCCCACCGGATCCTTGAAGCGATCGAACCGGGATACCTGCACCACCAGCGGGCGGTCGGGGTCGATGCCGAAACGCTGGTATACCGCTGCGATCTCGTGAGGCTCCAGGTCGATGTTCTTTTCACTCAGCGGATCGATGCTGGGAGGCACCAGGTATTCGGCGTGGGGCAGCATCTGGGCGAAGCTCGCCAGGGAAAAGATGGTCGCGTCATAGGGAATCACGTACTGACGCAGATACTTCCAGACCGGGCGATAGGGGTGGCTGACGTCGATATGGCAGCGCCATACCCATTTCCCACGGCGATTGGGGCACAACTTCAGAAAGGGAGCGGGCTGGGGATCGTGTATGAATACGAAGTCCGCTTCCTCGAGGGTCGCGCGCAGTTGCTCGGCGTTCATGGCATTGGTCTGTTCGTAGACTTCCAGCAGGTGAGGAGAAATGGTCTCCCGGTTGCCCTGCAGGGTGTTGTGCATCTTCTTGGTGCACTGGTAGAACTCGCTGTGGCCGCTCATCACTTCCCAGTCGGTCTGCAGACCCAACTCCCGCATGAGCGGAACCAGTTTGGCGAGTATCTCCGCGACGCCGCCGCCCGAGCGGGTGGAATTGACGTGCACCACCTTCATGCCGTGCAGGGGCGTTGTGAGCTGGCGCAGGTGTTCGACCACGTCGTGTCCGGCGACTTCGGAATAGGCATCCAGTTGACTCGACATGACGGTGCTCATCGAAAGTACTTCCCAAAGATGTCCGTGAGTTGGGCCCGCAGTTCCACCAGGGTCCCGAAATATGGGTCGATGGCGGTCAGCACGGCACAAAGCTCCTGATGGGCGGGGCCGAAATCTGCAAGCCAGGCCGTGAAATCATCGACCCGCTCGGGTGGTCGCCGGCGGGCGTCGACGAAATGATAGAAGATGCTGGTCGTGGACATGCCCGGTATGGCGTCCGGCAGCTCCTCGGGTTGCTGCACCCGGCTCTGGGTGTCGAACACCACGATCTGGGAGCGGATGAAATCGAAGGGCCGAAGTGCTCGGTTCCAGTGCAGGTAAGGGTCGTCGTCCAATGCCTCCTCCATGACTTCCACTATTTCCTGGCGCAGTTCCTCCAGATCTGCGTAGTCGGTGGGGTCGATGACCGCAAGACGCTCGGCCAGTGCATTATGGTGCAGCCCATGTCGCGCCCAGGCAGCGAAATCGTTGTTGTATTCCCGCTCCTCGAAACGGGGCTCCAGCAGACCGCCCCAAAAATGGTAGTAGACGCTGTCCAGACCGATCTCCTGCAGGGTATCGGCCAGCTCCTTCAAGTCAAATGCCCGTTTGCCGGTGGCAATGGATATCAGTGCGCAGTCCTTTACCACAAACATCGGGTCGGTATCGGCGGGCGTGGCATCTTGCATGGAAGCGTGCTCCAACGGGGTCCAATGACCTGAAAAACAGGGTCGTTCGCTCCAAAGTATAGAGAACGCCTTGGCTTGACAGGGCATAAGGTGAAAAAAACTATCGGCTGGCCATCGCCGGCGGCATTACCTAGAATGGATCATTGTTAGCGTTTCCTTCGGTTCATGTTCTCTCCGGCGGCGTCGGATTTTCGACGTGTCCGGCGTCACGCTGCCCGCCCGGGGTCCATCGGTGCACGCACCGCCCCAGAGCGGACCTGATGCAGCACCCGGCTGTGGCAAGACAGAACACCAATCGGCTTGCGCTGCTGCTTACCGGCTTGCTTCAAGAAGTTGAGAGTGGCCTGTCCGCGGCCCAGCGTCCTCATCGCCGACACAACACAGCAAAAAAAGGTATTTCATTTTGGAGAAAATCAAGGTCGAGCACCTGACCAAGATCTTCGGCCCTCATCCGGAACGCGCACGCCGCCTGCTGGATGAAGGCGCCGAAAAGGACCGGATCCTCAGCGAAACCGGTCAGGCCGTGGGTCTGGCGGACGTCTCCTTCGAGGTGCAGGCCGGCGAGATCCTGGTGGTGATGGGGCTCAGCGGCAGCGGCAAGTCCACACTCATCCGCTGCGTGAACCGCCTGATCGACCCCACTTACGGCAGCGTCTGGATCGATGGCCAGGACATCTGCAGCCTCAATCGCAATGAGCTGCTGCAACTGCGCCGGGAAAAGTTCGGCATGGTGTTCCAGCATTTCGCGCTGTTTCCTCATCGCAATATCATCAGCAACGTGGAGTACGGCCTGGAAGTGCAGGGCGAACCGGCGGCGTCGCGCCGGGAGAAGGCGGGCGAAGCGCTCAAACTCGTCGGGCTGGAAGGATGGGAATCGGCCATGCCCGGTCAGCTCAGTGGCGGCATGCAGCAACGTGTAGGGCTCGCCCGCGCGCTGGCGGTGGATCCCGACATCCTGCTGATGGATGAGGCCTTCAGTGCCTTGGATCCTTTGATACGCCGGGACATGCAGCATGAGCTGGTGTCCCTGCAGGAGCGCGTCAAGAAGACCATACTGTTTATTACCCATGACCTGGACGAGGCGCTCAAGATCGGCGACCGGATCATCCTGCTCAAGGACGCACGCGTGGTTCAGGTGGGCACGCCGGAGGAAATTCTCACCTCGCCGGCCAGTCGCTACGTGGAGCGCTTCGTGGAGGACGTGGACAAGACCCGGGTGTTGACCGCCGGTGCGGTCATGGCCCGGGCGCGCGTGGTAGCCTATTCGAACGACGGGCCCCGCACGGCGCTGCACAAGATGGATGAGGAGAGCTTTTCGAGTCTTTTTGTCGTGAAACGCGACTATACGCTGCTGGGCCTGGTGCGGGTCGACGCGGCCAGCGAGGCCGCCTCGCGGGGTGATCGGACTCTCGAGGGCATCATCGAACAGGAAATACCCACGGTGACGCCCGATACCCCTCTGACGACGCTCATTGGCATTCTCGCGCAATGGACGGCGGCACTACCGGTGGTCGACGATCAGCGCAAGCTGTTGGGTGTGGTGGTCAAAGCGGGTGTGCTGGACGCGCTCGCCGAAAGGGGTGGCTCCTGATGGATATTACCGTTCCGAAATTTCCGCTTGCGGAGTTGATCAACCGGCTGCTCGATTTTCTCACCAATCATTTCGCCGTATTCACCAAGGCGGTCAGCAACGTGCTCAGCACCGGCATCCATGACATGGTGGTGGCACTGATGTATTTCCCGCCCTGGGTGTTGATCCTGGTGTTCGCGGCACTGGCGTGGAAGGTGGCGGGTTGGAAGGTGGGCCTGTTCACGGTGTTGGGCCTGGCCCTGCTGTGGAACGTGCAACTGTGGTATCCCACCATGCAGACCCTGACGCTGGTGACGATCGCGACAGCCATCGCGATGTTGATAGGCCTCCCGCTGGGGATATTGGCAGCGCTTTCCCAGACCGCCTACAAGATCATCATGCCGATACTGG
>CAZNBB010000161.1:0-7054 GCA_964571225.1 uncultured Gammaproteobacteria bacterium
CGAACGCATGATCGAAAACTTCCGTGACCACGCCGCCAACGAACGCACCTATCTGGCCTGGATCCGCACGGGCATCGCTCTGATGGCCTTCGGGTTCGTGATCGAGAAATTCGATCTGTTCCTGCATTACGTGGCCGCCGCCACGTCGGCCCGCATTCCCGTACCCGGAGTGCGCGCAGAGGGCGCCGGCCTGATCCTGATCGCAACCGGACTGTTGCTGGTGGGTCTGGCAACCTGGGGTTTCCTGCGCAATCGGCGTCTGATCGACAGCGCGGAGCACACCCTCTATAAAGGTACCTGGCCCAATTTGGCGCTGGGCGGCGTGGTCGCCTTGATGGGGCTCTTCCTGGTTGCCTACGTGGCGCGGGAACTGTTCTGACAAGACCGTGAAAGGCGGGGGCAGAACGCGTGTGCCGCCTTGGGCCTGCGTCAAAATCGTGGTCTGCCCTCTATTGGGCTTTTGTACGTCGCGCAGGAGGGTGGGAGAAGAGGACGGATTGCGCCGGCCCAACGCCTGACTTACGCGGATGATTTTGGCTTGGCGGCCTCGATGTGTACGCGCTTGAGCAACCGATGCATGACCGGGTACACGAGTATCGCCGACACGGACACGAAGAATAAGCCGCTGTACAACGCGTAGAACATCGCGAACAGCTTTGCCGCTCGCGTGTGCAGCTCGGCCAGGGGCCCCATGCCGGTCAATATCATGCTTGCATTGAGAAAGCTGTCCAGCCAGCTTATGGAGGCCGTGAAATGATAGCCGACTGCGCCGACCAGCAGGGAGACAGCCGTCAGGCCTATGGCCAGAGCGAGGCTGCGCAAAAGCCGTATCGTAAAGCGCAATGGGCTCAGCAGTTCCAAGGGCATATCATGGTCGCTCGCAGGTGCGGCAACGCCGCGATTTGGGAAAGTCCGGAACCTATCTCAAAATAGTGGATCGTCCGTCAAGACAAGGCGCGTATCGCGCGCCGAACGCGGTTTACACAGGTGAATGAGCACCGCAGCACGATGCGCAACGCAGTATTGGCGGACGAGACGCATTTTGAGATGAGTGCTAATCAAGATCAGTCCGGATCACATACCACAACAGAACGGGATCCTGCGTCATGAAAGAGCTGATCATGCGTATCTATGACCGCGCTATCGATGTCATCGTCATCGGCCTGGTGCTGGTTATGATCGTAGTGATGGTATTCGCGTTTTTCGACGTGCTGCTCAACATGTGGCACCTCATCCCGAGCCTCAAAAGCAAGGCGGTCAACGAAGCTGAGTTCAGGGATCTGATTGTCAACGTCCTGGATGTCTTCGTGATCATCGAGCTGTTCAACACCTTTACCGGTTACGTCAAGACGCGGCGTGTCCGGTTGACTCAATTGCTGGATGTGACCGTTGTGTTCGCGCTGAGAGAACTGCTGGTCAAACTGTATGCGAACGTGTTTTCGACGGAACAGCTGATTGGCCTCTGTATCATCGTGATCCTACTGGTCCTGGCCAGAAGCCTCACCGGTCGAATGTCTCCTCAAAGTGCCGGATAGCGCCCTGTGCCGCAGAATCGCTCGGCAACGGCCCGACGGCTGAATACCGCAATGGCTTCGATCATTCGGGATCGCGTCGTTCAGCCTCGGGTCTAGGCGCGACCGTTACGCTGTTGCTGAACATCGTGCCGTTCGGCACGTGGATGATCGTCCCGCCGTCTCCGTCGAGAACGGTATAACGGAAGTTGATATCCGTGACGGTACCCGTGTTGCCCGCCACGATGATCTTGTCGCCATAACGGTACGGTTGGTAGAGAAGTATCAGAATGCCGGCGATGAGATTGGACACGGCATCGCGCAGTGCGAAGCCAAGCGCGAATCCGCTGAGTCCCAGTCCGGCGATCAGGGCGGAGACGTCGACGCCCATCGTTCCAAGGCCTGTAATGACGCCGACCACGACCCCCGTGTAGTAGGTCGTTTCCCCCGCCAGGCCGACCAGCGGACGCCGCTCCGGATGAACGCGATCCGCAATGCGGCGCAGGACCCTGCGAGAGGCGATCGCAGCGATCAGAAAGACGAGAAAGATCAGCAGCCCCGCGAGGATTCGGGGGGTCGCGTGGCCTATCCCTTCCAGAAGCTGATTCAGGTATTGGATCTGGCCGTTCATTTCTCTTTTCTACTCAGATGAATAGGGGACGGGCGGCGACATTATTCCCGGTTCGCCTGCCACGAAGGCGCAAACGAATCGTCCATATCTTCGTGAGTTGTGACGCCTGACTCAAACGTCGATTGCCAAGATATGGCATACTATCGCCAATCAATCCAACACCGCAGACAACGGCGTCCGCCGTACTGACCACGGGAGCCTGGCGCTCCGACGGCCTGGGACGGTTTGTGCAAGAACACCTGATCTCGATTTCAAGAAGCAGTGCTCGACGGTCCGCCTTCTGGGCGGCCGTGACATCGTTCTTGTTCGCGTTATCCGCGCACGCCAATGTGCCCACCGGAAAGGGCCTGCAGCATCTCGCCGCCACTATTCACTCCCAGGCCCCCAACATCAGCACCAAAGCCATATCGGCCGCGATCAACGCCTATTTCCACGTCAGGCAACGGGATCTGACCGACAAGCCATTGGTCACGATAGTGGACTACTCGTTGCCTTCCGCCAAGAAGCGCCTGGCGGTCGCTGATGTACGTACCGGCAAGGTCCTGTTCTACACCTACGTGGCCCACGGCAAAGGCAGCGGCGGCAAGTACGCGACCCGCTTCTCCAACAAGCCCGGTACCAACGCAAGCAGCCTGGGCGTGTACCTCACCGGCCACACCTATTACGGCAAGCACGGCTACTCCCTGCGGCTCAAAGGCCTGAACCCCGAGTTCAACGGCGCGGCCTACCGCCGGGACATCGTCATGCACAGCGCCTGGTATGTGAGCCGCACATTTGCCAAAGACCACGGCCGCATGGGGCGGAGCTGGGGTTGCTTCGCCCTCAGCCGCAAGGTGGAGAGCGCCGTCGTGAAGCTGATCCGCGGGGGCACCGTGCTGCTCGCGTACTATCCGGACCCCGGCTGGCTCCGATCCTCTCCATTTCTCCAGGCACGCTAACGGCGCCATTGCCCTTTTCAGTGCGCCCGGCTTCCCGATGTCCTGCAGGTGCTGGAAGAAGGCCACGTCCTCGGGGATCAGGTCGTCGGCAGACGGCACCTCGGCACATGGCGTTGTGAACCCTCCGCGGTCGCTGCTGGCGCTCCGAGGAGCTCCAGCAGCAGGCCCCAAGTGCCGTCGATGCTCAACACCAGGGTACGCACCCCGGTGACAGGAGCGTGCCGCTGCACCCAGCGCCGTCCCCGGCGGCGGCCGGCCGGACAGCAGCACCCCGGTCGCGTCCCGGACTTCGGTCGGCTCGTCCGTCACATCCAGGGTTCCCAACAGAGCCTTTCCGCCGTCGTCACGGTCTGCGACGATCATCCGCAGGGACCACCAGCTTCCCAGTGACGCTGCGCACCGGACGGAGACCGCGGTCATGTTGACAGCCACCCAGAAGGATACGGCCCAGGCGATTGTGAACCTGTTCGAAACGGGAACGGTGCTCGGTGACTATGGGCAGGTCACGGTGCTGGACGGCGACACCGGCCATCTGACTTTCGGACGCTCCCAAACGACCCTCGGTTCGGGTGGCCTCGAAAAGCTCCTGGAGCGCTACTGCTCCAACGCCGGTGCGCGTTTTGGGGCGCGTCTCGTTCAGTATCTTCCACGTCTGCGGCACAAGGACCTCGCCCTGGACACCGATGGAAGGCTCCACAATCTGCTCCGCGCCAGCGCCGACGACCCCGTGATGCGCGACACCCAGGACGCCTTCTTCGACGATGACTATTGGAAGCCCGCGCAGTGTGCCGCCCAGCGCCTGGGCATCGGCGACCCGCTGGGCGTCGCCGTGGTCTACGACAGCTTCGTGCACGGGTCGTGGACGGCCATGCGCAATCGCACCGTGCAGAAGACGGGCAAGGTGGACGACATCGGCCAGCGGCCATGGGTCGCGGCGTACGTCGCCACCCGCAGGGCGTGGCTGGCGGGTCACCCGCGGCGGGATCTGCGCGCCACGGTCTACCGCATGGATACCTTTCAGCGACTGATCGGCCAGGACCGCTGGGGGCTGGACCTGCCGCTGGTTGTGCGGGGGCGCGAGATTTCCATGGCGGCGCTTTCCGCCACACCCGATGGCTGCTACGACGGGCCCCAGCCCGGCAGTCGTTCCCTGTCCCTGCGCTCGCCTATGCTGCGCGGTCTGGACGTGCGGCTGGTGCAGCTGGCGCTGTCGGACGAGGGGTCGGATATCACGGCGGACGGCATTTACGGCAGGGATACCGTCCGACTCGTGAAGGACTACCAGGCCGCCCATGGTCTGCCTGCGACCGGCGTCGCCGACCCGGCGCTGATTGTCGAGCTTGCCGCCTAGAGGGAGTCCGGGGAATTCTGGCGCGAGCCGCCCCGACCTTCACCGACACCTCGGTGCGTCTAAAACCGGCCCGGGGGAAATCGGGGGTCGGCGACCAATGGGGATCATTCGTCCCCGACCCCTTCGCCTTTGCTATTGCAGTGGCAGGTGGATGTCCGTCAGCAGTTCATGCTCCGGGGTTTCCGGCAGCAGGTTCAGGTAGTGGAAGAACAGCGGGAAGTCGCGCGGCTCCTCTCCGCTCCCGGGCAGCCATTCGCGGTACAGGTAGTAGACGCTTTCGGCTATCCGGTCGTGGGAACCCGTGTGGCGTAGCACCGCACAACGGCCGGCCGCTATCACCTTGTTCACGACGCCCTGGGGGTTGTGGGGCACTTCCGCCGCCACCGAGCCGCAGATGTCGAAGCGGAACAGTTCAGCCGGGGTCGTGGCCGGATCGTCATAGGCGATACCGAAGGTGGCGCTGCTCTTCACCGGCGAAAGCCCGCTCGCCTTTCGCCATTCGATGAATTGCTTCGCCGAGTCGTTGACCAGCTCGGGGGCGCCGCGGTGCTCGAGCGCGGCCACCACGGTCTTCGGAAAATCGACGATCTTCACGTTCATGGTCTGCATCCTCTCTCTGATGGGGAATCGATACTGCTCGCTCCACGGCCGCCAGGCCGGGTGCTTCCGGAACTGAGAGGGTGTCTGCCCGAAGGTGTTCTTGAACGCGCGGGAGAACGACTCCGGATTTTCAAATCCGGCCTCCAGGGCGATGTCGATGACCCGCGTGCGTGCTTCGAAAACGAGCCGGTACGAGGCCCGCTTCAGTCGCATCAGTTGGATGTAGCGAACGACGCTCACTCCGGCATATTGGGAAAACTGCCGGTGGAAGTGGAACTTCGAGAAGTTCGCCACTTCGCTCAGACGGTCCACGGACAGGTCTTCGCCGAGATGTTCGTGGATATAGTCGAATACCCTGCCGAACCGTTGCGCGTAGCTTGCTGCCGTTGCGTCATTCACCACCACACCTCCTCAGTGGGGCCCACTATGCCCGGCACGGGCAGCCGTATCCTGACCGAAATTGCTCTATTGCCGGGAAACACAACGGCCGGTCCTGCCCGTGTGACGAACCGAACGATCAGCCAGCGCCTGCGTACCCCGGCAAATGACACTCGGCTTCGCTTCCAAACCAGGCAGGCGGGGGACACCGGGATTTGTCGTCTGTCTAGCGGGACAGCCGCGCGGCCTCCTTCAACACCAGTTCCACGAACGCCTGCGCCGCGGGACTGAGGCGCTTGCCCTCACGCTGCACCAGGTACCACTGGCGCTTCAAGGGGAAGCCCTCCACGTCCAGCACGCACAACTGGCCGGACGCCAGTTCCGCTTCCACGGTGTGCAGGGACACCAGGCCCACCCCCAGACCCGCCTCCACCGCCTGCTTGATGGCCTCGTTCTTGTTCATCTCCATGGCCGGCCTGAAGGGCAGGCCGTGCTCGGCGAGGAACTTCTCCAGGGCGCCGCGGGTGCCCGAGCCCTGCTCCCGTCCCAGCAGCGGCTCTTCCACCAGCCGCGTGAGCGGGATGTTCCTGGCCTGCGCCAGGGGATGGCTGGTGGCGGCAATGATCACCAGCGGGTTGTCCATGAACGGCCGGGCGTCCAGGTGCAGGCCCTCCGGGGGCGTGCCCATGAGCGCCAGGTCGCTGGTGTTCTCGCTCAGGTGCCGCAGCAGGGTTTCCCGGTTGACCACGTTGAGGCTCACCTGCACGTCCGGGTGCAGGGACCGGAAGCGGGCCATCAGCCGGGCGGCGAACACGCTGGCGGTGCTGGCCGCCGACACCGTGAGGGTGCCGCCCTTCAGCCCCTGCAGATCGGCGAGCGTCTGCTCCAGGTTCGCGAGTTCCCGCGCGATCGCCTGGCCGCTGCGCAAAGTTTCCCGTCCGGCCTCGGTCAGCCGGATCTCTTTGCCCATGTGCTCGAACAGGGGGAGCCCCAAGGCCCCCTCCAACTGTTTGATCTGCATGGAAACGGCGGGCTGGGTGAGGTGCACTTCGGCGCTGGCGCGGGAAAAGCTGCCGCAGCGGGCCACCGCTTCGAGGATTTCCAGCTGGCGCAGGGTGAGCTTCAACATCAGCGAATCTTTGAGGAAGTCTAATAAAGTCTGAATATACCTTATAGACCCTACAAACTATAGTCCCATCCGAATTCACTGACCCGGCCGCCCCGGCACCCGGGTCGCTCAATCGGAGAAGGCACATGGCACACGACCAGTCCAGCCGCTACGCGAACCTCGATCTCACCGAAGCCGACCTCATCGCCGGCGGCAGACATATCCTGGTGGCCTACACCATGAAGCCCAAGGCGGGCTACGACTACCTGGCCACCGCGGCCCACTTTGCCGCCGAGTCGTCCACCGGCACCAACGTCGAGGTCTGCACCACCGACGACTTCACCAAGGGCGTGGACGCGCTGGTCTATCACATCGATCCGGCCAGGGAAGACATGCGCATCGCCTATCCCCTGGAGTTGTTCGATCGCAACGTCACCGACGGGCGTTTCATGATGGTCTCGTTCCTTACCCTGACCATCGGAAACAACCAGGGCATGGGCGACGTGGAATACGCCAAGATGATCGATTTCTACGTGC
>CAZNBB010000162.1:0-6970 GCA_964571225.1 uncultured Gammaproteobacteria bacterium
CGGGAAGCCCACGAAATTCGTGGTCTGCCTCCCACTTACCCACCTGCCCCGACCAAAGTAGCCGACGGCTTCTGACCCAGCCCCAGGCGTGTGAAAAAGTCACATTCTGCCCGACACTAGTTAACAGCCCGCCTACACGCTTCTCCGTACAGTTGGTTTCCAGCCGGCCAGCGTGGCGACACGATGTGGCGCAACCGGTCCATCGGCACCAGTTCAAGGAGACCAAGAAAGTGACTATCTGTTAATCCCTGCGCCCCGTTCTTTTGCTGGGGTCTTGTCCCTGTCTTCTTGATATTATCGTGGCGCTCGATGCGAGGAACAGGTTGTCAGCCAGCGGTTCCTGATATCTGGCCTTCGTCCCGGCGCCTTGTCGTTTCCTGGAGATTAGTTATGCCAACTTTACAGCAATGGATTCAGGGTATCCGCAACCGCGCCCTTCATTACGGGGGCGCTTATGTACCCTTTTCCCAGTGTCTTGAGCCGACCAATACCCTGATCAAGACGATGGACGCGACCAGCGGGGGAATTTGCCGCGCGCTGGCGGCGAAATGGATTGTGGAGCATTCCAGAGGCGAGAGTCTGTGGAACTGGTTATGTGTACCCGGCACGACACATGTCAAGCAATCCGCCATCGGCAACCTGATGGTGAACTTCATCGAAGGCGTGCGCTCCTCAGGATCGCTGTCGAACCCCACGGTCGCCAATCCGGGTAACCTCGGAGGGGGACACTATCAGAATCTCGTCATGCAGAAGTATCTCGGCATGTACAATCTGGTGAAGAGAAACATCACCCAGGACATCGTGACGGGGATTCAACAACGGGCGCCCGGTATCAATGTCGGTCACTCGATTGCCAACCGACTGTCTCCCCAATGGATGGCCACACGGAGCGGCACCTACGTGCACCTGTACACGGGCGGCGGGGGGAGCGCCCATTCCACCGCAGCCTGGGTGGGGACCGGCGATATCGCGTTCTTCGATCCCAACTTCGGTGAATTCTATTTCACCGATTATGGCAATTTCCGCAAGTTCTTCGTCGATTTCTGGCAGATGAGCGGCTATGTGAAGAACTGGGGGACTTTCTGGCTGGAAGCGTACGCCCAAAAAGTCTAGGCAACGGGGCCGTATCGCGTATCGGGGACAGACCACGGTTTTTGGGCAGCCCAAATGGCGGGGGTCCGACACAAACCGTGGTCTGTCCCTATTTGCGGCACTATTTGCGGCAATCTACTGCCGGTTGCCGCTATTGAGTGCGTCCGGAACGTCCTCGATCATTCGGCTGGAACCCGCGGTGGTCTAGCCTCAGTCCCGCGTCTACCCGTGTGACCGCACTCTTTGCCGGCACCCACCATGCGTTTGACTCCGCAGGCACCGTGGCAGCCGGCAGGTCTTCCGGCACGGTGTTTGCGGCCTGTTCCGCCATGACCTTGCAGAGCACCATAAGCACAATCAGGTAGTAATAGAAATCGAAATAGGCCAGGCTCAGGAACGCTCCGGAAACCGCGTAGCCCACAAGACTGACCTGCACCATGGCGGCAAGATCCCGTAGCCCCCGCATATCCTGCCGCCCGCTCGTGCGTTTAAGCGTCGCGGAACCGGCCCGCCAAGTGGACAGGCCGAGGAGCAGAAAGAGGGCGAGACCCACAAACCCCTGTTCGCCCAGCGTCTGGAAATAGATGCTGTGCGACGCACGTCGCCCCTCGTTCAATGCGAAGCCCTCTCCCATGACGGGATGCTTGAGCGCTTGCGCGAGTGCGTACTTCCATGCATGAATGCGACCTTCCGCCGACTGGTCGTGCTTGTACGTACGTATGGTGGCCATCCGGTTGTACCACGCCTGTGGCATCACATGCAGGGCCGCAGGCGCGATGATCGCTATGACAAGGAGCAACGGCAGCCTGTTTCGGCTCTTCCAGATCAGAAACAACGTCATGGCGCTTATGCCAAGGAGCGCTCCGCGTGATTGCGTACCGAGGATCGCGATCGCCGTCAACGCCATGCTCGCCAACAGCACCGCGCGGATTCTCCGATTGGTCGTCCGTACATGGAGATAGCGCATCAACGGCAGCGTCATGATCAACGCGAGGCCGAGCTCGTTGTTACCACCTATAAATGTCCCTGGAGGGCCTTGGACGTGAAAATGACCGCCGGTCGCGATCGTGAAAATTCCGCCTTTGACGCCGTAGAATCCCAGCGAAAAGACGATGACTGCGATGAGCTGGTCGAGTTTCTTTCTGTCCGTGATCAGCATCAGCGAAACGAATGTCATCAACTGTATCTTGAGAAACTGTTCAAGATCGGTAAAGGCCGCACCGCGATATTTTGCGAACGCAGTGGTGAGTGTTACCCAGACGGTGAAACAGGTGAGCAACGCCACTTCTCTGGTCCACGGTATGCGCTTCCGCTCCTTGGAAATCGACATGGCGATCAGAGTGGTAATGGCCACAATCTCGGCGAACGGAAATGTTTCAGCGAAACCCCACGCGAGCTTGTGCGGATTCATCAGGCCGATCCACGCCCACATCAAGACGCCTACGTACGGCCGCAGCAGTATCACCGGCAGACTGCCCAGCACAATCATCGTTACGACCAGGTCTCTCATGTCGTTTTGTCCTTTGAATAAGCTCTCCCCTTTTGTACAGTCCCGCTCCCCGTACCTTGGAGTGCCCCCCAAATGCCAAAGCACCCCCAGGTCTCACCGCCTCGACATCGGTTCACCGTCGGGTACTTGAGGCCGCAAACTGCCAGCGCTCCGATATTCACGCTCCCGGGCGACTGCATGCAGTAACGCTTGCAACATTCGAAGGCCGGTCTCATTGTGATCTGGCGGGAAGACGGCGGCTGCGCGCCCACGCCGACCCGGTACAGCGTTATTCGTCGTGGGTGCAATGTTCCGGCACTCAGCGTCGTTTGTGTGTTATTGGACTGGGGCCGTGACGAATTGCCCCGGGTAACAGCGATGCGTTGACCGCCGCCACAGGCGGACCCCGACTGACGGGACGTTTGTCCGTCGGGCGACGAATGGGTCCCCGTGTGGCTGAGGTCGACCGGCATCTTCGGTGTCGGCAGCCCGCACGTTCGGCGCGTTGCTGCCGGATCCGTCACCTGCGTCCAACGTGTGTGGTCGAAAGATGCGGCCAGCTTGCCTTGGTTTACGTTTCGGTCTTCGCGGTTTCGCAGGTCGCAACCGTCCTGACTGAGGCGACCAGTGCTGATTGGCCGTGGTACAGCCGGACAGCACTGGTGCCTGATGGTCTGACAAGTCGCGAGGGCGCTTGTTCAAGCGTCATCACCAGGTGATCAAGGACCTGGTAATTGAACGTAAAAGGGGAATAATTGGTGGTCGTACGGCAGCCGTTGTGGCGTTCAGTCTTGCTGACCCGCCAGGGCCGTCAGCCCCCAGTCCGCCTACCCACGATCCAGGCCAGGTCGCATGCCGGCCAATGCCGGCAACCGGGATTCAACCTAGTTGGCGCATATGGATCGCCTTAATGGTTGCTGTCGTGCCCGGCTTGTTGCCAGGTACTTCAGAAGCGTGATCTGTTCCCTGGCGTTGTTCGCCGGGCACACGTCGATCCGCAAGCCCTCGACGACCGTCGTCCGGCCACCCGGAAAGGGGCGGGCCGCGGGCAACGGCCGGTCCAACGGGGGAAAGGGGCAATGGCTCGACGCCGTACCCGGCACCACCCGGAGGCGTGGAAGGCCGCAACGTTGGCTCCGGAGCAGGCGGGAACCAGGCCGCAAGCGTGTTCTGCAATCGAGCCCGACCCCTTGTGGCCCTCGAAAATATTTATTGCAGCTACTGGTGCCGTTGGCGGTTTCGGTCGCACACTATAACGCCCTGTTAACGTAAGTCCTTTGCCTTGCTGAAACCGTTGCCCTGAATAGCGTTATGTTTGCCACCGCCCTACGCGAAACCATTGCCGACAAGAGCCTCTGGCTGAGCCTGCGCCAGAATATACTGGCGGGCCTCACCGTGGGCGTGGTCGCCCTGCCCTTGTCCATGGGGCTGGCCATCGCCAGCGGGGTACCGCCTCAACACGGCTTGTACACCGCTATCGTCGGCGGCATCGTGATTGCTCTGGCCGGGGGCTCGCGGGTGAACATTTCCGGCCCGACGGCGGCATTCGTCGTGATCCTTCTGCCCATCGTGCAGCAATACGGCCTGGGCGGGCTGCTGGTGAGCGGCGCCCTCGCCGGGCTTATCCTTATCCTGTTCGGCGTCATGCAGCTGGGGCGGATCATCCAGGTTATTCCCTACCCGGTCGTGATCGGGTTTACCTCGGGTATCGGAGTGGTGATCGCCACCCTCCAGGTGGCCGACTTCATGGGCCTGACCTTCACCACTCACCCGGCCCAGTTTCACGCCAAAGTGCTGGCGATCCTGCACGCCCTGCCGAGCCTGCGCTGGCAGGAATGCCTGATCGGGGTCCTCACCCTGGTTACCATCATATTATGGAAGAAGACCCGGTCACGGATTCCCGGCTATCTGGTCGGACTGCTCATCGCCTCGGTGCTTGGACTGGTGTTCAACCACTGGACGGATTTGCACATCGCCACCATCGACGATCGCTTCCACTATCAGCTCGGTGGCCAGACCCTGCCCGGGATCCCTGGCATCGTGCCGCAGTTCGTGCTGCCCTGGAACTGGCCGGATACGCACGGCGCCTCGATCACCCTGTCGTGGACCACGTTCAAGACCCTGCTGGGCGCCGCCTTTGCCATTGCGGTGCTGGGCGCACTGGAATCCCTGCTCTGCGCAATCGTCGCTGACGGCATGAGCGGCCACCGCCATGACTCCGACAGTGAGCTGATCGGCCAGGGTCTGGGCAATATCGCCGTCGCCTTCTTTGGCGGCATCCCTGCCACGGCTGCCATCGCCCGCACCGCCACCAACATCCGTTCCGGCGGCAACACCCCGCTGGCGGCGGTGGTCCACGCGATCACCGTGCTGCTGGCGATGCTGATGTTTGCCCGCTGGCTGGGCTATATCCCGATGTCCGCCATGGCGGCGGTGCTGATGGTGGTGGCCTGGAACATGAGCGAGGCCCACCACGCGGTGCGCATCGTGCGCAAGGCGCCGCGCACGGACGCCGTCGTGTACCTGGTGTGCTTTGCACTGACCGTCCTGGTCGGAATGCAGGTTGCCATAGCCGTCGGCCTGGTGCTCGCGTCGTTCATCTTTATCCGGCGCATGATTGAATTGACCGGGACCTCCCTGGTGGACCATCGCCACAAGGCCCACGAGTTTTCCGAACTTCCGGATGTCGTGGTCTACGACGTCGACGGACCGCTGTTCTTCGGCGCCGCCCACAAAGCCATGAGCACCCTGGCCAGCGTGGACAGACACGTGAAGGCGGTCGTGCTGGATATGCACGATGTCGGCATGCTGGATGTCACAGCCATGACCGCACTGGAATCGACTGCGGCGAACATGCAGCAACGCAACACCCGGCTGATCCTGTGCCATGTCAAACCCCGCATGATTGAGAAGCTGAAGCGCTACGGGATCAGCGAACAACAGTCTGCGATCGCCTTCGCCGATAACATGGAGCAAGCAAGGCAAATCTTAGCCAGGGAACTCGGCGTGAAACCCACGACGCCTGGCGGTAGCTGAATACTCTTCCCTCGGCGACCAAAGGGCCAGGCGCGCTCAAGCGCTTGCGTGGCTGGGTGCTTGGACGACTGGGGTATTGTCTCCCGCGAGGGCGCGGTGTAGACAGAAGGGGGGTCACTCCAGGCTGAACCTTATCGTAACTGTGGACCGCGTCGGCGTCGCGGACCGCTGAGGGCAGGACTAGAGGGTTAGCGTTGTTTTCAATCGAGCCGGACCTTTTTGGTCCTTTCTTTTTATCCTTCACCTAAGGCGCTTCAGGACAACCCGGGCGATCTGTTTGGCTCGGCTCACCGCATCGGGGGTGGCGGCCGCGTTGCGGTTGATCACGATGGCGCTGCCATGCGCCAGTACGTGCAACTGAAAGTACCCGGTTGCCTTGGCAAGATAGGCGGCGCTACCAAGACCCTTGACCGGGACGAAGCTTGGCTTGGGAAGACCCGGAGGGGTGCTGGAAAGCATCTCCTTCTCCTGTCGCTGGACTTCCTTGGCGGCATTCGTGTAGTTCACGGGGCCTGCAATCAACATAAAGCCACTGCCGATGCCCTTGCCCGAATAGCGGCACATAGAGCCGGCGTTCGGCGCGCCGGCATATGTTTTCATCGAATGAGCGCGGAGCGTGCTGCCCATTATTTTGCCCGCCTCGTTGGCGCTAATCAGTTTACAGGCATCGATGCCTGCTGCCTGGCAAGTGGCGACGAACCCCAACGTGAAGGCGGCAATCAATGCGAACATACACCGACAGCATCTGGTCATGCTTTCCTCCTGCCTTTGCTCTTCGTGTCAGTCGAGTCTGACCCTTCTGGTTATTGTCCGTTGTGATGCCTGGCTTCCTGGCAGCCAGTCTAAACCGTGCATTGTCCCAATTGTTCGTTCGGTTGAATGTCAATTTTACCGACAGCCGGCGTTGTTACCCGAAAAATCAAGAAAACGCCAACCATCCTGGGCGCTTGCAAATAGGGGACAGACCACGGTTTTCAGCGCTCGGGATCACGCCTTCTGGGGCGGCCGGGTTGCCCGGGCACTACCCGTCGCTTCAGCGTCCGGCCGATCTCTTCCTTGAAGCGATCATTGCCCAATACGAAGTTCCCGTTGGTGGCCGCTCGAATCTCGTCGATCAGCGCCCGCTCCATGTGGGCGCGGAACAGCGTTCGATACGCTCGTCTGCGCTTGGCGGGTTCGCAGCCCAGTGCCGTGTATTCCGCGTGCGAGGTCAGCAGCGGATCTTTCCCGCCCTGCCCGTTGGCCCGGAAACTTGACCAGGGATAGTCGGCGGGGTGCTCGACCATGTTGGCACGAACCGGGTTCAACTCGATATAGCGGTAGCAGGCGAGCACATAACCCGCGTTTTGGGCC
>CAZNBB010000163.1:0-6816 GCA_964571225.1 uncultured Gammaproteobacteria bacterium
ACGACCCTGGCGAGGTTTCTCTACGCCCTGGGCATTCCCGAGGTGGGAGAGGCCACCGCCCGGCAGCTGGCCAACTATTTCGGCACTCTGGAGGCCGTGCGGGGGGCCGCGGAAGAGGACCTTCAGGCGGTGCCCGATATCGGTCCGGTGGTCGCTGAGGAAATCCACGCCTTCTTCCGGCAGAAGCACAACCGCGAGGTCATCGACAAGCTGACGGCGGCCGGTGTGCATTGGCCGGAAGTGAAAGTGAGCCGACCCGAGTCCCTGCCGTTGGCGGGCAAGACCTTCGTGCTGACGGGCAGCCTGGAGGCGTTGACCCGCAACGAGGCCAAGGACCGCCTGCAGGCCCTGGGGGCGAAAGTCACCGGCAGTGTTTCCAGGAAGACGCACTACGTGGTGGCCGGCGCCGACCCCGGGTCAAAATACGACAAGGCCCGGGATCTGGATGTCGAGATCCTGGACGAAGATGCTTTTATGGAGTTGCTGGCCCGCTACGGGTCGCAATGAGTGCCCGCAGGCCCGTGTGGCAGCGCAGGCCGGACTGGGAGCAAGCCGTGAATCGAGCCCGAAACAGGCTGTGCGTAGCGTTGGGACTGATTATGCTGGCGCCAGGTCCCGCCATGGCCGGATCCAGTGCGGGGAGGTTGACGTCCCTGGGCGTCAGCGACGACGGCATCCTGCAGTTCACGGCCGGCACCCATATCAACACACCGCGCTGCGTGAAACGCAGCGGTACCTGGGCGATTTCCCTGTCCCGCCCGGGGGCGCAGACGATGCTGGCACTGCTGCGCACTGCCGCCGCCAGCGATGCCGTGGTGCGGGTGGACGGCACCGGGCTGTGCGATGACCTGGCCAATCACGAACGTCCCCGGGAGGTGGTATTGGAGTATCCCCGTCCCTGACGGTCGCATACGGCGCCGGCACCGGCATCAGGCGACGAGGTTGGCCACCCAGATCAGGATGAACACCACGGCCAGCAGCACTCCGATGGTCTTGGCCAGATTGACGGCCATGATGTTGTCCTCGACATGCATAACCGGATTTCCCATATGGTTTTCTGCGAGACCGTACCTCCGGTGCCATCGGAAAATTATTGACCTACGTCAAATAGGGTTAATTTAAGCTTATAATTAAGTTAAGAAATTCTGCTATCTTACGAGACAGCAAGCCCGCGCGGCGGTCCCTTGAGGAAACTTCCCCGTCCATTGCCACTCGAAAATAGACAGATGATCGATTACAGCGCGTTGTTCCTGTCCCATGGAGCGCCCACCCTGGCGGTGGAGCCTTCTCCGACGCAACGTTTCCTGGTTTCCCTGGGCAAGGAGCTGCGGCGCCCGCGGGCCATCCTGTGCATTTCCGCCCATTGGGACACTTCCCGGCCGATGCTGACCGGCGCTGCGGCGGCGCCGATCATCCATGATTTCTTCGGATTTCCGGAGGCTTTGTATGCACTGGATTATCCGGCGCCGGGGGACCCGGCCCTGGCCGACTGGTTGGCCGCCGTCCTGGGGCAGGCTGGATTCGATGTGGGTGTCGACGGGACCCGCGGGCTCGACCATGGCGCCTGGGTGCCGTTGAGTCTGATGTATCCCGAGGCCGGGATTCCGGTGGTGCAACTCTCCGTCCAGTCGGCCCTGGGCCCGGAGCATCACCTGCGCTTGGGCCGGGCATTGGCCGTTCTGCGTCGCCAGGACGTATTGGTGATAGGCAGTGGCGGAGCAACCCACAATTTGCGTGAGTTTACCGGCCAGGGCCCTGACGCCGAGGTGCCGTCCTACGTGCAGGAGTTCGACCAGTGGCTGGACGATGTGGTGCAAGAGGGCCGAACGGACGAGGCGCTCGCCTACGAAGGCGCCCCGTCGGGACGGCGCAATCACCCCACGCCGGAGCATCTGCTGCCCCTGTTCGTGGCGTGGGGGGCGGGTGGTGGCGCCGGCAGCGGCGAGCTGCTGCACAAGGCATTCAGCTACGGCATCCTGTCCATGACCGCCTATGCTTGGAAGTAGGGGCCGGCTGACGGTGATGGCCGGGCCGGCCCGGGTTCCGCGCCCGTGGCCTGGGCCGCGTGGGGCGGAGTACGCTACGCACTTGTACCATCAGGCGGTCGCCGGGAAGCGGCCAAGGATGGTGGTTCATGGAACGATCCGAACGTCCCGTGTCCGTGGGAGTGGCGGCGGCACTCACCTGGGTTTCGGCCGCCCTGATGGGCGCCGGCGCGTTGACCCTGGGGATGTCTGGCGGTGTGGATCCGACCCCCTCGGCGATCATGGCGATGCTGTGGCTGCTGACCGGGGCGCTGGCGGTGAGCGCCTACGGCATCGGGCGGCAGCACCAGGCGTTGCGGCCCATCGCTCGTATTACGCTGACGACGTTGGTGATTCTGCTGGCGCCGACGGCGGTGGGCCCCTACCTGCTGCTGAACGTGGTGGCCCTGGCGCTGCTGGTGGTCGACGACCAGCGGGACCGCGGTGCCGGAAAGCGCAAACCGGCGCTTGGCCATACCGGGATTCGGCTTGGCAGGGCTTTGCGTATAGAATATGCCTGCCTGGCGGCAGGAAGGTACATACGTGACTATCGAATCGATCATTTCCACCTACGGTTACTTGGCGATCCTTATCGGCGTGTTCGTGGAAGGTGAGCTCGTCGTGATGACGGCCGGGTTTCTCGCCCACCGTGAGATTCTCGAACTGCATTGGGTGATCGGGGCGGCACTGTTCGGTTCGCTCTGTACCTACCAGATCTTCTTCCTGCTGGGCCGCACCCAGGGCACGCGTTTTGTGTCCCGGCGCCCCCACCTGCAAGCCAGACTGGCACGCATACAGCGCCTTCTGGAACGCCATCACACCTGGGTCACGCTGGGTTATCGGGCGCTGTTCGGGTTCCGGGCTATGACGCCCTTCGCGCTTGGCATGACGGACGTCAGCCATCGCCGCTTCTTCGCCCTGGATCTGCTCCCGGCGGTGGTCTGGGCCGTGACCTTCTCCTATCTGGGCTATGCCTTGGGCGAGGGCTTCGATGTGGTTCTCGCCGACATCCACAAGTACCAGCTGTGGATGGGCGTCGCGGTGGCCGGCGCCGCCACGGCGGCACTCGCCACGGTCCTGCTCGTGCGCCGTTTCCTGCGCGTCTGACCCCGCATTCCTACCTGCTATGCTCTGAACTTACGGACGGCGACCCGTGCGCGTGGGGCGACGGCTCATGCCCCGTCAGGGGGCGCCGCACGCGAACAGGGCGTCGGTCCGGTTGGTCTCGAGAGTCCAATCAGCGTAGACTGAACGTTTTTCATTTGTTGCGGAAGGAGTTCCCATGGAAGTCGCCAAGCATAAAGTCGTCCTCATCGACTACACCCTGACCGATGCGGAAGGCACCGTACTCGACAGCTCGCAGGGCTCCGAACCGCTGGCCTACATCCACGGCATCGGAAACATCATCCCTGGGCTGGAGGAGGCCCTGGAAGGCAAGTCTGCCGGCGACGCGCTGCAGGTTTCCGTACCGCCGGCCCAGGCCTACGGAGAACGTGACAACGCCCTCACCCAGGCTGTGCCCCGTGACCGGTTCGAGGGTGCCGACGAAGTGAAGGTGGGCATGCAGTTCCATACCATGAGCGAGGGCGGCGCCCAGCAGGTGGTCACCGTCATCGATGTGGCGGATGACAACGTGACGATCGACGCCAACCATCCGCTGGCGGGCGTGACCCTCAACTTCGATGTCAACGTGGTCGAAGTGCGCGATGCCACCGAAGAGGAACTGGCCCACGGCCACGTGCACGGACCGGGCGGCCACGATCACGGCTGACCGCAGCGCGTCCCGGCCCGCTCACGGGCTCGGCTACCGCGTTCGATCGCGGCTCTGCGTCAACCCGCGCCCGTCCACCACAGGGCCGCAGCGCCGACCACGATGACCGCCGCCAGCGCCGGTACCGTACGGACAGCCAGTCGGCGGCCGGCGATGACGGCAACCAGCACGGCTTTGATCAGGGTATTCACGCCGGCTGCCAGCACGATTGCCTGAGCGGCCACATGATCCGATAGCTGGCCGCCGGCCAGGCGCGCCAGGGAAAGGGTGATGGCGTCCACATCGGCGAGCCCCGACACGCCGGCCAGCAGGTACACACCAGCATCGCCCCACCAGAGCCGGGCGGCTTCCGCCAGTATCATGATCGCAGCCAGCAGGGCGCCGAATTTCAGTGCCGGCAGCAGCTCGAAGGGATTGGCCAGCTCCAGTTCTCCGCTTTCGGAGCGCGCAGCCGGATGGCGCCACAGCCACAGGGACAGGGCATAGGCCAACACCGTCATCGCGAGCAGAGGTGCCGCCACTGTTGGCACAAGCCGGTGATTGACCACGGCCACCTCCAGCAGGATGCGGGGGAACATGGTGCCCGCCGTGGCCAGCACGGCAGCGGTCAGTACGGCGTACAGATTGGTGCGGTGTCCCAGCCTCGCCAGGTTCAATGTGGTGGCGGTGGACGATGCCATGCCGCCGAACAGGGCGGTCAGCATGATGCCGGCGCGGGCGCCGGCCAGTTTGATGGCGAAGTATCCCGCGAAGGAGATGGCGGCGATCAGTACCACGAACCACCACAGCTCGTAGGGATTGAGCGCGTGCCAGGGCCCGTAGCCGCGGTTGGGCAGTACCGGCAGCACCACCACCGAGATCAGCAGCAGTTTGAGGGTGCCGAACAATTCCTTGGCCTGCAGCCGGCTGATCCAGCCATGCAGCAGCGGCTTGAGGCTGAGCAGGGTGGCGGCCACCACCGCGCCGGCGGCGGCCACGGCTTGATGACCGGCCACCGCCAGTGCCCCAAGGGCGAAGGTGACCAGCGCGGCCACTGCGGTGGTGGTGCCGTAGTCCCGGTCCACCGTGCTGCTGCGTACGTAGGCGATGATGACCAGGGCCGCAAAGGCGGCGAAGGCGAAGCCCAGCAGCAATACGCCGAAACGATCGGCGAGCAGTGTCCACAGGCCGCCCAGCAGCCCTATCAGGGCGAAGGTGCGGATGCCCGCGATGCGCATGCCTTCGGCGGCGCCGCGTTCGTGCCAGCCTCGTTCCAGGCCGATGAGCAGCCCTACGGCGAGAGCAAGGCCCAGATGCAGTAGCGGCTCCATGGCATTACGTTACCATGGCCGGTGAAGGGCTGAATAACGGTCGGAAGGCGCGACAGTGCCGCGCCCCGGCAGACGCCAGTGCGCAGTTACCGGAGGTATCCATGTCATCCTTGCGAATAGTCTTCGATGCCGGCGCATCCCGGGTGCTGATCGACGAGTCCCGGCCGTTGGCAGAGCATGAGCAGATCTGGGTGTGGGACGTCTTCTACGCCAGCATGCTGCATGTGCTCGCTGAACAGGGTCAGGCGGAGGAACTGCGCGAGCAGCTGGACAGCTGGGCGGTGCAGATGGCGAGCAAGGTCTATATTCCCGCCGACAAGGTGCAGGCGGCGGGTCTGAACCGGATACGTCACGACCTGGAGCTGGTTTCCGCGCCGGAGTCGGTCGTGCCGGCGGGCATGTTCGTGCTGGAGGTGACGGCCGCCGACAGCGGCTGGCCGCAGGTGGAGATTGCCGGCAGCGAAGGCAGCACCGCCAGCCAGACCGCGGCGGCCGTGGTGGCGCTGGCCCAGCATTTTCTGGATACCAATCCCCTGTTCATACGCGAGCTGCCCATCCACCTGCTGTCTCTGCGCAAGTTCTACACGGATGTGATGGCGCCCACCGATGCGCGCAGCGTACAGGAAGCGCCCGTCTACGCCTTGAGCAAGGCGCTGGAGTACTACAAGGATGCCGGCGAGACCATCGGCCGGTCGCTGAACTGAACGAAGGCCCCGCCACCTTGGGAAAGGGGCGGGGCACGGACTGCCTCAGGGACTCATTTCCACTTTTGCGGACTCGCGCAGCTTGTTCACGTATGCCTGCACCTGGTGGTTGCGGATCTCGCTCTCCAGCTGATTCTTGACGTCGTCCAGCGAAGGCGGCTTGACCTTGCGTACGCCCTCCAGCTCGATCACGTGCCAGCCGAAGCGGGTTTTCACCGGCTGCTTGGTGTACTGTCCCTTCTTCAGCTTGGCTACCGCGTCGGCGAAGGGCTTGACCATCTGATCGGGCGAGAACCAGCCCAGATCGCCTCCCTTCTTGCCGGTGGGGCCGATGGACTTCTCCTTGGCCAGCTTGGCGAAATCGGCGCCCTCGTTGAGCTGGGCGATGACCTCGTCGGCTTCCTTGCGTGTCTTGAGCAGGATGTGGCGGGCATGATACTCGGTGTCGGGGAAGTTCTTGAGGGCGTCGTCGTAGGCCGACTGCAGGTCCTTCTTGGAGATCGGCTGCGTCATCAGGTATTCGCGAAGGTCGACGCTTGCCAGCAGATTGCGCCGCTGCCAGTCGAGCTGGGCCTTCACGTCGGGACGCTT
Source organism: uncultured Gammaproteobacteria bacterium (assembly GCA_964571225.1). Taxonomy (GTDB): domain Bacteria; phylum Pseudomonadota; class Gammaproteobacteria; order DATFLG01; family DATFLG01; genus DATFML01. The sequence goes on from CAZNBB010000163.1 coordinate 6,401, forward strand.
CTGGATGTTCTTGCGTTCGGCGTCCTGCACCACCACTTCCAGATTGATCAGCTCATCGAGGATCTTCTTGCGATCGACACTGGCATTGCTGCCGGGATGGCGCTCTGCACGTTGGCGGGCATAGAACTCGAACATCTGTTCGGTGATCGGCGCGCCGTTGACGGTCGCCAGCACCTTGTCGGCGCCGGAGGCGGCTTTGCCGTCGGCGGCACGGGCCGCCGGGGCACCGACAGCACAAAGCCCCGCCGCTGCCAGCGTCAGGGCCAGGGCAAAAGATGGCACGGTGTTTTTCATCGCGAAGCGTTTCCTCGTAGTGGATTGTGGGTGCTAGTGGTCCATGCGGAAAATACTGTGCCTTTCAGCCGGTCCACAAGCCTCATCGGCAAGGCGCACGAGCGCCGGACTGGCCGTCGCCA
>CAZNBB010000164.1:0-6728 GCA_964571225.1 uncultured Gammaproteobacteria bacterium
ATGGCCAAGGCCATTAAAATGAAGGGCGGCGACGAGATCGCCATCTGCTTCCTGGGCGACGCCGCCAACAACCAGGGCACCTTCCACGAGACCCTGAACATGGCCGCCCTGTGGAAGCTGCCGGTGCTGTATGTGTGCGAGAACAATCTGTACGGCATCGGCACCCGTATCGACCGCTCCACGGCGGTCATCGACCAGTCCAAACGGGTGTGCGGCTACGACATGCCCTCCGCCCAGGCCGACGGCCAGGACATCGAGAAGGTCATGGAGGCGGCCAAGGTGGCCGTGGACCACGTGCGCGGCGGCAACGGCCCGTACTTTCTCGAACTGCTCACCTACCGCTACCGCGGCCACTCCATGTCCGACTCCAACGCCTACCGGGCCAAGGAGGAGGAGAAGGAATGGGGCGGCCGGGATCCCATCATCATGCTGCGCGACCGCCTGATCGAGGCGGGCGAGATGACCAAGGACGACTACAAGGCCATGGACACCGAAGTCCTGGACGAGATCGAAAACGAGATCATCCCGTTCGCCGAATCCTCCCCGGAGCCCAAGCTCGAAGAGCTGGAGAAATACGTGCTGGCGGAGAACGATCCCTACGTCCTGGGAGGAGCGCACTGATGGCGGAGATCATGTTCTGGGAAGCGCTGCGCCGCGCCCACGACGAGGAACTGGCCAACGACCCGCTGGTGATCGCCATGGGCGAGGATATCGGCATGGCCGGTGGTACCTACAAGGCCACCAAGGGCCTGTACGAGAAGTACGGGCCGGAGCGGGTCATCGACACGCCCATCTCCGAGAACGGTTTCACGGGCCTGGCCATCGGCGCCTCGTTCATCGGTGTGCGTCCCATCGTGGAGATCATGTCGGTGAACTTCGCCTGGCTGGCCCTGGACCAGATCGCCAACACCGCGGCCAAGGTGCGCTATATGTCCGGCGGCCAGCTGGAGGCGCCGGTGGTGATACGGTCCCCGGGCGGTACCGCCCATCAACTGGGCTCCCAGCATTCGGCGCGCATGGAGAAGGTGTTCATGGGTATCGCCGGGCTGCGGGTGGTGACCCCGTCCAATCCCCGTCAGGCCTACGGCCTGCTGAAATCCGCGGTGCGCTGCAACGACCCGGTGTTCATCAACGAGCACGAGCTCATGTACAACATGAAGGGGGAAGTGCCCGACGAGGAGTACTTCCATCCCCTGGAAGGCTCGGAAGTGGCCCGTCCCGGCAAGGACGTGACCCTGTTCGGCTACAATGTCTCGGTGCATTGGTGCCTGCAGGCCGCCGAGGTGCTGGCCCGCGAATACGGCATCGATGCGGAGGTGGTGGACCTGTTCGCCCTCAACCCCCTGGATCGGGCGGGTATCCGCGCCTCGGCGAGCAAGACCCACCGGGCGGTGGTGGTGGAAGAGGCCGAGGCGCCGGTGGGCGTGGGCTCCGAAGTGATGGCCATCCTCAACGAGGAATGCTTCTTCGAGCTGGACGCAGCGCCGGTGCGGGTGACGGCACGCAACGTGCCCATTCCCTACAACCATACGCTCGAAAAGGCGGCCATCCCCAATGCCAAGGACGTGGTGGCGGCCGTGCGCAAGATGTTCGGCAAGTAACCGAATCCGTCACGCGGCGCAGGGAGGGCGCGGAGAGACGCCGGCTCAATCAGCACCATCGGCGACACCTTCCCCGCCCCCTGCGCGCGGTGGCGAAACCTACCTGAATGCCAGGATCGAGCATGTCTGAACCCTACGCCATCAAGATGCCCCAGCTCTCGGACACCATGACCGAGGGCGTCATCGTCAGCTGGGAAAAGAACGTCGGCGACGCCGTCAAACGCGGCGACATCGTCGCCACCGTGGAAACGGACAAGGCCATCATGGACGTGGAAGTGTTCCGCGAAGGCTATCTGTCCGGGCCGGTTTCACCGGTGGACAGCACGGTGCCGGTGGGCCAGCCCATCGCCTACATCGTGGCCGAAGCCGGTGAAGTGCAGCAGGGCGGGCACGCCCCCGCGCCGGCCGCCGCTTCCGAAGCGCCGGCCGCTCAGGCCGAGCCGGCCCCCCAGGCCGAGGCGCCACCGGCCGACCAGCCGGCGCCGGCTGCCGCCGCCACGCCGGAAGGGGCCAGCCACGTGATCAAGATGCCCCAGCTCTCGGACACCATGACCGAGGGCGTGGTGGTGAGCTGGGATAAGCAGCCCGGCGACAAGATTTCCCGCGGCACGGTGGTGGCCCAGGTGGAGACCGACAAGGCCATCATGGATGTGGAGGTGTTCCGGGAGGGTTATCTTTCAGGTCCCATCGCGCCGGTGGACAGCACCGTGCCGGTGGGCGAGGCCATGGCCTATCTGGTGGACAGCGCCGACCAGGTGGTGAGCTCGGAGGCGGCGCCCGCCGCGCCGCCTCCCGCATCGGTCCGCACCGCGGAATCGGCGCCCGCTTCGACCACGCCCGCGCCGGCGAGTCGGCCTGCTGCGCCGGCCCCGTCGGCACCCGCCCAGCCCGGCGCCGCGCCCGCGCCGCGGCCGGCCAACAAGCTGGCCACGCCCTATGCCCGCAAGCTGGCCGGCCAGCGGCAGGTGGATCTGGCGTCGGTGCAGGGCAGCGGACCCGACGGCACCATCGTGGGCTCCGATGTGCATGGTACTCCCGCCGCCGCCGCGCCCGCCGCCGGCGGCGCAGCGCTCCAGGAAGCGCCGGTGCCCGGCGAAGGCCGGGCCATGAGCGGCCTGGAAAAGGCGATTTCCCACGCCATGGCCGCCTCGGTCACCATGCCCACCTTCCGGGTTACCCGGGAGATCAAGCTGGGCACCCTGATGCGCGCCGCCAAGCAGCACGGCGTGTCGGTCACCGTGGCGATCGCCAAGGCCTGCGCCGTGGCCATGGGCAAGCATCCCAAGGTGAACTGGTGCTACCAGCCCACCGACAAGCTCATCGAGCGCTCCAGCGTGGACGTGGGCATGGCGGTGGCCGCCGAGGACGGCGGCTTGGTGGTGCCGGTGCTGCGGGGCTGCGAGTCCCGCGAGCTGGCCGAGCTCAACGAACAGTGGAAGGACCTGGTGGCCCGGGCCCGCAAGCGGCGCCTGAAGCCCGAGGAGTACACCGGCTCCACCTTCCAGATCTCCAACATGGGCATGTTCGGGGTCAGCTACTTCGACGCCATCGTCACCCCGGGCCTGGCCGCCATCCTGGCCATCTCCGCCGAGACCGAGGCGGGCAGCCCGTTCACCATCACCGGCGATCACCGGGTCATCAACGGCGCCGACGTGGCCATGTACCTGGACACCCTCAAGGGTCTGATCGAGGACCCGGTGTCCTGGATGGGCCATGTGGGGCCGGCCATTCCCGAGGGCGAGTGGGACTACGACGTGATCGTTCTGGGCGGCGGTCCGGGCGGCGAGGACTGCGCCCGGGATCTGGCCGGCCAGGGCATCAAGGTGGCCATGATCAACGACTCCCCGTTCCCCGGCGGCGAATGTCTGTGGCGCGGCTGCATTCCCTCCAAGGCCTGGCGGGCGGCGGCCGACCGCATGCGCGACCGGGCCGAAGACGGCCACCTGGGCGTGCAGGGCACCAACCGGGCGCGGCTGGTGTGGAAGGACCTGGAGGCGTCCCGGCGCGGCGTGGTGGAAACCCGCGGCGACATGGCGCTGAAGACCGACAAGGGCGTGCGCATCAAATATATCCAGGGCTACGCGCGCTTCGTGGACGACCACCATGTGTTCGTGGACACCGGCGGCAACTCCGAGGACGCCCACAAGCGGGCCAAGGCCGGCGGCGGCAAGGAAGGGGAGACCCTGAGCTTCGGGGCGGCCGTGATCGCCACCGGCGCGCCGCCGTTCATTCCGCCCATTCCCGGCGCCCGGGAGAAGGCCAAATCCGGGGGCGTGCTCACCTCCGACACCGTGTGGGGCCTGAAGAGCCTGCCCAAGCGCCTGGTGGTGGTGGGCGGCGGCGCCATCGGTGTGGAGATGGCGCAGATCTTCCAGGACTTCGGCGCCGAGGTGACCCTGGTGGAAGCCCAGGACCGGCTGCTGGCCGAGGTGGAGCCGGAGATCGCCAAGAACCTGGCCAAGCTGCTCAACGACGATCCGCGCCTGGCCGTCTACACCGGCGTGCAGGTGAAGCAGATCGACGGCAAGGCCAAGGCCATGACAGTCACCTTCCAGGACGCCGAAGGCAAGGAGCACAGCACCGAGACCGACTACGTCATCATGGCCACCGGCAAGCGGCCGGTGCTGGATGATCTCGGCCTGGACAAGGCCGGCGTCACCGCCGACGGCGGCGTGGTGAAGGTGGACGCCCGCGGACGCACCAACGTGCCCCACATCTTCGGAGTGGGCGACGTGATCGGCGGTTACATGCTGGCCCACACCGCCGCCCAGCAGGGCCGGGTGGCGGCCGCCACCCTGCTCGGCGAAGACATGAAGTACGACCAGGACAAGGACTGCGGCGTGATCTTCACCCGTCCCCAGGCCGCCTTCGTGGGCCTGTCCGTGGATCAGGCCAAGGCCAAGGGCATCGATGCCGTGGAAGTGAAGGTGCCCATGAGCGTCGACGCCAAGGCCATGATCAACCACGAGACTGAGGGCCTGATCAAACTGGTGGCCGACAAGGCCAGCCACCGCATCGTGGGTGTGCACTACCTGGCCGACCACGCCGACACCCTGATCGGCGAAGGCGTGATGATGGTCAGCGGCAACATGACGCTGGAACAGGTGGCCCACGCCATCCATCCCCATCCGACCCAGACCGAGCTGTTCGGCGACCTGGCCCGCCGCCTGCTGTCGCGCCTGCGCCGCAGCGCCAAGGTCAAAGCGAAGTAGGGAGGCTGAACGCGCCGCTGCGCGGGTGACGGCTTGATAAGAGCCACGGAAACCACGGAATCCACGGAAAGGAATAGCGGGGGCGGCGTCGATTATTCTGCGACCCCGCCCCAAATCAAAGGTAGGGGGCGCGTGGGACAGGCGCTGCGAGGATCCTGGCGATTCTCTGATCGAGGCCACCTCCGCCGACTGCCTTCTTTACTTCCGTGGGTTCCGTGGGTTCCGTGGCGTATTTTGTTTTGAGGCAGTGCCGCGTCGAGGTAGCAGGATAGCGAAGGAGTCACGGGAACCACGGAAAGGAGTTATCAGGGGCGGTGTAGGTGCTTTTGCGGTTCCGTGTGCTGAAGGCGACGACCGACACTGAAAGGCCCAGCGCAAAAGCCGGGCGCCGCGGTCGGTGCGGAAGCATTATCGCTTCTGGAATCGACATCGCGGGACGCTGGCGACGTCCTGAACGAAGCCAGCTCCGCCGACAGCCTTCTTTACTTCCGTGGATTCCGTGGATTCCGTGGCGTATTTTTTGTTTTTACCGTAATACCCCATTGAGGTAGCAACATGGCGAAGGTCAACAAGGTCGTACTGGCGTATTCTGGAGGGCTGGATACCTCCGTGATCCTCAAGTGGCTGGAGGATACCTACGGCTGCGAGGTGGTGACGTTCACTGCCGACATCGGCCAGGGTGAGGAAGTCGAGCCGGCCCGCGCCAAGGCCAAGGCCCTGGGCGTCAAGGAGGTCTACATCGAGGACCTGCGCGAGGAGTTCGTGCGCGACTATGTGTTCCCCATGTTCCGCGCCAACACCATCTACGAGGGCGAGTACCTGCTGGGCACCTCCATCGCCCGGCCCCTGATCGCCAAGCGCCTGGTGGAGATCGCCAACGAGACCGGCGCCGACGCCATCGCCCACGGCGCCACCGGCAAGGGCAACGACCAGGTGCGCTTCGAGCTGGGCGCCTACGCCTTGAAACCCGACGTGAAGATCATCGCCCCCTGGCGGGAATGGGACCTGCTGTCGCGCGAGAAGCTCATGGCCTACGCCGAGCAGCACAAGATCCCGGTGGACTTCGCCAAGAAGGGCAAGAAGTCGCCTTATTCCATGGACGCCAACCTGCTGCACATCTCCTACGAAGGCGGCATCCTGGAAGACCCCTGGGCCGAGCCAGAGGAGGACATGTGGCGCTGGTCCGTGTCTCCGGAGAAGGCGCCGGACAAGCCTACCTACCTGGAGCTGACCTTCGAGCGCGGCGATGTGGTGGCCATCGACAACAAGCCCATGAGCCCCGCCCAGGTGCTGGATACCTTGAACAAGGTGGGCGGCGCCAACGGCATCGGCCGGCTGGACATCGTGGAGAACCGCTACGTGGGCATGAAGTCCCGGGGCTGCTACGAAACCCCCGGCGGCACCATCCTGCTGAAGGCCCACCGGGCCATGGAGTCCATCACCCTGGACCGGGAAGTGGCGCACCTCAAAGATGAGCTCATGCCGCGCTACGCCAGCGTCATCTACAACGGCTACTGGTGGAGCCCCGAGCGGCGCATGTTGCAGGAGATGATCGATGCCTCCCAGGCATCGGTGAACGGCAAGGTGCGTCTCAAGCTCTACAAGGGCAATGTCACCCCTGTCGGCCGTGCCTCCGACACCGACAGTCTGTTCGACGCCCGCATCGCCACCTTCGAGGAGGACGCGGGGGCCTATGATCAGAAGGATGCGGAAGGGTTCATCAAGCTGAACGCCTTGCGTATGCGGATCGCGGCGGCGAAGGGGCGCAATTAGCGATTGCGTCCCTTTTCGCGGGGGCAGTGTTGGTGTCGCCTGCGGCGACGGGTGTTTGAAAGCGGGCTCTCGCGCCCGCACGGCGAGGTACTTTCTCTTGCGCGGCCAAGAGAAAGTACCCAAAGAGAAAGCCGCCCGGGTG
>CAZNBB010000165.1:0-6716 GCA_964571225.1 uncultured Gammaproteobacteria bacterium
ACCGGCGGGCAGACCGAGATCGGTCGCATCAGTACCCTGCTGTCCGGCGTACAACCCATCAGCACCCCGCTACTGCGCCAGATGGCCCGCTTCGGGCGGGCGTTGACGGTGGCCATACTGGTATTGGCGGTGCTGACCTTCGCGGTGGGCGTGCTGCTGCGGGGCGCTCCCATGGAGGAGATGTTCCTGGCCGCCGTCGCCCTGGCGGTGGCGGCCGTTCCGGAAGGTCTGCCGGCGGTGATCACCATCACCCTGGCCATCGGCATGCAACGCATGGCCGGGCGCAACGTCATCATCCGGCGGCTGCCCGCGGTGGAGACCCTGGGCTCGGTGACGGTGATCTGCTCGGACAAGACCGGCACCCTGACCCGCAACGAAATGACCGTGCGGCAGATTGCCTCCGGCAGCGAAATACTGGACGTCAGCGGCGCCGGCTATGCGCCCCACGGCGCCTTCACGGTGAACGACCGGGTGCTGGAGCCGAGTCAGTCCCCGGACCTGGTGGAGTTGCTGAGGGCCGCCGTACTGTGCAATGACGCCGCCCTGGAGGAGCGCGACGGTGGCTGGCTCGCTCACGGCGACCCCATGGAGGCGGCCCTGCTCACGGCGGGTCGCAAAGCGGGCCTGGAGCGGGACTTCGAGAGCGAGGCCCGACCGCGCATCGACAGCATCCCCTTCGACTCGCGGCACCGCTTCATGGCGACCCTCCACCACGACCATGCCGGCCACGCGTTCGTCTACGTCAAGGGCGCTCCCGAGCAGGTGCTGGCCATGTGCAACCGTCAGCGTGAAGCCGGCGAGGACGGCCCCCTGGACAGCGATCGCTGGCACGCCCGGGCCGACGCGCTGGCCGCCGACGGCCAGCGCGTGCTGGCGATGGCGTTCATGGCTGCCGATCCGGGACGCCACGAGCTGCGCTTCGAGGACGTACAGAGCGGCCTGACCCTGCTCGGGCTCACCGGTTTCATCGACCCGCCACGGGACGAGGCCATGCGCGCCGTCGCCCAGTGCCGGTCAGCCGGCATCCGCGTGAAGATGATCACCGGCGACCACGCCGTCACCGCCCGCGCCATCGGCCGGCAGTTGGCCATCGGCGACGGCGACCACGTACTTACCGGCCGTCAGTTGGAGACCATGGACGACCACGCCCTGCGGGACGCCGTGCGGGATACCGACGTCTTCGCCCGCGCCAGTCCCGAACACAAGCTGCGGCTGGTGACAGCCCTGCAGGCCAACGGCGAGGTGGCTGCCATGACCGGCGACGGGGTCAACGACTCACCGGCGCTGAAACGGGCCGACGTGGGTGTCGCCATGGGCATGAAGGGCACCGAGGCGGCCAAGGAAGCGGCCGAAATGGTGCTCACGGACGACAATTTCGCCTCCATCGTCGCCGGCATCGAGGAAGGGCGCACCGTCTACGACAACATCAAGAAGTCCATCCTGTTCATCCTGCCCACCAATGCCGCCGAGGCGGCGGTGGTGGTGGCGGCCATCGCCCTGGGCTATCTGCTGCCGATAACACCGGTGCAGATCCTGTGGGTGAACATGATCACTGCCGTCACCCTGGCCCTGGCGCTGGCCTTCGAGCCCGCCGAGGCCGACATCATGCGCCGCCCGCCCCGGCCCGCCCACGAACCCCTGCTGTCGGGGTTTCTGGTGTGGCGCATCGCCCTGGTCTCACTGGCCCTGACCGCCGCGGTGTCGGGGCTCTTCCTGTGGACCCGCGCGACGGGCGCATCCCTGGAGGCGGCCCGTACGGTGGCCGTCAACACCCTGGTCGCCGGCGAGATCGTCTACCTGCTCAGCAGCCGTTTCATCGCCGCATCGAGCCTGCGGTTGAAGGTATTCACCGGCAACCCCTATGTGCTGACCACCATCGGCCTGGTGGGCGCGTTCCAACTGCTGTTCACCTACGCACCCCCCATGCAGTACCTGTTCCACACGGCCGCCATCGACGCATTGGACTGGGGCCGCATCGCGGGCTCGGCCGTGGTGGTGCTGTTGATCGTCGAGGGAGAGAAACTGCTGCTGCGCCGCCGAAGCGGGCGCGCCGGCAGTGTATAATCCCCTTATGGCTCATCCCCAGTCCCCCGACCCGTCCCAGCGCCTCGGCAAGGGCATGATCGCCGCCGCGTGGATTCTCGCGCTGGTGGTGCTGACCGTGATCTTCAACGGCTATCTTGCCGAGCAGCGCAATCCCAACCGCCACCCCGAAACCGGCACCGACGCCAATGGGGCACCGGAGGTCATTCTCAAGGCCAATCGAGACGGCCATTACGTGGCGACCGGCCGCATCAACGGCCAGTCGGTGGAATTTCTGCTGGACACCGGCGCCAGCGACGTGTCCGTGCCGGGCCGGGTGGCCAGACGCCTGGGCCTGCGCGCGGGGGCGCCGGCGCGCTACAGCACAGCCAACGGCTCCATCGTTGCCTACCAGACGGTCATCCATACCCTGTCCCTGGGAAACATCGTCGTGCACGATGTGTCGGCGAGCATCAATCCCCATGCCAGCGGCGACAGCGTGCTGTTGGGCATGACGGTGCTGCGGCGGGTCGATTTCAGCCAGCGCGGCGATCGCCTGATCCTGCGAGAGCCCAACTCCTGAGTTTGGGCGCGCCCGCCCGTCCATCCACACCATATCCAACCCACCAACGAGGACTTCGCCATGGCCGAGCACACCACAGATTCCGGGCTACGCTATGAGGACCAGGAAACCGGTGCGGGCGCCGAGGCCACCGGGCCTGGACAGACCGTGTTCGTCCACTACACCGGCTATCTGGAGGACGGCACCAAGTTCGATTCCAGCCTGGACCGCGGCGATCCCTTGAGCTTCCCGCTGGGCGTGGGCTACGTGATTCCCGGATGGGATCAGGGCCTGGTGGGCATGCGGGTCGGCGGACGTCGCAGACTGGTCATCCCGCCGGAACTCGGCTACGGGGCGCGGGGCGCGGGCGGCGTGATTCCGCCCAATGCCACGCTGATATTCGAGGTGGAGCTGCTGGAGATCTCCGAATAGATGCTGCTGGAAACCCTGGACCAACAGATTCACGAGACGGTACTGCGGGCTCTGCAGGAGGACCTGGGGGACGGCGATGTGACTGCCGCCCTGATCCCCGCCGGCAACGTGGCCGAGGCCACGGTCATCAGCCGCGAGCATGCCGTGCTGTGCGGCGCGCCCTGGTTCAACGCCCTGTTCCACGCCGTGGATCCGCGCGTCAAGGTACGCTGGAAGGTGCCGGACGGCGCGCGGGTCGTTCCCGACCAGACCCTTTGCACGATGGAGGGTCCGGCGCGGGCGCTGCTCACCGGCGAGCGCACCGCCCTCAATTTCCTGCAGACCCTGTCGGGCACCGCCACCTGCGTGCGGACCTACGTGGATGCCGTACAGGGCCTTCCCGTGCGTATCCTCGACACCCGCAAGACCCTGCCCGGCCTGCGCCAGGCACAGAAATACGCCGTGCGCACCGGGGGCGGGCACAATCACCGCATGGGCCTGTACGACGGCATCCTGATCAAGGAAAACCACATCCTGGCCGCCGGCTCCATCTCCGACGCGGTGCAGGCCGCGCGGGACCTGAACACCGATCTGCCGGTGGAGGTGGAGGTGGAGAACCTCGAGGAGATCCGTGAGGCGCTGGACGCCGGCGCCGACATCCTGCTGCTGGACAATTTCACGACCGACGCACTGACCGCAGCCGTGAAGCTGACCGGCGGGCGTGCTCAGTTGGAAGCATCCGGGGGCATCACCCTGGACACCATACGCACCGTCGCCGCCACCGGCGTGGATTCCATTTCCGTGGGTGCGCTGACCAAGGACCTGCGGGCCGCGGACCTCTCAATGCGCTTTCGCTGACGCCGTCTCCAGGCTCACGAGGTCCAAACCGTCGCCGCGCTCGGGCAGATGCACCCGAGCCGCAATCGGATGCAGGCATCGCGCCAGCGTGTCCATGGCATCGGGCTCGCCGTGCACCAGCGCCACCGGCGGTCGGTCGCGGAACTGGCTGTACCAATGCACGAGCCCCTGCTGGTCGGCGTGGGCCGACAAGCCGCCCACCGTGTGCACCGTGGCCGCCACCCGGATGGTCTCCCCCCACAACCGGACATGCTGTGCGCCGTCCACCAGGGCCCGCCCCAGCGTTCCGCGGGCCTGAAAGCCCACCATGATGACATGGGTGCTGCGGCGCCACAGATTGTGCTTGAAGTGGTGCTTGATACGCCCACCCGTACACATACCGCTGCCGGCAATCACCAGCGCACCGGATTCGATGCGGTTGATGGCCATGGACTGATTGGCGGTACGGGAAAAGTGCAGGTTGGGCAGTTGGAACGGATTACCGTCGTCCCGGTGCGCCCGGGCCGCTTCGCGATCGTACAGGTTCCAGTGGCGCGCATAGACCTCGGTGGCCTCGATGGCCATGGGGCTGTCCAGGAACACCGTCCAGGCGTCCACGCCCCACTCTTGGTAGTTCTCCCGCAGCATGTACAGCAGTTCCTGACTTCGGCCCACCGCGAACGCGGGAATCAGAATGTTCCCCGCCGTGGAGCGCGCGTGGTTGAGAATCTCCCCCATCTCCGCCCAGGTCGCCTCCCAGGATCGGTGCCGGCGGTCGCCGTAGGTGCTCTCCAGAATGACCAGGTCGGCATCCGCCACCGGGGTGGGATCGCGCAGAATGGGGGCGTTGCGGTGTCCCAGGTCGCCGCTGAACACCAGCTTGCGCTCCACCCCGCCTTCGCGCACCTGCAACTCCACGATGGCCGATCCCAGAATGTGACCGGCATCGCGCAAGCACACCTTGAAACCGGGAAGAATCTCACGAGGGGCGTCGTAATCCATGGCCTTGAAGGCACCCATGGACTGCTGGGCTTCGCGCAGCGTGTACAGAGGCTCGACCGGTTCCAGTCCCTTGCGTCGGCGCTTGCGGTTCTCCCATTCGGCATCCTTCTCGTTGAGATGGCCGGCGTCCTTTAGCATGATGCGACACAGGTCCCGGGTGGCGCGCTGGGTGTACACCGGACCGCTGTAGCCGTGCTTGATGAGCAGGGGGATACGGCCGGAGTGGTCCAGGTGGGCATGGGTGAGCACCACGGCGTCGATGCCGGAGGGGGAAAACGGAAACGGGTCGCGGTTGCGCCGCTCGTCGGCAGCGCTGCCCTGTACGAGCCCGCAGTCCACCAGTAACCGGCGCCCGTTGGCCTCGATGAGATAGCAGGACCCGGTCACCTCCCGGGCGGCCCCCAGAAATCGCAGTTTCATGCTCGCTCCCGTCGACTACGGCGGACCCCGGCGGACCATCGCCGGCCACAATACACGCCAGCAGGGTGCCATTGGGGTATAATGACCGCAAGGAAGAAGAAAAGGGCCTGGAGAACGTGCGTACCGCCCCAGCCCCGGCGGGCGCACACGAGACCGCGATGAATGCCCACACCCCGACCTCGAATCCGCACCCGCATGTGCTCGACCTTCAGCACCTGCCTCCTCTGTCCACCATCGCCCAGCAACTGCTGCGGGAGATTGCGCGGGATGATGTGGAGATCCCAAAGCTGGCCGCAGTCATCGAGCAGGATCCTGCGCTGACTGCAAGGCTGGTAGGAGTGGCCAATTCGGCCTATTTCGGCGCCAAGGATAAGGTCTACACGGTGGCCGACGCCATCATCCGGGTGCTGGGCCTGAAACTGGTGAGAAGCCTGGCGGTGGGACTCGCCCTCAGCACGCCCTTCGACACCCACGGCTGCCCGGCATTCCAGGTGGACCGCTACTGGTACTGCTCCATGCAGACGGCGGCGCTGGCGGCACGCCTGGGCACCGGCATCGAGAGCGAGCCGGCCGAACGGGATCTGCTGTTCCTGGCCGGGCTGCTGCACAACCTCGGTCAGCTGGCGCTGGTACACGTGTTTCCCGCTGAAATGAACCGCATCCTGGAGAACCTGCGCGCCAACCCCATGCCCGGCCTCGAAGCCATGGAGCGCAGCGTACTCGGACTGGACGAGCACCAGGCCGCGGTGGCCATCGGCCACAAGTGGCATCTGCCCTACGCCATCTTGCGGATCGTCGAACACCAGGCGGAATCGAACTACCAGGGCGATCATTGGCGGGAGGCCCTGCTGGTAGGCTACTGCCGCATGATCGCCAACCGCTGCTACGACGACCCCGGCGTGTTCCAGAACGGCCCGCCCGAACCCGCACCTGCATCCCTCTCACTGACTCCCGACGGGGTGGGGACAGTGCTGAACGAACTTGCGGCCCGGGACGAAGAAATGCGCGCCCTGGCCCACACCCTATCAATCTGACAAAGGGCCGCGGATGGACAGCAGTGTCTTGGCAGAAGCGTACCAGGAGATCAACCAACGTTTTCTGCAATTGGTCGACAACCTGTCGGCACTCCATGGACTGTCCGCCCTCAGCCTCAATGCCCCCGACGAAACCGAACTGTTGCGCGCGGCACTGCGGGTGTTGATGGAACACCACGACCTGCGTCGCTGCTCTGTGTTTCTGCTGGAAGGCGATACGCTGACGTGCGCCGCAGGGCTGGACTGGCGCGAACTGCTTTCCACCAGCAAGAGCCCCACTCCATCGCGTCCGGGAACCCGCTTTCGTCTCGGCGAGGGGCTCATCGGGTTGGCCGCCGAGTACGGCCAACTGCTGCGCAGCGACGACTGCGCCCAGGAAAAGCGATTCGCACCACGGACCGGCGACAGCGGTACCGATGCCGTGGGAT
>CAZNBB010000166.1:0-6706 GCA_964571225.1 uncultured Gammaproteobacteria bacterium
CAATTCCTTGGAACCGTGGCTCACCTGCCCCAGCCACGCAGCCAGAGGGCCGGCCTGGTGCTCGGCGGCGTAGATGGCCATGCCGCTGAAAGTGGTGATCAGCAGGCTCACCAGCAGCAACACCACCATGGCGCCGCCGGCCGGGTTATGGCCCAGGTAGCGACGGGCCCGCAACGCGACCACATCCTTCAGATAGGCGATGACCGTGCCGGGACGAAACACGAAACTGGAAAAACGCGCATAACGGGTGCCCACCAGCCCCCACACAAACCGTATGGCGATCAGGCCCAGCACCGTGTAACCGGCCAGGGTATGGACCTGCAAGAGGTCCTCTTCGGTGAAGTACGCCGTGAAAAAAGCGATCACCAGGGTCCAATGAAACATCCGCACCAGCGGATCCCACACTTTCACATCCGTCTTCGCAGCCATTGTTGCCACCTCTGCCTCGGCATTCGTCCAATTCTGCGGGCAAGCCTAACCCGCAGGTCTGAAACCAAACTGAAACACGGGATGAAATTGACGGAGCGAGGGCGTCGGCGGCCGCCGTGCGATGGCCCATTCCTTTTATGGGCGCTCGCATCGAAGGGACCGACCGTATCGGCGGCAGCTCGGGCAGCCACTTTAAGTTTGGATTCAGTCTCGGCTGGGAGAATGCTTTCAACAGCAGAGCAACCGTACCAAGGCCCTTAGACTATGAATCCGAGAACCTGGCTTGCCATTCCGCTGATGGCGGGTTCGCTGGGTGCACTGGCGGCACCGCCGCCGAGCGCAATGATACCAGCAGCGCCCATCAGCTCGGTACCCGAGGTCCACCATGTGGATCCCCTGCGGACCGACAGCGCCTTGCCGCTGAGCGAGGTGGTCCGCACGGCTATCACCCGTGAACCCCGGGAAGGGGTGGTGACGGCGCAGCAGAATGAAGCCCGTGCGTTGGCCCAGTACGGTTCGAGCCTAATCTCCGGCGCACCTGCAATCTCGGTACGCCACCAGAACGATGCGCTGGGCAGTAAGGGCGGCCTGCGTGAATGGGAGGCCGGTATCGAACTACCCCTGTGGCGACCGGGCCAGCGCAATGCCAGCCAGACGGTGGCGCGCACGGCGGCCCGGGGCGCCCAGGCGTACGGCGACGACCTCTCCCTGCAGGTGGCGGGCGAGGTACGCGAAGCCCTGTGGAACATCGCACTGCGAAACCGCGATCTGGCCCAGGCCCGCCAGGATTTGAAGTCGGCCCAGGCCCTCGCCAGGGACATCGACCGGCGGGTGGAGCTTGGCGATCTGCCGCGGCAGGACCGGCTGCTGGCCCAGAGCGAGCTTCTCACCCGTCAGTCCGCAGTGCTCAACGCCCAAGCCGAGCAGATGCACGCGCGCCAGCGCTACCGCAACCTGACCGGCCTGGACCGCATGCCTGCAGACTTTCGCGAACAGCCCAGCGCCGTCGCGGACATACGGCCGGACCATCCCCGCCTGGCCCAGGCCAATGCCGCGGTGGCGCGGGCCCAGGCGGAACAGAACCTGGTGCGCACCAGCGGTCCCGCGAGCCCCACCGTAACCATCGGCACACGGCACGAGCGGGACATCTTCGACAACAACTACGTCAACAGCATCGGCCTGACCCTGCGGGTACCCATCGGCACCGCCGCCCACACCGCACCGGCGCAGGCGGCAGCGGCACGTGTGTACTCCGAGGCCCTTGCCCGACGCGACCTGCTGCGCCGCGAGTTGGCGCTGTCCCTGCACGAAGCCAAGCATGCCCTCGAGGTGACCGAAGCGGCTATGAGGCTCGCCCAGCGCGAAGCCCAGGTGGCCGGCGAGCGCCTGCGGCTTGCGCGGGTGGCCTTCGACAATGGCGAGCTGGATCTGGTGGAGTTCCTGCGCGTGCAGAACACGGCGTTCATGCGCCAGCGCACCGCCAGCATCCGCGTGGTGGAACATCAGCGCGCCATCGCCCGTTACAACCAGACTGTTGGAGTGATGCCATGAAGAAATGGTTGGTCCTGATGTTGCTGGCGGTGACCGCACCGGTATACGCCGCCGACACCGTCGAGTTCACGCCTGTGCAGGTACAGACCCTGGGCATCACCTTGGCCGCTCCCCGGCGTGTCGAGAGCGCGCCCGGTCCCGCCCTGCCCGCCAAGGTCACCGTACCGCCGGCCCACGAGGTGGTGTTGAGCGCGCCCCTGGACGGTCGCGTGGAAGCCATGCTGGTGGCGGCCGGAGACCGCGTGCAGTCCGGCCAGTTGGTGGCCCGCCTGTTCAGCCCTGACTTTCTGGTGCTGCAGCGGGACTTCCTGGAAGCGGACACCGGCCTGCGCCTGGCACGCAGCGAGTACCGGCGCGACCAGACCCTGTACAAGGAAGGCATCATCGCCGCGCGGCGCTGGGAAACCACCCGCACCCGGTTTGAGGCGGCACTGGCCAAACGCACCGAGCGCTACCACCGCCTGCGCATCGCAGGGGTGGAGGACGCGCGCATCGAGCGACTGGCCCGTGACCACAAGCTGATGGGCACGTTGGACCTGCACGCGCCGGCTGCCGGCGTGGTACTGGAGCAGTTGGCCAAGGTCGGACAGCGCACCGACGGCAGCCTGCCCCTGTACCGCATCGCGGATCTGTCGGTGCTGTGGCTGGAAATTCAATCGCCAGCCGACCAGGCCTCGGCCCTGGCCACGGGCGCCACCGTACAGGTGGAGGGAATAGATGCCCAGGCCACCCTGCAGGCCATCGGCCGGCATGTGGACCCCAAGACCCAGAGCCTGTACCTGCGCGCCGAGGTCACTCGCGGCACGGAACGGTTGCGTCCCGGACAGTTCGTACAGGTGCGCATCCACCGGGCCTTCCAGTCCGGCGCCGGCGCGTTCGAAGTCCCGGCCTCGGCGGTAGCACGCAGCGGCGGCAAGGACTACGTGTTCGTGCGCACCGATACGGGCTTCAGGGTACAGCCGGTGCAGGTGTCCCAGCGCGAACACGGCAAGGTGATCATTACCGCAGGGCTGTCCCCTGAAGATCGGTTGGCGACATCCGGCATCGCCGCCATCAAGGCCGCGTGGGCCGGCATGGGAGGCGAATAAGCCATGGGCCGGTTGATCGGTTTTGCGCTCACCCAGCGCCTGCTGATGGTGCTGTTCACCGTGTTGCTGGCGGGCGGCGGCTATATGGCCTTCAAGGGCCTGCCCATCGACGCGTTCCCGGACGTGTCGCCCACGCAGGTGAAGATCATCATCAAGGCACCGGGCATGACGCCGGAGGAAGTGGAGGCGCGCATCACGGCGCCGGTGGAAGTGGAACTGCTGGGCATCCCCAAGCAGGTCATGCTGCGCTCGGTGGCCAAGTACGCCCTGTCCGACATCACCCTGGACTTCGAGGAGGGCACGGACATCTACTGGGCCCGCCAGCAGGTGGCCGAGAGGCTCAACGGCGTATGGGAAAAGTTGCCCCAGGGCGTCACCGGCGGCATCGCACCCATGACCACGCCGCTGGGTGAAATGTTCATGTTTACGGTGGAGGGCGACAGGCTTTCGTTGATGGAACGGCGCAACCTGCTGGACTGGACCATCCGTCCGGCCCTGCGCACCGTACCCGGCGTCGCCGACGTCAACGCCCTGGGCGGCTTCGTGCGCTCCTTCGAAGTGGTGCCGGACAACGCCCGGCTCAGCGCCCGCGGCCTGACCGTGGCGGACCTGCGCGACGCGCTGGCCGCCAACAACCGCAACGACGGCGCCGGGCGCATGAACGAGGGCGAGGAAGCGTTGATGGTTCGCTCCGAGGGCCGCATCCGCAATCTCGCCGACGTGCGCGACATCGTGGTGGCCAGCCACAACGGCATGCCCATCAGCGTCGCCGATGTGGCCGACGTGCGCATCGGCGCCCTCACCCGCTACGGCGCCGTCACCCAGAACGGCCGGGGCGAAGCCGTGGAAGGCCTGGTGCTGAGCCTGCGGGGCGCCAATGCCCGCACCGTGGTGGCCGGCGTGGAGGCCAAGCTCCACGAGCTGCAGGGCACCCTGCCCGAAGGGGTGTCGGTGAAGGTGTTCTACAACCGCGGCACTCTGGTGGAACGGGCCGTGGGCACCGTGTCCGAGGCGCTGCTGGAGGCCATCGTGCTGGTGGTGGTGCTGCTGGTGCTGTTCCTGGGCAACCTGCGGGCGGCACTGACCGTGGCGCTGGCCCTGCCCCTGGCGGCGCTGATCACGTTCATTCTGATGCGATGGTTCGGCCTGTCGGCCAATCTCATGAGCCTGGGCGGACTGGCCATTGCCATCGGCATGCTGGTGGACGCCGCGGTGGTGGTGGTGGAGAACGTGGTCACCCAGCTGGCCGACGAGCGCAAGGTCCAACAACTTCCGCGGCTGCACCTGGTCTACCGGGCCGCCCGGGAGGTGGCCGCGCCGGTGACCTCCGGCATCCTGATCATCATGATCGTGTTCCTGCCCCTGCTCACCCTGCAGGGGCTGGAGGGCAAGCTGTTCATCCCGGTGGCGCTGACCATCGTGTTCGCCCTGGGCGGCTCGCTGCTGATGTCCCTGACGGTCATCCCTGTGCTGGCCTCGTTCCTGCTGGGCAAGGTTTCCCACGAAGATCC
Organism: uncultured Gammaproteobacteria bacterium; assembly: GCA_964571225.1. GTDB lineage: Bacteria > Pseudomonadota > Gammaproteobacteria > DATFLG01 > DATFLG01 > DATFML01. The sequence continues at coordinate 4,580 of CAZNBB010000166.1, forward strand.
GTGGCTGGTACGTCAGCTGCACCGCGTCTACGGGCCGTCGCTGGACTGGGCCCTGGCCCACGGTCGCACGGTGGTGGTCGGCGCGCTGGCGCTGCTGGCCGTCACGGCCGTCGTGTACACCCAGATCGGCAAGACGTTCATGCCCACCATGGACGAAGGCGACATGATCGTACAGCTGGAGAAGCTGCCGTCCATCACCCTGGAGCAGTCCACGGCGCTGGACCTGAAGGTGCAGAAGGCGCTGCTGGATAAGGTGCCCGAGGTGACCCGGGTGGTGGCCCGCACGGGCTCGGACGAAATCGGCATGGACCCCATGGGCCTGAACGAGACCGACAGCTTCCTGGTGCTCAAACCCCGCGACCAGTGGCGGGTGCCGGACAAGGAAGCCCTGAAGGAGGACATCCGCAAGGCGTTGGCGGACATCCCCGGGGTGAACTTCGGGTTCACCCAGCCCATCGAGATGCGTGTCTCGGAGATGCTCACCGGCGTGCGCGGTGACCTCGCGGTCAAACTCTACGGCAGCGATCTGGGCGTACTGAACCAGAAGGCCGAGCAGATCGCCCAGACCCTGCGGGCCGTGCCGGGTGCCGAGGACGTGCTGACCACCCGCAACGAGGGCGTGCAGTATCTGCGGGTGGCGGTGAACCGCACCGCCGCGGGCCGCCTGGGTCTGACCGTGGACGCCCTGGAGGACCTGCTGCGAGGTCAGATCGAAGGTCTGCCCACCGGCATCGTTCAGGAAGGCATACAGCGCACACCGCTGCTGCTGCGCGGCCCCGCGGACCAGCGCGCCGACCCCTCGTCCCTGGCCACCATGCCGGTGACCCTGCCGGACGGCAAACAGGTGCCCCTGTCCAGCGTTGCCAAACTGGAACGGGTGGAAGGCGTGGTGTCGGTGCAGCGCGAGTTGGGCAACCGCTTCGTGGTGGTGCGGGCCAACGTGCGCGGCCGCGACCTGGTGGGCTTCGTGGAGGAAGCCAAGGCCGCCGTGGCCAAACAGGTGAAGCTGCCCACCGGCTACAGTCTGGCCTGGGGCGGTCAGTTCGAGAACCAGCAGCGGGCCGCCAAACGCCTGTCCATCGTCGTGCCGGTGGCCCTCGGTCTGATCTTCCTGCTGCTGTTTTCCACCTTCGGTTCGGTACGTCAGGCGGTACTGGTGCTGTCCAACATCCCCTTCGCCATGATCGGCGGCGTGTTCGCCCTGTGGATATCCGGCGAATACCTGTCGGTGCCCGCATCGGTGGGGTTCATCGCCCTGCTGGGCATCGCGGTACTGAATGGCGTGGTGATGGTGACCTACTTCAATCAGCTGCGGGCCCGCGGCATGGCCATGGCGCGGGTAGTGGTGGAAGGCGCCAAACGCCGGCTGCGCCCGGTGATGATGACCGCCAGCATCGCCGCCTTCGGACTGGTGCCCCTGTTGTTCGCGAGCGGCCCCGGCTCGGAAATCCAGCGCCCGCTGGCCGTGGTGGTCATCGGCGGGCTGGTGAGCTCCACCCTGCTCACCCTGATCCTGCTCCCCATCCTCTATCGTCGTTTCGGTGAAGACAAAGGAAGCGCGCCATGAATGAGGCTCTGCTGGTCTTGATTGCATCCCCCAGCCTGGAAGAGGTACTGGCCGACTGGCTGCTGGACCGGGAGGACGGCACCGGCTTCAGCACGGTACCCGTCTCCGGCCACGGCTCCGGACTGGTGAACCTCAGCGCCGCCGAGCAGGTGGCCGGACGCCGGCGGCGCGTACAGTTTCAGATCCACGGCAGCCGCGACCACCTGGAGAGCACCCTGGCGGGCCTCAAACAGGACTTCGCCGGCGCTGACCTGCACTACTGGATGATCCCACTGCTGGATGCCGGGCATCTGGGGTAAAGACAAGGGCGTGAAATGCGCCACGGAAAGCACGGAATGAAGAATTGTCTGTTTGGGGATTCGGCAACGGCAGGCAGTGTCTGTCAACGAACCCACAGCGGTTTGTCCGAAACTCCCCTTCGCTGAATTCCGCGGGTTCCATGGCTCCAGCTTCGCTATGATACAGGGCGCAATAACCGAAGGGCATTGCGCCCTGTACGGTTAACAAGCGCTGCGGCCGCGGACCCCACGGACGGCGGCGAAAATGACTATGACGCTGGA
>CAZNBB010000167.1:0-2645 GCA_964571225.1 uncultured Gammaproteobacteria bacterium
AGCAGCTCGAAGTCTTGCCAGCTCATATCCCCGAGGGACTTGCCCGAGGCGTCGTCAGCGACACGGGCATGCAGACGCCGGCGTTTGGCGCGGCCCAGCAGGGAGGCCACGGAGCCCAGCCCGAACGCCGCGGGCAGGAGGTACTGGCCTAACGTGGCCACGGGCCTGATGAACTGGCCGGGTATGGCCGCAGTCAGCCCGTGACCCTGGGCCGAAACGGCCGCCGGGTGGGTGGCGATCGGGTGCAGAAGGAGATAGGTGGCAACGGCGAGGGCGAAGCCGACCCACCAGGGCAAGGTCGCCGTCGTTTCCATGAGGTCTTCGAACAGCGTTTTCCTGCGCTTTCGCCTTCCCATGTCGTCCCCTGACTTGCCCGTGGTTGGGTTAGTCAGTTTTTCGACAAAAGCGCGGGGTTTCTTAAGCCGGTGGGCCCCTTGGAAGGTCTCGGACACCTGCGCCGGGACTGGCCCGACACCCTGGGGAGAGCACGACCACTGTTCCGGCTGTTCCGGGGGCCTACGAATTCGACGTGGTTGCACCTGGACGACGTTGCGCTTGAGCCGGGCGCCTGGTCTTGGACGTGCCTCCCGCGGGCTTCCAGCCGCTTCCTGGTGAACTGTTACACCCTTGATACACCTCCCCTTCTCCCCCTGGCGCGGCGCTTGCGCGGTACAGGACTTCACTATACTTTGACTTTCGGCGCTTCCCCACCGAGGCGCTGGAAGTCGGAGGAGGAATAACGATGAACAGGAAATTCGTCCGGGTGTGGCCTGCGCTGCCGGCCGCTGCCCTCGCTTTGTTCAGTCCCGGCGTCGGAGCCAGCCCGGTGACCTTCACCCTGGACCCCACCCAGAGCACGCTGACCCTGGTGCCCGTTTCCACCCGCACCGTCGGGGCGGCGGATATCTACGGGCAAAGCGGGGCGGGGCTGGTCACCGGCTACAGCGGCACCCTCTCCGCGGATGTCACCGCCGGGCACATCACCTTCCTGGGCGCCAGTCTGACGGCGGCGGACAGCGGCAACGCGTTGCCCGGGCCGGCGCCGTCCAACTACGGGTTCCATTTCGCGGTGAGCGGCCTGGAAGCGGATGTCGCCCTGCGGGGCCTGCAGGCCACCGCCACCAGCGGCGCCCTGGGGCTGAGCGGCGGGGCGTTCGACGGGACCGGGGTGCAGTGGGGGCTGACCCACGGCACCGCGTCCGCCGACGTGCTATTCAGCGGCGGCATGGCTTCGCCCAGCGCCGACCTGACCGGCCTCAGCGCCTTCAACGGCGCCGCCGGCGGGACGCTGGCGGCCGACGGCACCCTCACCCTGCCGGTGCGGTGGATGGTGGGCACCGTGCTGAACGACGTGCCGGTGAGCGTCAGTCTGCAGGGCAGTCTGGTGGCGACCAGCTCGGTGGTGCCGTCGGAGGTGCCGGTGCCCGGGGCGTTGTTGATGATGGTCACGGGGTTGATGGGACTGGGTGGGATGGCGTTGCGGGGGCGGTAGGCCGCAGGGGGGTTGTTGTTGGGCTTCCGTTGTCAGCCCAACCTACGTGGGGGTGGTGGTGCGGGGCCGTGATATCGCAGGGGCGCTTCAGGACGCCAGGCCGTGAGTGCCGGCGTCACCTTTGCGGTTCGATTGCTGCACGTCCCGCTCGGCCTTCTGCAGCAGCTTTTCCAGGTCCAGCACCCGCAGGCGGCCGTTGCAGGCGTCCACCACGCCCTCGCGCCTGAGCTCGGCCAGCAGGCGATTGACCACCACCCGCACGGTGCCGATCATGTGGGCCAGCTCTTCGTGGGGCAGGTCCTCGATGAGGTTGATATGCCCGGAGCCGGGCGGCGCCGCGGTGTCGTAATAACGCAGGATCAGGTGGGCCAGGCGGGTCATGGTGTCGTGCACCGCAAGATCGCCGGCCAGCTCCACCAGCTCGCGCATCTGGGCGTCCACGTAGCGGCGCATGGCGTGCCGGAACGCCGGGTAGGTGTCCAGCCAGCCCCGCCACAGGGCCACCGGCGCGGACAAGGCCTGCACCGCATCCAGGGTCTGCACGGCCACATCATGGCGCTCGCCGTCCAGCAGGCTGATGACGTTGAAGCCGTCGCCGGGGCCCAACAGGAACAGGGTCACTTCCCGACCGGTGCTGGCGTTCTGGCGGGTGACCTTCACGCGCCCGGACAGCAGCACGAAGAACCGGTCCACGGCCTGCTGCGGGTCCATCACGACCCTGTGGCGCGGCCAGTGCTCCGTGGACAGGCTGCAGAGCATCTCGTGAAACACTGCCGGGTCCACGTCCCGGAACAGCGGGCTTTGTGAGAGCAATTTCAAAGCCTGCTGTGAATCCACTACTGCCATCGGTTCCCCGCCGGTCTGTTGGGTCCAGGGCCCCTTTATGCCCTATCCCGCCCCGAGGGGACAACCCGGGCCGTCTCCGCGCCACCGCGGGAGGTGGTGTGCTGCGCGGTCCGAACCAGCCCGGGAGGGGGGGCCGGCCTTACGTCAGCGATGGGCGGCCGCCCCGTGGGCTGCGTCCATTGGCGAGTCGGCGCTGGCCAGCGCCCGCAGCGCACCCGTATCGAGCAGTTCCACCCGCCGGCGGCATACGGCGATCCACCCCAGGGGCTGAAAGCGGGTGACTTCCCGGCATACCGTTTCCACCGCC
>CAZNBB010000167.1:2655-6703 GCA_964571225.1 uncultured Gammaproteobacteria bacterium
GGTCGGAGGAGAGGCCGCCGTGGTTTTCGATAATGACGTTCAGCGGCGCCTGGGCGGCGTATCCGAGGAGGTCGTGAAAACTTTCGGAGGCCCAGTCCAGAGTATCCTCGGCTGATGCGTCCCGCGGACCGCGACAATTGGTGCGGATGGCGTGGCAACCGAGATAGGCGGCGATGTCGGCGCGCGTGAAAGTCAGCTCCAGGCACGCTGTTCGGAAACCGCGCCCTTCGAGCCGGTCGAACAGGTCCACCAGAAAGCCGGCCAGACGCTGCTCGGCCGAGCGTCTGGACAGGAGCAGGCAGTGCTGATGCGCCCGGGCGATCTCCTCGCTCATGGCATCGCGCAGCCGCCGGTGAAAGCCGGGCAGTCCGTTCGCCAGGTCTTCCAGTTGGTCTTTGGCAAACGCACACACACCGGCGGTTTCCAGGGCAATGGCGCTGCCGCTGTAACGATCCATGGACAGAACGTCCAGCCCCAGCAGGTCACCGGCCAGATGGAATCCCACCACCAGGTCTGAACGGGCATCCCCCGGCAGGGTGGTCTTGAATGTGCCGGAGCGCACCACGTACAACATGCGGCACCGCTCCCCGGTGCGGTAGAGGTGGTCGCCGGGGCGCAGCAGTCGGGTTTGCCCGGTCAGTCCCGCCAATGCGTCCCGCTGCCGACGGGACGCGCCGGTGGCGAGACACCGCGACGCTGTTCCGCAGCACGTGCAGGGACTAACCGAATCCAGCAAGGGCGGCACCTCGTTTACGAGTGTGAGTGTAGCGAAGCGAAACCGAGTCGCGGATCGACATGTCGGCTCGGGGTGGAATCATCCGTGAACGCCTGCGGGACGGCGTGGGACGCTGCCGTCCGGCGGTCGCCGGGAACCGCGGTAAATCAGCCATTGGCGGGCAGTACGCAGACGCTTGCAGGTACGGCCCATGGGCGTCGATTGTCACCCGGGCGTGACGGCCCAGCTATAACCCAGGTTACAGTCGCCCGATTCAAGCTACGATTTTCTTTACCTTTTGTTGGGGGGCGTGGGGCCTCTACGGCACCGATCAACAGGGTCGGGCGTTTGGCGCCATGGGGTCGCGGATCAACGGGCACGCGGCACGGCATGGGCGCGGCGGGACAGCCTTGGACCGCACGCTGCTCCGTTGTCATTGCCGTCGCCGTAGCCGTAGCCAGCGTTCCGGTTCGTCCTATATTCCTGTCGCGGCGCGACGGCGCACCGGGTGATTGCCCCGGCCAGTAGCGGGACGGCGTTTCCGGGCATCCGGAACACGGCGCCGGGTCGCGGGGTGGCCAGAACGAATTCCCCTTCTACACTTCATGGAATCCCCCCGATTACTACAACGCAAAGGAACACCGCCATGAACCTTCGAACCCTGTTGTTGGGGGTGGTCCTGGCCTTACTCGCGCCGGCCACGGCCTTCGCCATTCCTTTCTCCGGCATGTATGTGTTCGGCGACAGCGTTCCGGACAACGGCAACCTCTACGCGGCCACGGGGGGCCTGGTGCCGCCCTCCCCACCCTATTACATGGGCCGCAGCTCCAACGGGCCGGTGTCGGTGGAGCTGCTGGCGGACCACCTCATCGCCGGCGGCAGCACGGGGCCCCACTTCCATGACTACGCCTATGCCGGCGCCACCACCGGGGTGGGCAACGTGTGGGACTCCGGCACACCCACCACCCCCGGCACCGGGGTGCTGGACCTGCCGCCGCCGTACAACGTGAATCTGGGCGCGCCCCTGCCGGGCATGCAGGTGGAGATCAACAACTACGCCAGCGCGGTGGGTCCCGGGGGCGCTGACCCGAACGGGCTGTACGTGGTTTGGGGCGGGCCGGACGATTTCATCTCCGGCGGCAGCACTAACGTGGGCCTGGCGGTGACCAACATCGCCACCCAGGTGGGCACCCTGGCGGCCCTGGGGGCCCGCTACATCCTGGTCCCCAACAGCATCGACCTCAGTCTGGTGCCGCGCATCATCGCGGCCGGCAATCCGGCGCTGTCGGCGGGCGCCCAGGCCCTGAGCCTGGGTTTCGATCAAGCCCTGGCGACGGCCCTTGCGAACCTCAGCCAGACCGTCACCGCCAAGATCATTCCCTTTGACACGGCGGCGCTGTTCAACATGGTGATCGCCGACCCGACCGCGTTCGGGCTCACCAACGTCACCGATGCCTGCCTGACCTATACGGGCACTACCCCCGTACAGTGCAGCAATCCCAGCCAGTATCTGTTCTGGGACGACCTGCATCCGAGCTACGCGGCCAGCCAGATCATCGCGACCGCGCTGCGCCGCACCGTACCGGAGCCGGGGGAGCTGGCGCTGGTGGGGTTGGGTCTGGTGATCTTGGTGACCATGCGGCGGCGGGTGTCGAAGGCGCGGTAGGCTGTCCCCACCGTTGCCCCCAAACCGGGTCGTTGGTGCGGGTCGGGATGGTGGAGCTGGGCGAGATTCGTTGCTGGTTACGGGCGGTTGGTCGGGCATTGCCATTGGTGACTTCCTGCATTACCGAACCCGGCAGGGTGCCGCTCCGGCCGGCGGGCGGCGCAGTGCGCTTCGGTTGTTGCCCCTGCGTCACTGGCGCTGAGGGGATTGGAATTGGTGGTCATAGTGACTATGCGGCGGCGTGCGAGGATGGTGGTCGAGAGCGTCCGGGGCGCTCTCCAGATCTGCGTTGCCAGTGCCTGTCGGGGTGGTGGTGTGCGTGGACGGTCGCCGTTGATGGTTGCGGGCCGCGGGCGGTTGCCTGGGCATTTCGACTCTTGACTTCCCACACCCTCGGCCTTGCGGCATCCCGGTTTTGGAAGCCGGCGCAACGGTCTTCGGGTATTGCTCCTTGTACGCTACTCGGCATACTCCCACTCCTTTGTGATTCGCACTTTTCCGTGGATTCCGTGGGTTCCGTGGCTCTTGTTGCTTACCCACGTTTGGCGCAATGCCTCCGGGCGACTGCATCCTACCGTCGCGCACGGGTCTGCGACCTGACGCGGTCGAACCATTTCCTTATGGTTTGCGGTGCTGCGGCTTTTTCCCGAACTCGCCCTTCGCTGTTATGCTCTTTTGCACGACGCTATTCCATTGTTGCGCGTGCCGCAGCCCACGATAGAACGGAGGCAGTGAACGATGATTCGCCTAGCCAATGCCGCCGGCGCCTGGGGCAGCCCGCAGTTCAATGAAGTGCTCAAGGCGGAGCTCGAACAGCTGGACAACGACGCCCTGCCGCTGCAGGCGGGCCTGTCCACCGGCAGTTATGTCACCGATCATGCCCGCCAGGCGATGATCATCAGTGTCGCCGACGGCGGCGAGGTTATCCGCGCCAAGGCAGGCATCTTCTATTCTGGCATCCTGACCGGCTGCGCCTGTGCGGACGATCCGACCCCGGTGAATGAAGAGAGCGAGTACTGCGAGGTGCAGCTGGACATTCACAAGGTGACCGGGGAGACGACGGTGGTGTTGGTGGGGGATTAAGGCGACCGACTCCCGACTTCTGCCTGCACGGGGATGCGGCTGCAGTGAGCGGTTCAGTCCGTGCCTTGTGGTTGGGTCGGTCTGCGCCGGCGTACGGTTGGGCTCCGACTCGCGCAGCCCGAACCGCGAAAACCGATGCAGCGCGCAAGAACCGGAGGGCATTGCGCCAAAAACAACATCGGCCCGGCGCAATGCGCTGCGCTTATTGCGCCCTACATCGGATGACGCAGAACCCACGAGAGAGGCACACCCAGGAGCAGCGTAGGTTGGGCCCAGCAGCGTAGGTTGGGCTGAGCCATGCGAAGCCCAACGGGCAAAGGGCTGTCGAGTCACGCTAGTACCTGATCGTGGAGCTAGTCATGTTGGGCTTCGCGTTACTCAGCCCAACCTACGACAATAGCTGCCGGCACCGCCGCACGCCCCCTTGAATATCGCCGTTCGCGTCTTCCGCGGCGCTTTTGCCTGTTACCTTCCGTGGCTCCCGTCCCTCAAGCCGTCGGATACGGCGATTGATTGGGATCGGCATAATAGCAGCGTAGGTTGGGCTGAGCCATGCGAAGCCCAACGGGCAAAGGGCTGTCGAG
>CAZNBB010000168.1:0-6672 GCA_964571225.1 uncultured Gammaproteobacteria bacterium
GACCTGATTGATGGTGTCGCTCAGGAAAATGCGTCGAAATATTACGCTGTCCCCGGCTAGTTCAAGTCCCAGGAGGGCCTTCTGATAGCGCTCGCAAACCTCGCGCACCTGGTCCTTAAAAGTGAGGCCAGGTGACGCCTCAATCGATAGATAATGCTCCGCACCACTGGTCGTCCCGCGGAAGCTGCGGATCATTGCGCCCGACTCCGGGTCCCGAGCCGAGTAATGTCCAGCCAGTGGCGTGGCGTTCCGGGGTGCGGCGAGGGAAGCCGCGCGGCTCACAATGGCTGCATCCTAATCGGTCGATCCGGAAACGCGAGTTGATCGCGGTCGCGCCAATCTGACCGAACATAGTTGATTTCCAGAAGGCGGCGCACACCCACGATAGGTCGCGGCTCGAAACCGTGCCAGGTATCCGGGCCAGGTACGAATATGACGGCCGAGTTGAATTCGGCAGAACTGCGCCCGACCCAGCGCCGTTGGGAATCGTAGATGTCGGTCCCCCACCCACTCGCTTCAGGACCGGTGCAAAGGTACAGCACCATCGAGAATAGCTTTTCCGGAATGTCGCGATGAGGTTCGAGCCAGGCACCGTCGGTGTCCTGGATGTACTCCAACCGCAAGTAGGCCTCGTCGCAAACGAATCCAAGAGTAGTTGCCAGGTGTTGCGCTACCAACGGTGCCTGCAGTGCGCTCGCAAGGACTTCGCAGGTGGGAAACCCTGAACGTAGCGTCGGCGTGAAGAAGGTTCGCTTGCTGTTGTCCACGTCACGCACACCTCGGCAGTCTCCGACGACGGGTGGAGCGATCGGAAGCATCAATATGGCGGCGCCCAGCGACTCTGGCAGCACATCGTTGAGTCGCCAATGGCGGTACGGTGTGTGGTCACACACAGAGGCTTGCAACGCACTGCAGAAATGCTCTGCCACGACATTGGGTGCGGGTACAGGCGGAAAACTCAAGCGAGCGCTCCTTTGCGGGAATATCGGAACCGACCACTCAACGTGGCGCCCATTCGATAATCTTGCGGACAAAGGGCACCGATTTCGCGGCTGCGCTTATTCGATGACGGACATATTCGCGGCGGACGTATGAGGGCGAATCCACGTAGCACAGTTGCAGACTCATGCGCTGCCCTCTTTGGGGAAGGAAGCCATGCCAGGAATGGTCGCACACGCGAAACATCAACATGCACCCGAATTCCGGTGCAAACTCAAACGCATAGTCGTCCCTGTCTGCGCTGCGCAACACACGGAGACGCCCGCGTTCGTACGGCCATTCGCGACTGAACCCTACCAGGACGGTGATGATTTTGTGCTTGGAATCAGGGTGGGCGTACCCCTCATTGTAGTGTCCCGTAGTATTCCCCATCATGAGAATCAGGGGTGGATTGGCGCTGAGGTCGGTGTCGAACTTCCTTTCGACCAAGTGGCGAAAGCGCTCACTTAGCAATTCTTTGACTGCATTTCCGAAGCTCGGACCGTAGCGCAGGCTAGGCAAGCCATAACTACCGCGGTCCGGTATGGTCGGCGCATCCGCGAGCACGGTGTCTTTATGGTGGGGCCCGATTGCCTGCTCTACGAAAGCATAATCGTAGGGATCGTGCTGCAGGGCGGCGGCGGCGATAGCAGCCTCGTCGAATAACTCCAAAGGCTGGGTTCCATCGCCACTCCGGCTGGGGTATGCCATTCCTGACCTCCCTTTCAGTCCGATTATCAAGTCGCGTAACTTACTCGAACCGGGCCCCGCAAGCATTGACCTGAGTCAACAGTTTCAATCGCACGCTGTTCCCGATTCATCTACGGCCGCGCCTGGTTGTCCCGAGGACGGACCCGACAATGGCTAGGCGATGCAATACCCGCACGGCTGCGGATTGTTTTGGCGGTGAAGGTCACCAACAACGCGTCGGCATCGCTCTGATGCTGGCCTATAGGTCCGGCCTACTCTCTCCGCTAGGTCGACCAATGTCCGCTAGGGTAGAATCGTTTTGGTCCGGAGTTCACATTGATCAGCAGTTCAAGTGTGATTGTTCCTAATGGACTCTGACGGCTTTGATCCAGACAGCGCCGCTTTGGACGATATAGCGTTGGCAACGGCTTTTGGTCGGGTCGATGCAAATATTGGCGGCCAGCCACGTTTGCAGGGTTGCGCGGGACTCCAATAGCTGCGGCACACGATCGATGAATGAATTTGCGAGCGAACAGGGTCGTACTTTCCGCTACCTCCTGCGGGACATAGCCAAGGGCAAGCGGGGCGCGCGCAACCTATCGCGGGAAGAGGCGCGAGAGGCGCTGGCGTTTCTCTTTTCCCCGGAACGCGATGCGGCCCAAGTGGGGGCATTTCTCACCGCGATGCGGTTCAAGGGCGTTACGCTGGAGGAGTATCTCGGTTTTTTCGACACCCTATACGCCACCTCCGAGGCCATTCGCCCACAGGTAGAGAACTTGGTTAACGCCAACGGGCCCTACGACGGGCGCAAACACACCCTGCAGCTGAGCCCGGCCGCAGCCATCCTCGCCTCGGCCGCCGGTGCGGCGATGTTATTGCACTCTTCCGATGGCCTGCCGCCGAAATACGGCGTGACCACCGGTCAGGTACTGGAAGCGCTCAACATCCCTGCTTATCAGGTGCCAGCCCGGGTCCAAGCTAACATTGAGGCACTCGGGTTTGGTTTTCTCCACGCGCGCGTCTACTGCCACGGCATCGAGCGGCTGCGCCCAGAGCGGCAACTCCTTTTCTACCGGTCCTTCCTGCACAGCTGCGAGGTGATGCTGAACCCTGGCGGAGCGAAGCGCTCGCTCATTGGCGCCGCCCACGGGCCCTTTCTACAGCGCTTTCTTGAGGTGCAGGTGGCCCAGGGGGTCGAGCACGTGCTGGCAGTCAAGGGGCTTGATGGAGCCGATGAGCTGCCCCTGCAGCCGATCGCGGCGCTGGAGCACCGCGGCGGCGAGCGCCGGGAGCTGGCCCTGAACCCGACCGACTTCGGCCTGTCGCTGCGAGAACCCCTCCCCTGTCGACCCGCGGAGGAAACCGCTCGCCTTATCGAGGACACCTTCCGCGGCCGCAACGACGAGGTATCTGAGGCGCTCGTCTATAACGCGGGCGTGCGCATCTACCTGGGCGGAAAGAGCCTGAGCATCGGCGACGGCATCCGCGTTGCCCGCGAGACGCTGGAAAGCGGCGCGGCGGCACGGCACCTGGAGCGGCTGCGCGGCCCGACCCAGCGACAAGAACCACCTCGCTAAACCGAGCGTGGATGACCTTTCGTCGGCGGACTAGCGCATCGCCCTTGATAGTCGTCCGGGCTCTGACGGGCAACTGATCTCCCGGTGCCGGATACTTGCCGGTGGTTGACGAAGGTGGGTCGTTGAAGGGCGTTCTGACTATTACGCCCCGGGAGGTCCCCGGTCCGGAACAGCGATCATGGCAGTCACGCGCCCGCCGGCGTTCCGTCGATCCAGGCATCGTCGGCATAGCCATAGCGCTCCCACGTGCCCACCACGCCCTGGTCTGCAACCACGATACGGTTTACCCATTTAACGGATTTGTAGCCGTACATCGGCGGCACCACGAGTCGCAAAGGGTAGCCGCCGGCGCGGGGCAGGGGTGAACCGTCGAGACTGTGGGCAAGCAGGACACCCGCCAGCCGCGCCTGTTCGACAGTAAGCTGGTCAACGTAGATACCGTCTGCGGAATGGAAAATCAGGTGGGTCGCCTCCGGCCTCGCGCCCACCAGTTCGAGCAGGCGCTCCGGGCGCACGCCCGTCCACAGCACATTGGGTACGCTCCACCCCGTTACACAGGTGAAGACCCGCCGTTCCTGCGTCTGGTGCAGGCTTCGCAGTTGCGCCAGCGTGAGTTCGATCGGGTGTTCTACCAACCCGTCGATACGCAGCCTGAACGTCTCACCGTCGATGTTCGGGAAATCCCCGGAGTAAGTGTAATAGGAAGGGAATCGCACTTGCGCGGAGCGCCTGTTCGTCGACGTACTCCGGGTTGCATTGCCCGCCGCCGGCGGGGGCGCGGACGGCTGCCCCAGCAGACTGAGCACGCCGGCACTGGCCAATGTGGTACCGGCCGCGCCTATCAGAGCCTCTCGCCGCCCGAAATCGAAACGCGCGTTGAGCGGATGCCTGCGTTGGAACGAGAACGCCCGTAACGCGGCGTGCACCAGTAGCCAGGTCAACCAGACGTAGGACACCAAGCCGTGCACAGTGAAGGCAACGGCGTCCCAACTCGCGGGAAAGCGGCCTGGCAGCCAAAGGGCGAAGCCGCTCAGTGCGGTCAGTGCCGTAAATCCGCCCGTCAGCGACCAATCAAACCAGCGTCCCCGGCGCGGGCGGCCCAGCAGCCCGCCCGTGCCGACCAGAACAATGGCGGCAAAGGCCAATCCGAGCCAGACATGCAGATGCTCCAGGTATCTCAGCCAGGGTAGCAGGGCCCGATGCCAAGCCTGCAGGTAGAGACCGACACCGCTTACCATGAGCAGTGGGAAGAGGATGATGAGCACAGCGTGGGAGCGGGCGTAGCCAACCGGCCAGCGTCCATGGCGGAAAAGCAGTCCCAGGCCGGAACTGCCCCGCAGCAGCAGTATGCCGGCAGCTGACAGCGGTATGAGGGCGAACAACCACAGCGGTGACGGCATCGCATGTCTCCGTGTCCAGTCAGATACGGTATCGGAGCCCGATCAGTCCCTTCCCTTTTGTTCCTCTCGCCGTGGGGGGAATCCAGGAAGAGCGGATCCCCACCGTCAGCGCTTGGGAACCACACCCGGCCGATCATACAGCAGCCAGCGCGCGGGTGGTCCCCCGCTGTCCACAGTCAAGTCAACGGGAGGATATGAATTGGCGGTCAACAGCAGGTTTTCCAAACCCATAAGCGGTAGCCCGCCCCGAAAGGCGTATCAACGATGCGGTTTTCAGCGGCACGGCAGGACCGCCAGCACCCTGAAAGACACGAAGCCGTATGTGATGCTCGGAAATCCAACCCGCTGTCCACACAATACCCGGATGGGCTTCGGCCCACCATTCAGGATACGCCTAGGCATCCGGGCGAGGCCTACTGCGTCCGGGTACTGTCAACGTCGCTAGAATTCCGTGCTAACTACACGCGACCGGCGGACGAAGACAGCAGCCATTGCTACCGGGCACGAATGCGCCCGGCAGCGAACGGGCCCGAGGACGAACCCCTGCTCCCTCGTCCGGGCCGTCGGTCAAGTCGACTGGATGGTGCCTATCAGGCGGCGTCCTGTGACGTCGCTACGGGTTCTTGTTCTACGGCCTCGACCCAGTGGTGAATGCGTGGATAGCTGTTGTTCAGGAGGGCACAGCGCCTCTCGGCGCTTTTCAGGGTGGCATGCTCGGGATCGCCTTTGCCGCGGACATCCCGATCGACATACTGCCAAACGATACGATAACGCATGGTGAAGATTCGACCTCCTTAGGTCAGTATCGGTGAAGCGTGTCGCCGCACCGGCTATTGTCGCGATTTGAGGGGAGGATTGACCTGTTGCTTACCTGTAACAAACGCAGATAGCGCTTCGGTCACGTACATTTATTAAGAGCCCTATAAATTGGATTTGTTCCCTTCGGCACCGTGAAGGACATCGCATTCCTGCATAATGGCCCGGGTCGCTAACTCTTCCTGATTGGACGGAACTGCCGCTGGAATGCCGGAGCGACAGGCCGCCCCGCCCTCCTCTGGACCCATCCGGACCGCCGCGGCCGAAGACCCATCCGCTCGTTCGATAACAGCGGTGGCGGCGGATGCCCTTGTAGGAAACGAGGGATCGGTTGCCTGGACGTTGGTAGGTGTTTCAATTCGGGACATGGCGGCGGCACCCTACCGCTACCGACGACTACCCAGCGGGTGTTCCTCACTCTCGGGCCGGGGCCCGGGAAAGCGATGACTCACCCACGCCTCCTTTCTGTCCAACACCCCGTGGTGCTGGGTTAGCCACCATCCGCTGTTGACCGGCGCCGGTCCTTCGCTGGTATACAGCGGGGCGGGGTTAGTCGCCCTGGACCGCAAGGCGCACCCGTCTTGGGGGCTGAAACTGTGCTAGTGGCCCGAAAAATGAGATTTTGGACCGGACAATAGGTGCGGTGGCTAGAAACTATAATTTAGTATCCCAATATCTCTTTCGTACCGCATCTTGACCCGTCGCTGTAGGTCACCGTCGAAGAAATGGCGATATGACGGCGGCTTCTGCTCCCTGAATTCGCTAGGCCTCCAGTCGCACACCTGCATTGCAGCGCGGTCGTTGTAGGTCGTTCGATTTCTATGCGGCGTACACTGCAAACGTTGGATCCCTAGTGCGTTGGACAGTTCAGTTATATCTTGCTGGAATTGTTCGACCCGGACCACTCGGTCGAAAAAGAGATGTACTCGATCATGGGTCTGACTTCTCAGATGGCACTCGATCTCGCTGTCCTGGATTTCTGCAATTTGCGTGACCAGTTCCCTGAAAGTCATGTCTTCTGCGTAGGGTATACGTCGCTTTGTGCTCAGCGAAGGTAATCGGTTTTCCTTCTTCAGCACCTTGTCACAATAGAAGCTTACTATCCGGCTATATGGGTTTCTTGCCACCGCGACCTTTCTATACCGCCTTTCAAGCATGGGCAATTCCGTTATTGTGGGGGAGAAGCATCGCCCTGGACCTCGAAAGTATTC
>CAZNBB010000169.1:0-6583 GCA_964571225.1 uncultured Gammaproteobacteria bacterium
GAAGACAGACCGGCGCAACCGGCCGCCCTGGAGGCCGTCATGACCCGCATCGGCGGGCTGCTTCGCGCCGGCCGGGTGCTCGGGGTGGGCTCGCCGCGCGCCACCCTGGAAGCGAACTTCGCCCTGCGTTCCCTGGTGGGCGCTGAGAACTTCTGCTCGGGCGTTGCCGCCCAGGGCGACGCCCTGAATCGGGAGGTTCTGGGGATCCTGCGGGCAGGTCCGGCGCCCACGGCGACGCTGCCGGACCTCGAGAAGGCCGATGCGGTGCTGGTGCTGGGCGAAGACGTGGCCAACACCGCCCCACGCCTCGCCCTCGCGCTGCGCCAGAGCGTGCGCCAGCACGGCCTGGAACTGGCCGATCGGCTGAAGATCCCCCGTTGGCAGGACGCCGCCGTGCGGGAAGCGGCCGGCGCGGACCTGTCACCCCTGTTTCTGGCGACACCGGTGTCCACACGCCTGGAGGACATCGCGTCGGCGACCCGTTATGGCCCCACGGCCGACATCGCGCGACTGGGCTTTGCGGTCGCCCACGGGCTGGACGGCAACGCTCCGGCCGTGAACGGATTGCCTGAAGCCGACCGGCAGTGGGTCAACGACGTGGTCGCGGCGCTGGCCGGCGCACGCCGGCCGCTGGTGGTCAGCGGCACGGGGTGCGGCGACCGGGATGTGCTGCGCGCAGCGGCCAATGTGGCTACGGCCCTCGCCCGGCGCAACGCAGCGACCCGCCTGAGCCTGGTGACCGCCGAATGCAACAGCCTGGGTCTGGCAATGCTCGATCCGCGCCCCCTGGAATTGGCCGTGAGCGCGGGGCAGGACCGGGACCTGGACACCCTCGTCGTGCTGGAGAACGATCTGTTCCGCCGCCTTCCCCGGCAGACCGCGGACGCCCTGCTGAGCGCTGCCGCCCACGTGATCACCGTCGACTGCATAGACCATGACACCGTGGCGCGCTCGGAAGTGGTGCTGCCGGCGGCGGCCTTTTCGGAGAGCGAAGGGACGCTGGTCAACAGCGAGGGTCGCGCCCAGCGGTTCTACAAGAGCAACCTCGCCGCCCATCCCATCCAGGAAAGTTGGCGCTGGCTGCAGGCCATGGCGGCCGTCTCGGGCGGGGTCGAAACCATCGACTGGCACAGCCTTGACGACGTGACCGCGCAGTGCGCCGCCCTCAGCGACGAGTTGGCGGCGATCACCGAGGCAGCGCCGCCCGCCTCCCAGCGCGTGGTGCACCTGCGCATACCCCGACAGTCCCATCGCTACAGCGGGCGCACGGCCATGCACGCCGCGGCGACCCTCCACGAACCCATTCCTCACCGGGACCTGGACAGTCCCCTGTCCTTTTCCATGGAAGGCTATCTCGGCGAACCGGCACCTGCCCTCATCCCCCGCTTCTGGGCGCCGGGCTGGAACTCGATCCAGTCCCTCAACAAGTTCCAGAGCGAGGTGGCCGGCGCTCTGGTTGGAGGCGATCCGGGGCGGCGCCTGCTCGAACCCGGGGGGGACGGACGCTATTTCGACCAGATCCCCGCGCCGTTCAAGCCCAGTAAGGGTCAATGGCGAGTCGTTCCGCTGTACCACGTGTTCGGAAGCGAACCCTTGAGCGCCCTGTCGCCGCCTTTGCGCAGCCGCACACCGGATCCGTACCTGGCGATAGGCCCGGAAGACGCGCGCCGCCTGGGCGTGAAGGACGGCAGCACCCTGCAGGTGGGTGCCCTCGATGGCCGTTCGCTCACCGTACGGCTGCAGCCCGCCCTGGCGCGGGGCATGGTGGGTGTGCCGGTAGGCCTGCCGGGGCTGGCGCAGGAGGCGCTGCCGGAGTGGACAACCCTGCAAGGGGGTGACGGCTCATGAACGGGGTGCTGCTGTCCATGGTGAACATCGTGGGGATCGTGGTGGTGGTGCTCGGTCTCAGCGCGGCCCTGATTTGGGTCGAACGCCGGCTGCTGGGTATCTGGCAGGACCGCCTGGGTCCCAACCGGGTCGGTCCCCAGGGCGTGCTGCAGGTGGTGGCCGACATGATCAAGATATTCACCAAGGAGGACTGGATCCCGCCGTTTGCCGACCGCCCGGTGTTCGTCATTGCGCCTGCCGTGGTGGTGATCGCTTCGCTGATGGTGTTCGCCGTGGTGCCCTTCGCACCGGGCATCGGCGTGGTGAACCTCAACGTGGGGCTGCTGTTCTTCCTGGCCATGAGCTCCCTGGCCGCCTACAGCGTGATCCTGGCCGGCTGGGCGTCCAACAGCAAGTACGCGCTGTTCGGCGGGCTGCGGGCCGCCGCCCAGATGCTCAGCTACGAAGTGTTCATGGGCCTGTCCCTGATGGGCGTGGTGATGATGGCCGGTTCGTTCAACCTGCGGGATATCGTCAATGCCCAGCAGGGACTGTGGTTCTGCATTCCCCAGGTGCTGGGCTTCGTGGTGTTCGTGATCGGCGGTATCGCCGAAATTCACCGCCTGCCCTTCGATCTGCCAGAGGCCGAGGCCGAACTGACCGGCGGCTACCACACCGAGTATTCGGGCCTCAAGTTCGGCCTGTTTTTCGTCGGCGAATACCTGGGGATCATCCTGATCTCGGTGATGATCACCGTGTTCTTTCTCGGCGGCTGGCACGGTCCGCTGCTGCCGCCCATCGTCTGGTTTGTTCTGAAGACGTTCTTCTTCGTGGGGTTCTTCATTCTGCTGCGGGCCTCGCTGCCGCGGCCCCGCTACGATCAACTCATGAGCTACGGCTGGAAGCTGCTGCTTCCGTTGACCCTGCTGAATCTCGCTCTCACCGGAGGCGCCCTGCTGGCGCACGGGGGAGGATGAGCCTGAGCGGGCGAGGAGACCAAGATGCAAAGCGTGCTGTTCAACTCCCTGCGGATCATGGGTCGTTACCTGACCCACACCTTCACCCGCAAGGCGACCATCGAGTACCCGGACGAAATGCCCCGGATTCCGCCCCGCTGGCGCGGCAGGATCATCCTGTCCCGCGACCCCGACGGGGAGGAACGCTGCGTGGCCTGCTACCTTTGCGCAGTGACCTGTCCGGTGGACTGTATCGCCCTGCAGGCCACCGAGGACGAGCACGGACGTCGCTATCCGGAGTTCTTCCGCATCAATTTCTCCCGCTGCATCTTCTGCGGGCTTTGCGAGGAAGCCTGCCCGACCTATGCCATCCTGCTTACTCACGATTTCGAGATGTGCGAGTACGACCGCCTCAACCTGGTCTACGAGAAGGAGGAACTCACCATTTCGGGCCCGGGGAAATACCACGACTACAACTTCTACCGGGTGGCCGGCCTGGCTATCGGCGGCAAGGACAAGGGCGAAGCGAAAAGCGAGGACACGCCCGTCGATCCGCACAGCCTCATGCCCTGAACGGAGCGCTTCCATGAACGCCACCTTCTACGTTGCCTCCATCGTCGCCGTGTTGACCACCATGCTGGTGATCACCCGCACGCACGTGGTGCACGCCCTGCTTTACCTGGTGGTGTCCCTGTTGGCGCTGGCACTGGTGTTCTACACCCTGGGTGCACCGTTCGCCGCCGCCCTGGAGGTGATCGTCTACGCCGGGGCCATCGTGGTGCTGTTCGTGTTCGTGGTCATGATGCTCAACCTGGGAAGCCAGAGCGCCCATCGCGAGCGCCGTTGGATGACACCGGCCACGTGGTTGGGCCCGGGACTGTTCTCCGCCGTGCTGCTGGGGGAGCTGATCTATTCCCTCTACGTCGGGTTGCCGGGCCGGGAAGGCGTCAATGTGGTGCCGTCCCGACTGGTGGGCATGACCCTGTTCGGCCCCTATGTGCTGGCGGTGGAGCTGGCCTCCATGCTGCTGCTGGCGGGGCTGGTGGGGGCCTACCATCTGGGGCGCAGGGAACATCTGCAACACTGACAGGGGAGATACCGCCATGCCCGTCGCCAACGTGGCTCTCAACCAGGCATTGCTGCTCGCGGCCGTCCTGTTCACCCTGGGGCTGCTCGGGCTGCTGGTGCGGCGCAACGTGATCATGATGCTGGTGTCCCTGGAGATCATGCTCAATGCCGCCGGCCTGGCCTTCGTGGTGGCCGGCTCGCGCTGGCAGCAGGCCGACGGCCAGATCATGTTCATCCTGATCCTGTCCCTGGCCGCTGCGGAGGTGGCGGTGGGATTGGCTCTTGCGCTGCAGTTCTACCACCGCTTCCACACCCTGGACGCGGACGCCGCCAGCGAGTTGAGGGGCTGACATGTTCCACCTGATCTGGCTCGTTCCGCTGTTGCCGCTCATCGGGTTCGCCGTCCTGACGTTCACCCAGGGTCGACTGATCCGGCCCGCCGTGGCCTGGGTGGGCGCCGGCTCCGTGGGACTGTCGGCAGCGGTGGCCCTGTGGATCGGCGCCAATTTCATTCTCCATCCGCCGGCGGGCCACGCCTACACACTGACCGTCTGGCACTGGATCAGCGTGGCGGGGTTCCGCCCCACCGTAGGTTTCTACCTGGACAACCTGGCGGTGATCATGATGCTGGTGGTCACCTTCGTTGGCTTTCTCATTCATCTGTACTCCACCGAATACATGGCGGAGGACAGTGGCTACAGCCGCTTCTTCGCCTACATGAACCTGTTCGTGGCCTCCATGCTCACCCTGGTGCTGGCCGACAACCTGCTGCTGCTGTACCTGGGCTGGGAAGGGGTCGGCCTGTGCAGCTATCTGCTGGTGGGGTTCTGGTACCGGGACCCTGCCAACGGGGAGGCGGCGCGCAAGGCCTTCGTGGTGACGCGGGTCGGAGACGTCGCCCTCACCATCGGACTGCTGCTGCTGTACACCCATCTGGGCACGCTGCATATCCAACCGCTCATGCACCGGGCCGCCGAACAATGGCCGGTGGGCTCCAGCCTGGCCACCGCTGCCGCCTTCCTGGTGCTGGGGGGCGCGGTGGGCAAGTCGGCCCAGCTGCCCCTGCAGACCTGGCTGCCCGACGCCATGGCCGGCCCCACCCCGGTCAGCGCCCTGATTCACGCGGCCACCATGGTCACCGCCGGCGTATACCTCATCGCCCGTACCCACGTGCTGTTCGCCCTCGCCCCCGATGCCCAGCTCGCCGTCGCGGCCGTGGGTGCCGCCACGCTGCTGCTGGCCGGCTTCAGCGCCCTCACCCAACGAGACATCAAGCGGGTGCTGGCCTATTCCACCATCAGCCAGATCGGCTACATGTTCCTGGCCCTGGGCGTCGGCGCCTGGGCGGCGGCCATCTTCCACCTGATGATTCACGCCTTCTTCAAGGCACTGCTGTTCCTGGCCTCCGGCGTGGTAATCCACGCCCTCGACGACGAGCACGACATCTTCAAGATGGGCGGGCTGCGCCGGGAGCTCCCCAGCGCCTTCTGGCCGTTCCTGCTGGGCGGCATGGCCCTGTCGGCCGTGCCCTTTATCTCCGCCGGCTTCTACAGCAAGGACCTGATCATCCTGGACGCCTGGTCATCGTCGGCGGGCAGCCCCTGGTTGTGGGCGGCGGCCTGGATCGGCGCATTGATGACCAGCCTGTACACCTTCCGGCTGATCTTCATCGCCTTCTTCGGCGAGGCCAAGACCAGGGTCCGCAAGCGCCCGGGCGTGCGCATGATGGTTCCCCTCGTCACACTGTCGGTGCTGTCGGTGATCGGCGGCTGTCTGGAGCTGCCGGCCTACATGGGCAACGCGCCTCTGTTCACGAATTTTCTGCACACCGTCCTGCCGTCCGTCCACGCGTTGGCCGCGTCGCGCACCGAGACCGTGCTGGAACTGCTCAGCGGTGTCGCCTCCCTCGGCGGGATCTATCTGGCTTACCTGCTGTTCCTGCGCTACCCCGAATGGCTGAGGGGCTTCGCCCGCCAGCCTTGGGGCGCTGCCCTGCACCGCTTCTGGGCCGGCGACTGGGCCATGGACTGGCTGTATGACCGCGTGCTGGTACGGCCCTACCACTGGTTCGCGCGGGTCAATCGTTCCGACGCAATCGACAGCGTCTATCGTGGGCTGGCGGTGGTCAGCGAGGCGATTCACGGCGGTCTGAGCGATACCCAGACCGGCGTCATGCGCTGGTACGCCCTCACCATGGTGGTGGGATCGGTAATCGTGCTGTCCATTTCGGTGTTTCTATGATTCTGCTGTGGCTCATTCTGGTACTGCTGATCGGCGGCGTGCTGGCCTGGCTGGCCGACTACTGGTACACGCCTCTGTGCCGGTGGGTGTCGGTGGCCACCCTGGCCGTGGATCTGTGGCTGGGGCTGCGGTTGTGGACCCTGAGCCCGACGAACCTCGCCCTGGCCGCCAACGGTCCGTGGGTGGCCCGGCTGGACTGGTCATGGATCCCGTCCTTCGGCATCCACTTCCACCTGGCGGCCGATGGGCTCAGCGTCCTGATGGTGGTGCTGACGCTGGCGCTGGGACTGGCGGCGGTGGCGGCTTCCTGGACCGAGATCAGGGAACGGGTCGGCTTCTTCCACTTCAACCTGCTGTGGTCATTGGCGGGCACCCTGGGGGTGTTCCTGGCCTTCGACCTGTTCCTGTTTTTCTTCTTCTGGGAAATCATGCTGGTGCCGATGTATTTCCTGATAGCGGTGTGGGGAGACCAGCGGCGCATCTACGCCGCC
>CAZNBB010000170.1:0-6566 GCA_964571225.1 uncultured Gammaproteobacteria bacterium
CATGCCCTGGCTCATGGGCACGGCCCTGGTCCACTCGTTGGCAATGACCGACAAGCGCGGCGCATTCAAGAACTGGACGGTGCTGCTCGCGCTATTCGCGTTTTCGCTGAGCCTGTTGGGAACCTTTCTGGTGCGCTCCGGCGTGCTGGTGTCGGTGCATGCGTTCGCCACGGATCCGCGCCGCGGGATCTTCATCCTCTCATTTCTTGCGGTGGTGATAGGCGCATCGCTTCTGCTCTACGCGTGGCGCGCGCCGCGGATCAAAGGCGGCGGCAACTTTGACGCCCTGTCGCGCGAGACGCTGCTGCTGATCAACAACGTTCTGCTAGTGGCGGCGTGCTTTACGGTCCTGCTTGGCACCTTGTACCCGCTGGTGCTGGAAGGTATGGCAGTAGGCAAGATTTCGGTGGGCCCCCCCTACTTCAACACGGTGTTCGTACCGCTCGCACTGCCGTTGGTATTCCTGGCCGGTGTCGGCGCGATCGCGCGCTGGAAGCGTCAGGCCCTGCGGCCGTTGTTGCAGTCGCTTTGGCTACCCCTCGCCGCAGCGCTGGTGACCGGTAGCGCCTTCTCGATCTGGTACACAGGTACGGTGCACCCGCTGGTGATCCTCGCGGTGGTGTTGGCGGTGTGGGCGCTGATCCTGCCCGCCCGCGATATGTGGCGCCACATCCGTCACAACCAGGCTGCCGGACGCCCGTGGTTCCGCTTGCCGCGGCACTTCGTCGGCATGACGGTGGCCCACTTCGGCATTGGACTGTTTGTACTCGGTGTCACCCTGACAGGCACCAACAGCTTGGAGAAGGACGTGCGGGTAAGGCCAGGCGACACCGTCAGTCTGGGCGGCTACACCTACAAGTTCGAGGACGTCCAACAGGTCAAAGGACCGAACTACACGGCCACCCAGGCACGTGTACTGGTCTTTCACGATGGTCGGCAGGTGGCCGTGCTGCATCCGCAAAAGAGAGTCTATGTAGGTCAGCCCATGTCGACGACCGAAGCGGGTATACAGCCGGGACTGTTTCGCGACCTGTACGTATCGCTTGGCCAACCGCTGGCGGGCGGATCGTGGGCCATGCGAGTGTACTACAAGGCCATGGTGCGCTGGATATGGATGGGTGGCCTGTGCATGGCGCTGGGCGGACTGGTGGCGCTCACCGACCGACGCTACCGCCTCCGTGCACGGCAGGAAATCCTGCCGCGAGAACATCGCTTCGCGCAAGAAGCGTCAACCCCTGCACCTCGGGAGGCCTGATCGTGATTCGGTATCTGATCCCGTTCGGGATGTTTGCAGCGCTGGTTGCACTGCTGATAGTGGGACTGCACCATGACCCCCGACGCGTACCCTCTCCGTTGATCGGCAAGCCGGCCCCTCAATTCAGTCTTTCCGAGCTCAAGGACCCGACGCACGTCCTGTCGCGCCGCGACCTGCTCGGCAAGGTCACGCTGGTCAACGTGTGGGCTTCTTGGTGCGTATCGTGCCGGGAAGAGGCCCCACTGCTCACCATGCTGGGCAAGAGCGGCGTCGTGCCGATCTACGGCTTGAACTACAAAGACAACCGGGCCCGGGCGATCCGCTGGCTGAAGGACTTCGGCGATCCCTATGTGGCAGATGCCTTCGACAAGGACGGCCGCACGGCGATCAATTGGGGGGTCTATGGCGTGCCGGAAACGTTCGTGGTCGATGCCAACGGCATCATCCGCTACAAGCAGGTAGGACCGGTGACCGAATCGGCCCTGCAGGACAAGATCCTGCCGCTCGTGCGCAAGCTGCGCGAGGAGGACAGAGGATGAGGTGGCACGCCGCAGGGCTGGCGCTGGCACTGTTGTTCGGGCCCGCGGTACAGGCGGCGGGGACGGCGCAGCTCTCGTCGGGCTTCGCCAACCCGCAGGAAGATATGCGCTATCACAGTCTTCTCAGGAACCTGCGCTGCCTAGTCTGCCAAAACGAATCACTGCAGGACTCCCAGGCCGATCTGGCCAAGGACCTGCGGCGCGTGGTGCGCGCCCAGATGCGCGCCGGAAAAAGCGACCGCGAGATCGTCCGGTATCTGGTGACGCGCTATGGTGACTACGTGCTGTACCGTCCGCCGTTCATGGGGGCCACCTACGTCCTGTGGGTCGGGCCTTTTGTGGTTCTGGCGGCGGGACTGCTCGTCCTGATGTTGGCACTACGCAGGCGGCGTCGCGCCCCGGAGGAGACACTCAACCAGGAACAGCGGCGCCGACTTTCCGAGTTCCTGGGACCGAACGAGGACCACTCCTAATGATCGCGCTCCCGGTGATCTTCGCTGTCATGGTGCTGGTGGCCCTTGGCTTTGTGCTGCCCCCGCTGCTGGGACGCGGACGCACCCCCGGGCCGCCAAGGCGGCAGGTCAACCGCGCGCTGCACCGCAAACGGCTTGCGGAACTGCAGGCCGATCTCGCGGACGGGCTCCTGGACCCCGAACAGTTCGAATCGGCACGCGACGACCTGGAGCGGCAGTCTTTGCAAGCGCTTGAGGTCCCGGAGGCGGGGCAGCCCGGTCTAGGGCGGATCCGCCCCGGCTGGATGTCGGTGACGGTTGCCGTTGTCTTACCGCTGACGGCAGCCGGTATGTACGGAGCTCTTGGCGGTTGGCCGCAGTTCTCTCGCGCCTCGCAGTCGCTGGCGGACCGAGGACCGGCAGCGGAGACCCGCGGGGCACCGGCGCGCGTACACGACATGGTCGCGGGTCTTGCTGGGCGCCTTCAGCAGCATCCGGAGGACGTGCGCGGCTGGCGGATGCTCGGCCGCTCGTATCGGGTGCTGGGAAAGTTCGGCAAGGCCAGCGACGCCTATGCGCACGCCTACCAGCTTACCCACGGCAAGGATCCGGCCGTGACCGCAGACTATGCCGAGGTACTGGCGCTCGCGAACCACCAACGATTCTCGGGCCGTGCGGACGAACTGCTGCAACATGCGCTGCAACTCAATCCCCGGCAACCGAAGGCGCTCTGGCTTGCCGGCTGGGCTGCGTACCAACACGGAAGTTACCGTACTGCGGTAGCGCATTGGCAGGTGTTGGCCAATCAGGCCCCGCCGGGCAGCGACGTAGCGAAGATACTGGAGAGGCGGATTTCGGCGGCCGAGGCCCTGGCAAGGAACGCCTCGCCCGCCTCCGCCGGCAGCACACCGGCCGCCTCAACCGGCAAGCAGATCACCGTGCATGTTGCCCTGGCACCGGGTTTGACCCCGAAAGTTGCACCAAATGACACTGTGTTTATCTTTGCGCGTGCTGTCCACGGTCCGCCGATGCCCGTGGCGGCCGTACGCAGACAAGTAAAGGACCTGCCCCTCACCGTTGTACTGGGCGACGCCCAGGCGCTGCTGCCTAGCCGGAAGCTCTCGCAACAGTCCAAAGTCATGGTGGGCGCCCGCATCTCTGTCAACG
Organism: uncultured Gammaproteobacteria bacterium; assembly: GCA_964571225.1. GTDB lineage: Bacteria > Pseudomonadota > Gammaproteobacteria > DATFLG01 > DATFLG01 > DATFML01. Next base: position 3,414 of record CAZNBB010000170.1, read on the forward strand.
GTACGGCGATGCCGCAGAAGGGGGATCTGGAGGCGGGATACCGATCGGCGAAGCCCGGTACTTCCAATGTCGTACGGCTCACTGTCGACCACGTCATACAATAGACCAGCAACAGGCTAGGCTGTCGTCGGGGGTCTCTGCTGCGGTTGAACATGCGGGCCGCCCACCGAAGCCGGAGCGCCAGCCTTCGCGTCCCCTGATTTGCATGAACGATCAGATTGAGGGTTCCCTGCAGGTCAACCGTATGAGTAAGCCGCTTGCGCGTTGTAGCAAAACGGTGGCAGGGACGTTTGGGCCCTCCTTTCTGGGTTATTCCGCGGCGCCGGTAGAAAAGTCCCCCCGCCGCGGCGATATGTTCTATCGCTCAAGAAATAACAGGGAATCAATTGGGATTGCGAGTAAGGGGCGGAATGCTAGACCGCGCGATGGGTATGTGGTCTCGAGGCGAGGGCTCGCCGCAGATGCCTTTGGCGTGGCGTATGGGCAATAGTGTGCCGCGCGCTGACAACGTAGTTCGCCGCTGACGCGGTTGGGCTGGCGGCGTACAGCGGCCCCACCCCGATAATGGAGTCGGCATCGACATTCCACCGTCCGGGATTGGGCACAGCTCAGTCGCTAGCCAACGAGTGCGTGCTGTCCGTTCATGGCCGGCAGCCGGTCCGTTGAGACCGTACTGAGGACGGTCCGTTCGCCCCGGCGTGCGGTCGTCGACCCTTTTGAGACAGTTGCGCAATTTCCGCGCACGACCGTTCACGCGTGCGGAGCGGACGCTGAGTGGGATGGATCGTCGGAATCGTTAGCGGGAGTGGAGACAACCGCCACGCTCAGTGCTTGCCGACAAGGGGCGGGCTGGTGGGCGTCTGCTGCTTCTGGTACAGCTTCCAGAACTCGGCCACCTGCTCGATGTTTTGCCAGGCAGGACTCTGGAACACGGCATCGTCGAACACCTTCGGCCATTGGGGCTCCTGGGGCCGCACCTGCTGGCGGATCACGTGCAGGTCCTTAAAGCCATAGACGAAGTCGTCCTCTACCGTACCCTGCTCCACGTTATCAAAATCATGTTTACAGGGATCTTCACCCAGGAAGCGGTAGATGCCTTCAAGGGTTTTGGCAGGTTCACGGGTCAGCTGGTCGTATTCCACGAAGTGCATGTTGGGTAACCAGCCTCGAGTAACGGCATCGCGAACCGCATTATAGGCACGACCCACGGGTTGGGCGTCGTCGATGAACAGCTCCAGCCTTCCCAGGGCCGTCTTGCACTTGATGGCGTTCTGACCCTCCAACGGCGGCATGCTGATGGCCGCGGTCTTCCGGTACAGGGACTCGAACGAGGCCAGCACATCGCGCATGTCCCGCACGCTCACCAGCACCTTGACCTTTTCCCTGCCCCCCACCAGCACCGCCGCCATTTCGAGGAACTCCGCCCAGTAGCGGTTCTTGTCGATGCACACGGGCTTGTCCACATGTCCGAAGTAGGCCTGGGCCATGGCGTGCAGGACCTGGGTCTTGACCTGCTCGCTGGTCTTTCTGTCCATGGCCTGGATGGCGTCGTTGCGGTCCCAGTGGTTGCGCACCTGCACCAGCATGTCCAGGATCCCCGAGGTGGGCGTGACATGCAGGCGCGGGTGCTGCAGCAGGATGTTGGCCAGCAGCGTCGAGCCGCTGCGGGGCAGCCCTGCCAGGAAGTAGATGGGCTTGTCGCTCATGGGGCCACTTTAACACGGCGCCGGGCGATGCCCATCAGACCAACCACGCCGGAGAGGAACAGCCAGCCGCTCCCGGGCAAGGGTACCGTCGCCGGGGCGTTGGTGATGTCCAGCTGCAGGCCGGTGTTGCCGTTGATCTCCAGCAGCTGGGCGCTCAGGTTACTGGACAGTCCCATGCCCGTGAACCCGTAGGTGAGGTTGCTAAAGCCCTTCACGCCACCCAGCGCGCTCAGGAAGTCGAACGTATTGCCGGCGCTGGGCATGAAGCTCCCATCGAGCATGAAGTTGATTTTGCTGCCCGCCCCGAACGTCACGTTGCTGGTGGCACCGGTAACGTTCAACTGGTCGAAGCCCGACAGGCTGGCCAGATCGATGTTCAAGGTGCCGGTGATGTCGATGCTGCCGTCGCTGGTCAGGATGCCCACCGTCCCCGGGGCCATTCCGGGATCAATAATGGCACCGCTGCCGATGGTGACGGGGTTGGTGACGTTCAGGGTGCCGGTACCCTGCAGCCTGCCGCCGTTGATAGCCATGGACGACTGGGCGAAGCTCCCGTTGACCGTCGTGGTGCCGGCGGACTGGGTGAAGGCGCCCGTGCCGGTGACCGTGCCGGCCGCGGCGACGGTGACGCTGCCGGCGTTGGTGATCGTACCGGCGTTGGTCACGCTGCCGGCGTCGTTCAGGGTCGTGCTCGACTGATTGTGCAGGGTACCGGAGTTGGTAAGGCCGGATACCAGTGTCGCGGTACCGGCACCCGAAAATGTCAGAGCGCCTGCATTGGTGATGTTGCCATTGAATGTGTCGTAGTTACCGCCATTATTGATGGTGCCCCCGTTGCCATCAACGGCAATGGCTCCGGATATGGTTACGTCGGCCGTCGTCAACAACCCGCCGCCGTCGAATGTGGTGGTCGCATTGCCGAGGCTGATGCCGTTGGAAATGGAGAGGGTCCCTCCGGACACCAGCCAGGGTAAGTTGAGGGCGTCCGACCCGGTGAGCGTCCAGGTGGAGCTAGCCCTCTTCTGCAAATCGGAGAAGCCCTGGTACTGCGCGCTTGAGCCCACAGCTCCGAGATCGTCGACATTGAACGTGCCGTTCCCAGTACCGCCCAGAGCGAAGGCGTCTCCACCGTTTGTTGTGCCGCTGTTGCTCACGACGTTGCCAAGAATCCTGGAGCCGGCGTTAATGATCAGGGTATTCCCACCGCCGGACAGGTCGATGGCGTCCGCTCGAGTGGTACCAGAAGCATCAAGTCCACCCTGTATGGTTCCCGCGTTGGTGATCGTGGAACTGCCGGTGGCAATGATGCCGGTGCCGCCGTTGCCGCCGCTGCCGCCGGTGCCGGTGGTGCCGTTCATGGTGCTGTAGTAACCAGTGTAGAAACCAGCGCCGCCAGAGCCACCAGAGCCACCAGAGCCACCAGAGCCACCAGAGCCACCAGAGAGTG
>CAZNBB010000171.1:0-6528 GCA_964571225.1 uncultured Gammaproteobacteria bacterium
CCAGGAGGGCTTCGAGGCGGCGGTGAGCCGGGCGCGCGAATACATCACCGACGGCGACATCATGCAGGTGGTGCTGTCGCAGCGTCTGTCGTTGCCGTTCTATGCCGAACCGCTGGATCTCTACCGCGCGCTGCGTGGGCTCAACCCTTCCCCCTACATGTACTTCCTTCACCTGGACGGCTTCCACGTGGTGGGTTCGTCGCCGGAGATCCTGGTGCGCTGCGCCGATGGCGTGGTCACCCTGCGTCCCATCGCCGGCACCCGGCCGCGCGGCAGGGACGAGGCGCAGGATCGGGCACTGGAGGAGGAGCTGCTGGCCGATCCCAAGGAGCTGGCCGAGCACCTGATGCTGATCGACCTGGGGCGCAACGATGTGGGACGGGTCAGTCAGGTGGGCAGCGTGGAGCTGACCGAGAAGATGGTCGTGGAGCGCTACTCCCACGTCATGCACATCGTCTCCAACGTGACCGGTCGCATTCGTCCGAAGCTGTCCGCTATCGACGTGCTGCGGGCTACATTCCCCGCGGGCACCGTTTCGGGCGCCCCCAAGATCCGCGCCATGGAGATCATCGACGAGCTCGAACCGGTCAAGCGGGGTGTCTACGCCGGGGCAGTGGGCTATCTGTCCTGGTCCGGCAACATGGACACGGCCATCGCGATCCGCACCGCGGTCATCAAGGACGGCACGCTGCACATCCAGGCCGGCGCGGGCATCGTGGCCGATTCGGTGCCGGCGTCCGAATGGGAGGAGACCATGAACAAGGGACGTGCCGTCTTCCGGGCTGCAGCGCTGGCAAACGCCGGGCTCAACGGCGCACATCGCTGAGAGGGCGCCGCCATGCTGCTGATGATCGACAACTACGACTCCTTTACCTACAACCTCGTGCAGTATCTGGGGGAGTTGGGCGCCGATGTGCGGGTGTTCCGCAACGACCGGATCACCGTAGAGCAGATCGAGGAACTGGCCCCGGAGCAGATCGTGATTTCCCCCGGACCGTGCACGCCCAACGAGGCGGGCGTGTCGGTGGATGCCATCCGGCGCTTCGCCGGCCATGTGCCCATCCTCGGCGTTTGCCTGGGTCATCAAAGCATCGGCCAGGCTTTCGGCGGGCGCATCGTGCATGCGGGGCAGATCATGCACGGCAAGACCTCCATGATCTATCACCGGGACGTGGGCGTGTTCACGCAACTGCCCAACCCCCTGGAAGCCACCCGCTACCACTCGCTGGTGATCGACCCGGCTTCCCTGCCGGACTGCCTGGAGATCACCGCCTGGACCGAGGACGAGCGCGGCGAACCGGACGAGATCATGGGGGTGCGCCATCGGGAACTGGCGGTGGAGGGTGTGCAATTCCATCCCGAATCGATCCTTACGCAGCATGGTCACGACCTGCTGCGCAATTTTCTGAAGGGAACGCGCTAGCCCGGCGATTTGTCGGTGCCCCCTCCCGCGGGCGGCACCAAATGGGGAGCTACCATGGATATGCAGCAGGCCATCCGTGCCGTTACGGAACGGCGCGATCTCACGGCCGACGAAATGACCCAGGTCATGCGTCTGATCATGACCGGCCAGGCTACGCCTGCCCAGATCGGAGGGTTTCTGACCGCCATCCGCATGAAAGGCGAGACGGTGGAGGAACTGGCGGCCGCCGCCCAGGTGATGCGGGAACTGGCAAGCCGGGTGGAAGTGGGCGGCGCTCACCTGGTGGATACCTGTGGCACGGGCGGCGACGGCGTGTGCACCTTCAACATATCCACCGCCAGCGCCATCACTGCGGCGGCGGCCGGTGCCCGTGTCGCCAAGCATGGCAACCGATCGGTTTCCAGCAGTTGCGGCAGCGCCGACGTGCTGGAGGCGGCCGGCGTCAACCTGGATCTCGGTCCCGAACAGGTCGGGCAATGCATCGAGAAGGTAGGGGTAGGTTTTCTGTTTGCGCCCCGCCATCACGGCGCCATGAAGTACGCCATCGGTCCGCGTCGGGAAATGGGTGTGCGCACCCTGTTCAACCTGCTGGGCCCGCTGACCAACCCGGCCGGTGCGCCCAACCAGGTGCTGGGCGTGTTCAGCGACCAATGGGTGGAACCCCTGGCGGCGGTGCTCGATCGCCTGGGCAGCGAGCATGTGCTGGTGGTGCACGCCGAGGACGGCATGGACGAAATCAGCGGCGGCGCGCCCACCCATGTGGCGGAACTCAGCAACGGCGATATCCGTTCCTACACTGTGACGCCGGAAGAGTTCGGCCTGCAGCGCTCGGATGTGGCAACCCTGGTGGTGCAGAACGCGGAGCAGAGTCTGGCGGTGATCCGCGATGTGTTCGCGGGTCGACCCGGCCCGGCGCGTGATGTGGTGGTGTTGAATGCCGGTGCCGCGATCTACGTGGCGGGTCTCGCCGATACTCTCGAGGCCGGTGTGCGGCGCGCCCAGGAGGTGCTGGACAGCGGCGCCGCCGCGCGCAAACTGGACGAACTGGTGGCCGTATCCCGGAGCCTGTCGTGACGGCGGTGTCGACGGGCGGTGACGATACCGGTGCGGTCGCTGCGGAAGACGAGCGATATGACTGACACTCCCGATGTCCTCAAGAAGATCCTGCGGGTCAAGACGCAGGAAGTGGCGGAGCGTGCCGGGCGCCGGGCTATCGGCGAGCTGATGCGGGCTGCGCAAGACGCCGCGCCTCCCAGAGGATTCTTCGACAGCCTGCGTGGTCGCATCGAGGCCGGCGATCCTGCGGTGATCGCGGAGATCAAGAAGGCGTCGCCGAGCAAAGGTGTGCTGCGGGAGGACTTCGACCCGGCGGCGATCGCGGCCAGCTATGCGCGCTGCGGTGCGGCATGTCTGTCGGTGCTTACCGACGAGCAGTTCTTCCAGGGGGCGGACCGGTATCTGCAACAGGCGCGCGGCGCCTGCGAGCTGCCGGTGCTGCGCAAGGACTTCGTGATCGATCCCTATCAGGTCTACGAAGCGCGGGCACTGGGAGCGGACTGCATTCTGCTGATCGTGGCGGCTCTGGAGGATGACAGGCTGCGGGATCTGGCCCGGCTCGCCGACGAACTGGGCATGGACGCCTTGGTGGAGGTTCACGACCGGGGCGAGTTGGAGCGGGCGCTGGCCATGCCGGGCAGACTGGTGGGTGTCAACAACCGGGACCTGCGGACGTTTCACACCGACCTGCAGACCACCCTGGATCTGTTGCAGCGGATGCCGGACGACAGGTTGGTCGTCACCGAGAGCGGTATCCACACGCCGGCGGACGTGGCTCGCATGCGCGAGCACGGCGTGCATGCCTTTCTGGTGGGGGAGGCGTTCATGAAGGCGCCCGACCCGGGGGCGAAGCTGGCGGAGTTGTTCGGTTCCGGTTCGTAACGGGGACCTGGTAGGTTGGGCTGAGCTTAGCGAAGCCCAACGGCAGGCAAGCGCTGCGACCCCGCAGCCCAGCGTCCACCGACTGACGCCATACCGTGGTCCGGCGGCTGGTGACTGTTACCATCGCGCGTAACCACGACCTGCGATCGCTGCAAACCCGAGCTTCGTTGGCCTTCTGTTGTCAGCGCAACCTACGGATGGTGCCAACCCGAGCTTTGTTGGGCTTCCGTCGTCAGCCCAACCTACGGGTGCTGCCAACCCGCCGCGATGACAACGATGGGGGATACGGGCCGGCCGCCGCGTACGGCGGCGACGGGTTTGTGTGGAGCGCGTCCTAGCGGGCGCCGAACACTACGATGGTCTTGCCGCGGGCGGTGATCAGACCCTGTTCCTCCAGGGCCTTGAGCACCCGGCCGACCATTTCCCGGGAACAGCCCACGATGCGCCCGATCTCCTGGCGCGTGATGCGGATCTGCATGCCTTCCGGATGGGTCATGGCGTCCGGCTGACGGCACAGATCCAGCAGTGCGCGGGCAACCCGCCCGGTGACGTCCAGAAACGCCAGATCACCCACCTTGCGGCTGGTGTCGCGCAGGCGGGTGGCCATCTGGGCGGCCAGCGCAAACAGCACATCGGGATTTTCTTCGGTTACCTGGCGGAAACGGCTGTAGCTGATCTCGGCAAGCTCGCATTGGGTGCGGGTGCGCACCCAGGCGCTGCGCTTGGGCTGGTCGCTGAACAGACCCATCTCGCCGAAGAAGTCGCCCTTGTTCAGGTAGGCGAGGACGATCTCATGGCCGTCCTCGTCTTCGATGAGCACGGTCACCGAGCCTTCGATGATGTAGTACAGGACGTCCGGCGCATCGCCGGCGTAGATGATGACGCTTTTGGTCGGATAGCGCCGTCGGTGGCAATGCTCCAGAAACCGATCGATGGAGGGATTACCGGTACTCTTGGTGAGCACTGTCGCCATGATGGGTCAGGGTATCCGCGTGGCCGCAATCGAATTGATTATAGTCAAATTAACCATGGTCCGATTGTAGGCAAGGGCGGTTGGCTTGTCGAATTGTGATAGGCTTCACGCATTTGCCGTGGGGAGACAACGATGAAGGCGCGCGTCAAGTGGGTCGAGGACGTCACCTTTGTGGGCGAATCCGGCAGTGGCCACGCCGTGGTCATGGACGGGCCGCCCGACGCCGGCGGCCGCAATCTGGGCGTGCGGCCCATGGAAATGCTGCTGCTGGGCATGGGCGGGTGCACCGCTTTCGACGTGATCAACATCCTCAAACGGGCCCGTCAGCCGGTGGACGACTGCGTCGCCGAGTTGGAAGCCGAGCGGGCGGAAACCGCGCCCAAGGTGTTTACGCGCATCCACGTCCACTTTGTCGTGACCGGCCGGGGCCTGTCGGAAAAGCAGGTCAAGCGGGCCATCGAGTTGTCCGCGGAGAAGTACTGTTCGGCATCCATCATGCTGGGCAAGTCCGCCGAGGTGACCCATGACTACGAAATCGTCGAGTCCTGAGCCGGCCGCCGGCGCGGCCCCGGGCCCTGGTGTCGGCGCGCGAACCCCGTATGTGGGGAGGTGCCCTTGAATCGCCCTCCCAGAACGGCCGGGCTGCGCCACGTCGCCCTGAACGTGCAGGACCTGGCGGCCTGCGAGCGCTTCTATGTGGACCTGATGGGCATGGAGGTGGAGTGGCGCCCGGATCCGGACAACGTCTATCTGACCAGCGGCAACGACAACCTGGCGCTGCACAGGGCGCTAGGCACCCCAGAAGGCCCCCAGCGCCTGGACCACATCGGATTCATCATCGCTTCGCCTGCCGACGTGGACCGCTGGCATGAGTTCCTGAAGGCCAATGGAGTGTCCATCAAGGCCGCGCCCCGCACCCACCGGGACGGCGCCCGCAGCTTCTACTGTGCCGACCCGGAGGGCAATGTCGTACAGATAATCCACCATCCACCCATCGCGCAAAATATGAAATAATGGGCGATCCGGGCCGGCCCTGCGGGCGGCGCCATGTTCTAAGGCTAGGGAGGTCGCGCAGGTGGGGAAGGCGATGAAGAAGTTGAGGCTGCACGGTTTCAACAACCTCACCAAAACGCTCAGCTTCAATATCTACGATATCTGCTACGCCATCACGCCGCGCCAGCGCCGGGAGTACATCGAATACATCGATGAGGCGTACAACGCCGAGCGGCTGACGCAGATACTCACCGATGTGTCCAACATCATCGGCGCCAATATCCTCAACATCGCCCACCAGGACTACGAGCCCCAGGGCGCGAGCGTGACCATGCTCATTTCCGAGGAGCCGGTGGTGGACAAGAAGCTCCTGTCCCAGCCCGAGCAGCCCGGCCCCCTGCCGGATGCGGTGGTGGCGCATCTGGACAAGAGCCATATCACTGTCCACACCTATCCGGAAAGCCATCCCGACAACGGTATCAGCACTTTCCGGGCGGACATCGATGTGTCCACCTGCGGGCGTATCTCACCGCTGCGCGCCCTGAACTATCTCATCCACAGCTTCGAGTCGGACATCGTGACGGTGGACTATCGGGTGCGCGGATTCACCCGCGACGTGCGGGGCAAGAAGCACTTCATCGATCACAAGATCAATTCCATCCAGAACTTCATGTCCCGCGACACGCGCAACCGTTATCACATGATCGACGTGAACGTGTACCAGGAGCAGACCTTCCACACCAAGATGCTCCTCAAGGACTTCGACCTGGACAATTATCTGTTCGGCGTGGACAAGGAGGACCTGACCGCCAAGGAGGACCGCACCATCCGGCGGCGTCTGGAGCGGGAAATGACCGAGATCTTCTACGGGCGGAATCTGCGGCGCATGCCGTAAGCAAAACCACAAGAGCCACGGAACCCACGGAATCCATGGAAGGTGTAAGTCAAAAGCGCCACGGAAAGCACTGAAAGCACGGACGGGTCATGTAGGGTGCAATAACCGAAGGGCATTGCACCAATCACCACTATCAAACGGTGCAATGCGCTGCGCTTATTGCACCCTACGTCGGCTCCGATGTCGGTTTTGGGTTTTCTGGACCCGTGTGTCGCACCGAGCATCGCAGTTCGAAGCGGATTAAAGCGCGTCCCCTGTTCGAGCCCGAGATGACCCAAGCCCAACGGGCGCCGGGTCAGCCGGCGA
>CAZNBB010000172.1:0-6471 GCA_964571225.1 uncultured Gammaproteobacteria bacterium
GTGGGTGGGCTATCTGCAGCGGGAATCTCATAGTTGTACGGAATTATGGGTTCGCGTTCACAGACTAAATGTCGACGGCTTGGCGCGCGCACAATTGCAGCAGCGTCGGGTCAAGAGATAGTCGGCCACCGGGGTAACCCGAGCCGTCGTGGCGTTCATGATGGTGCAAGGCGATGTCTATCGCCACGGGGTCCATTCCCTTGGTTTCCTGCATCAACGCCACGCTGTAGCCGACATGCTCCTTCATCAGCTCGAACTCTTGGGGGGACAATGGCCCGCTATGGGAAAACAGCGACTGGGGCAATTTCATCTTGCCGATATCGAACAACAACGTACCGACGGCCAGCCGCATCAGGTCCGCTTTGGAGAAACCCAGGTGGCGGCCGAAGGCCACGGCGAGGGTGCAGCAGCCGATGGCGTGGTCGTAGGTGTAGGTATCGGCTTCCTTGAGCCGGGCCAGCCAGAGGAAGGCATCGGGGTTGCGAAGGATACTCTCGATCATACCGGCGACGGCGTGGCGCACCGACACGGCGCCGATTTTCCGTCCGGCGCGCACGTCGTCCATCACGTTGCGGACCAGGTGGCCCAGCTTGCTGTGCTGTTCCCTGGCCATCTGCAGCTCGGATTCGAAGGACTCCGTCTTCCGATAGCGGGACTTGACGGTGGCGTTGCTGCAGATCGCGTGTACCTGGCGCGCCACCGCGCGGTCGTCGTCCTGTTTGAGGTAGCGAGATGCGGTTGCGCCGCGTTCGGTATCGATATAGACGAACCGGCAATAGCGCTGAAGCCTCTCGATGTCCTTGACGGCCCGGATGTAGAAGCCCTGGAACGGAAACGGAGTCTCGATCCAGGGGCGGTCGAGGCGGGACACGTACATCCCCGTCTTGAGGTGCTGGCTGTCGACCTTCCTTTCCACGACGCCGATGAACTCCCAACCGGTTTTCTCCATATCGGACCGGTTTGCGTGCCTGCAGTTGATTGTGGAGTGCGCGTTGTCAGGCATAGCGGCGCAGCGGCGCCAAAGTTGAGGGTCGGGGCTTTGACGGAATGGCTTTGAGAGCTATGTAACCGTTTGTTGAACAATAGGAATGGGTCAACTCACCGGACCCGTGGCGGGCCGATTCGTTGCCAGGATGGCGCGGGCGCAATCCAGGCCGCTGCGCACGGCGCCCTCTAGGGTGGCGGGCAGGCCGGTGGCCGTGAAATCTCCCGCCAGCCACAGGCCCGGTATCGGGGACCGGTGCCCCGGTCGCAGGGTCTCTACACCCACGCGGCTCGCGAAGGTGGCTCGCTTCTCCCGTAAGACAAGGGTGTTGGTAGGTGCCGGCCAGCGCGGGTTGAGGGCGGAGAGGTCCTGCGCGACGCACTCCACCAGGCTCGCGTTGTCCAGCTGCATATGGGGCCCCGGGCCGCTGATGACAGCCGCCATCAGGCCCGGCTGCCCGCACACCGCGCGATCGAAGACCCACTGGGTGGTGGTCCCCACCAGGCCCACCATGGGGCGCTCCAGCCGAATGTGCCCGGCGTATTGCAGGTACACAGTGCAGATGGGTTCGCTGTGCAGTGCCGCCAGGTTGTCGGCCACTTCCCGCAGGCGCGGGTGGGGCGCCAGCAGGCGGCGGCACACGACGGGGCTGACCGCCAGAATGACCTGGCGCGCCGACAGGCGTTCGTTGGTCAGGTCCACGCCGGTGACGCCGTTGGGACCGATGCGCAGGCCGTGCACGCGCTGGCCGAGCCGAACCTTGCCGTGGTGCGCTTCGATGAAGTCCAGGGCGGGTCGGGGCAGGGCGGTGCCCAGGTCGGTGCGGGGGATCAGCAGGTCGGTGTTGTGCCGTGTGCCGGTGAAGGCGTCCCGCAGCACCCTGAGGAACAGCGTCGCCGACGCATCGGCGATGGGGGTATTGAGAGCGGCAAGACACAACGGCTCCCACAGGTTCGCCACCAGGCGCGGGGACTGCCGATTCTTCTCCAGCATGGCCTGCACACTGGTGTCAGGGCTTGGTGACGGACGGGTGGAAGTGGCCATGGCGCCGAAGCGCAGGGCGCGCAGGCGGTCCATGGGCGACAGGCCGCGACTACCCAGCAGAGCCGCCAGCATGTGCAGGGGTGCCGGCAGCGCCGGCGCCTTCACGTGCACGCCCCGCCGGCCAGGCGTGTGCATGGCCAGTTCCAGGGGTCGGCGCATGAACACGGCCTGCTCGGCGACGCCGAGCAGATCCAGCAGCTCCAGCATGGCGTGGTAGGCGCCGATCATGACATGCTGGCCGTTGTCGACCCGTTGGCTGCCGAACGGCACGCAACGCGCGCGGCCGCCGAGCTGGCGCGCCGATTCCAGGACGGTGACCGGCACGCCGTGGCGGGTGAGCTCGACAGCGGCTGTCAGCCCCGCCCAGCCGCCGCCCACTACGATCACCGGTGCGTGGTCAGCGGCGCGGGCCATGGCCTGGTGTCCCCGAGCGCTGGTACTGTCGGTACAGGCGCTTTTCGCGGCGCACCACCTTCCAGGCCAGCCAGAGTTTGCGCAGGGGTGTGAGGGTGACGCGCCGCTCCAACACCCGCAGGCCGTCCGCTTCGATTTCGGTGAGGGTCTGCAGGTAGATTTCCGCCATGATCAACCCGCTGCGCTGGGCATAGCGGTCCTCTGCGGGAAGCGCTTCCAGAGCCCGGCGGTAGTAGTCCCGGGCCCGTTCGGCCTGGAATTGCAGAAGGGCACGCACGGGTTCTGTCATGCGGTGTGCCAGAATGTCCTCTGGGTCCACGCCGAAGCGCTGCAATTCATCGGTGGGCAGATAGATGCGGCCGCGGTCGGCGTCCTCGCGCACGTCCCGCAGGATGTTGGTCAGCTGGAAGGCGGTACCCAGATCGGTGGCATAGCGCAGTGTCCCGCGGTTGCGGTAGCCGAAAATCTCGGCCGCCAGCACTCCGACCACTCCGGCTGCCCGATAGCAGTACAGGCCGAGCTCCTTGAACGAGGCGTAGCGGTGCCGGTCAAGGTCCATTTCCATGCCGTCGATGATTTCGAGAAAGTATTCCTTCGGCAGATTGTAGTGTGCAAGCGCCGGCTGCAACGCTTGTGTAACCGGATGTTGCGGGCGGCCCGCGAAACCCCGTTCGATTTCCTCGCGCCACCACTGCAGCTTCAAACGGGCAACGCCGGGATCGGTGCACTCGTCCACCACGTCGTCCACCTCCCGGCAGAATGCGTATAAAGCGATGATGGCGCGGCGCTGCTCTGCGGGGAGAAACAGAAAGCTGTAATAGAAGCTGGAACCGCTGGCGGCGGCCTTCTGCTGGCAGTATTCGTCGGGGTCCATGGAAGGGCGGTCTCGAAGGAGATCGTCGTTCAGAGGATACCGGAACGCACGGCGGAACGCGACGTGGCCGGCGGCATCACCAGGCCCCCTTGAGCGCCTGCCAGACCAGGCCCATGCGCTCCGCGCCGGTCAGTCGCGGGCGGCTGAAAAGATCGTCGCGCTGGGCCCGCAGATGCTTGAGGATGGTGTTGCCGCCCAGCACGATCATGCGCAGCTCGAACCCGGCCCGCCCCTTCAGGGCCTTGCCCAGTGGAGCCCCTGCCCGTAGCAGACGCGTGGCCCGATCGACCTGGAACATGACCAGACGATGCATGGCCGCATCGCTGACCCGATCCCGTAGATGGGCTTCGCCGACGCCGAAGCGTTCCATCTCGTCGGCGGGCAGATAAATGCGGCCCCGTTCGTTGTAGTCCGAGTACAGGTCCTGCAGGAAATTGATCAGCTGCAGGGCGGTGCAGATGCCGTCGGAGTAGCCGATGTTGCGTTCGGTGGCGGCGTCGTACAAATGCAGCAGCAGACGGCCCACCGGGTTGGCGGACCAGCGGCAGTAACCCATCAGCTCCGCGAAGTCGGCATAGCGGTGCTTGGTCACGTCCAGGCGAAAGGCGCGCAACAGGTCGCGAAAGGGTTCGATGGGCAGATGGTGCCGACCGATCGTATCCGCGAGCGCGGTGAACAGCGGACCTTCGGGCTCGGTGCCCCGTTCGATGGCCTGCAGCTGCCGGTCCATGGCATCGAGGGCGGCCAGGCGTTCCTCTGGGGCGGCCAGGCCCTCGTCCGCCAGGTCGTCGGCTGTGCGGGCGAATGCGTAGATGGCGCTGACCGGCCGCCGCAGGCGCCGGGGCAGAGCGAGGGAGGCGACGGGAAAGTTCTCGTAGTGCTCCTTCGCCATCTCGACGCAATAGGCGTAGGCGCGCTTCACTGCGGTTGCGCTCATGGCGGATGTCACTTGGCCGGCGCAGAGCCGGCTTCGGTGTTCTCGACGCTGCGCGGCGCATGCTCGATCTGGTCGAGCTCGGGCACCTCTTTGTTGGCGCTTATGCCCATTTCCGAAAACTTGCGCGCCCCGGGCAGTATGCGTGTGTCGAATGAGCCGACGGCCTTGTTGAAGTGTCCGACACTGCTGTCCAGAGATTTGCCCAGCCGTTGCAGATGCTCGGCAAAGGTCACCAGTCGGCCGTACATGTCCTCGCCGACGGTGCGTATCTTCTCGGCATTCTCCGCCAGCTGTTGCTGGCGCCAGCCGTAGGCCACCGCCCGCAGCAGGGCCACGAAACTGGTGGGGGTGGCGAGAATCACCTTGGAGGCCAGGGCGTCCTCCAGCAGGCTGCGGTCGATATCCAGGGCGGCACTGAGGAACTGGTCACCGGGGATGAACAGCACCACGAAGTCCGGCGCATTGGCGAACTGCTGCCAATAGCTCTTGGCGGCCAGCTCGCGCACCCGTTCGCGCACCTTGCGGGCGTGGCGTTGCAGGGCGGCGGCGCGGGCTTCGTCGTCGCCGGCCTCCACGGCGCTGAGGTAGGCGTCCAGAGGCGTCTTGGCATCCACCACGATATCCCGGCCGTCGGGCAGGCTGACCACCATATCCGGGCGGATGGCGCCTTCCTCGGTACGCACGTGGGCCTGCTCGACGAAATCGCAGTGCTCCACCATGCCGGCCAGCTCGGCCAGGCGCTTGAGGGTCATCTCCCCCCATTGTCCGCGCACTTCGGGCCGGCGCAGGGCCTGCACCAGGTTACGGGTCTCCCCCTGCAGCAGGCGATGGGCCTCGGCCATGGTTTCCAGGTGTTTGGTCAACGAGCCGTAGGCCTCCTGGCGTTCCTTCTCCATGCGCCGGATCTGGGTCTCGGTCTTCTCCATCACCTCTCGGATGGGCTTGACCAGGGTTTCCACTGCCTTCTCGCGCTGGGCCAGTTCGCTCTGGGCCTGCTGCTGAAAGCTCTTGAGGTTCTCCTGGGCCAGCTTCAGGAACTCGGAGCTGTTGTGCTTGAGCGCGTCGCTGGCGAGGGCGCTGAACGTATCGGCCAGTTGCGAGCGGGCTTGCTCATGGGCGGCGGACTGTTCCCGCCGGGCGCGGCGTTCGGCGTCCAGCTCCGCGGTCAGACGGGCGTTTTCCGCGCGCAGCGGTCCGATGGTACGCAGACCGCGCAGATAGGCGACCAGCGCCCCTGCCAGGGCGGCAAGCAGCAGGGCTAACGCCAGTAAGGTCAGATTGGAGGCACTCATGGCGCCACATTCTAACACCCTGTCCGGGTACGGGTGGGGCGCAGAAGTTTGGTACGGGAAGGGCGTGAAAGACGTCCGCCGGCATGTCGGGCCGGCGGACGGGTGGACGTCAAAGGGGTTGGCGGTCCGTTTAGGAGCGTTTTTCCTTCGCAGCCGCTACATGCTCGCGTTTCTCCATCCGGGTGTGCCGCTCCATGCGGTGTTTTTCCCAGACCGCGAATTCGGCCTCGTTCATCTTGCCGGACTTGGCGACGTGCTTGAACTCCCGGTGCAGGCTGCGCAGGTGGCGGGCTTCCTTGGCGTCGATATAGCCGTCCTTGTTGCGGTCCAGCTTGTGAAAGCGGGCGCGCACGCGGGCAGGAATCGCCGATGCCGCAGGGGCCGGCTTGGCGTCGGGAGCGTTCTGCACGGCGGCTGCATGCTGGGCGCCGCCGTTGGTGGCGGCAAACACTGCGCCGCTGCCTACCAGGGACAAGCTCGCTGCAAGAATCAAAGGCATCTTCATGGGGTGTTGTCTCCACACTATTAGAGTTCTGGGGCCCACGGCCGCCGGAGCGGGCGGGGGCGGGCTGGAGATCGGCGGGAGGTACCGCCCACAGGGGGGCCTTCCCGGTCTGATCCGCCGGCGGAGCATGTATCCAAACCTCATGCCATCCAACAAAAACAAATAAAAACAATAGGTTGAAAAATTGTCTGCTAGCGATAGTGTCTCCTGGTGGAGATCAGGTAGGGCGACGATGGCCGGGCTAACAACCGATTTTCCTTCAGCGTCATACGGTTCCGTCGCGGCGCCCGGTGTCGCTGGCGGACGACGGTCCGCCAGCCGGGGCGCGTGGAGGGCCCTTACCCTGCCCAGACGCTGGAAATGCGGATTGCCCGAGGGTGGGCGTCTCCGCCCGACTACGGGGCTGGGCGACGTTGGAGC
>CAZNBB010000173.1:0-4865 GCA_964571225.1 uncultured Gammaproteobacteria bacterium
AGCGCCTTCTCGGCCATGGTGCTATTCCTTCGTAACCCGGTTGATCTCTTCTAGGCTGGTGATGCCCTGCCTGACCTTGTTGAGTCCCGATTCACGCAGGTCGGCGACCCCTTCTTTGGCCGCCTGATCCGCCAACTGGATGGCATTGCCGCCTGCCATGATGATGCGCCCCATTTCTTCGGAGACGGGCATGACCTGGTAGATACCCACTCGGCCCTTGTAGCCCGCGGTACAGTGGTCGCAGCCCACAGGGCCGTATACCTTGAGGCTGGCCACTTCCTCCGGTTTGAATCCTTCCTCCACCAAGGCGGGCTCCGGAATGTCCACCACCGTCTTGCAGTGGTTGCACAGGCGTCGGGCAAGTCGTTGGGCGATGATGAGATTGACTGCGGTGGCGATGTTGTAGGGCGGTACGCCCATATTGGCCAACCGGCTCAGGGTCTGGGGTGCATCGTTGGTATGCAGGGTGGACAGCACCATGTGGCCGGTCTGGGCCGCCTTGATGGCGATCTCGGCAGTCTCCAGGTCTCGAATCTCACCGACCATGATCACATCAGGATCCTGGCGAAGAAAGGCGCGCAGGGCCGACGCGAAGGTGAGGCCGGCTCTAGGATTTACGTTGACCTGGTTGATGCCGCCGAGGTTGATTTCCACCGGGTCTTCGCAGGTGGAAATGTTGCGATCCGGGGTGTTCAGAATATTGAGGCCGGTGTACAGCGACACCGTCTTACCGCTGCCGGTGGGGCCGGTGACCAGTACCATGCCGTAGGGCTTGTTGAGCGCGCTCATGAACAGATCTTTCTGTTTGTCTTCGTACCCCAGGGCATCGATTCCCAGCTTGGCGCTGCTGGGATCCAGGATACGCAGCACGATCTTCTCGCCGAACAGCGTAGGGCAGGTGTTGACACGAAAATCGATGGCGCGGTTCTTGGACAGGTGCATCTTGATGCGCCCGTCCTGGGGTACCCGGCGCTCGGCGATGTCCATGCGGCTCATGACCTTGAGCCGTGCGGTGATGCGGTTGGCCAGGGCCAGGGGCGGTGAGGCCACTTCGTGGAGCACGCCGTCCTGGCGGAAGCGCACCCGAAAGCTCTTCTCATAGGGCTCGATGTGGATGTCGGACGCGCCCTTGTTGATAGCGTCCACCAGGATCTTGTTGACGAACCGAACCACCGGGGTGTCGTCGACGTCGGACTCGGTAACGTCCGCCCCACCGTTCTCCTCTTCTCCTGCACTGATGTCCAGGTTGTCGAGGTCCGCATCCAGCATGTCCGACATGCTGGTGTCGACGGCGTCCAGGGCCTTTTCGATGATCTTTGTAAGCTTGTCGTCCTCCACCAGCACGGTTTCGGTGGCCACACCGGTGTGGAATTTGATCTCGTCCAACCCCTGCAAATTGGTGGGGTCGGACACTGCCACAAACAGCCGGGTACCCCGTTTGAACAGGGGCAGGGCATGGTGGTGGCGGATCAGCTTCTCGTCCACCATCTTCACCGGCGCCATGTCGATGTCCATGACGTCCAGGTCGAACAGCGGAACCCCGAATTCCTGGGAAGCGGCACCGGCGATCTGAGCGCTCCGCGCCAGCTTGTTTTCCACCAGGTAGCTGACTAGCGGCTGGCGCTTCTTGACGGCCTTCTCCTGGGCTTCCAGGGCGTCGGTTTCGGCCAGCAGGCCGTCCACAACCAGCCGCCTGGCCAGGCCGTTCAGTTGCATGCGTGGGTTTATGGTCGCCATGGTGCGGAATTAGTACCCTAGATTGGCGGTTGAATACTGTGACCTATTTCATTCTGCTCAAGATAGCCTGCTGGACCGAGGTGTCGGCGGATCTCCGTCGCCGATACGAACCGGCCCCTGACTACATATAGAATCGACCATTGGACCAACAACTTTACCCTGCTACTTGGGGATTGATGTCGCTACGGCGCTGGTTGCGAGCAACGTGGCTAGCCAGGACACGAGAAGCAGTGAATAATTTTTAATTTATTGATTTTATAACATTATACGGTTTTTCTTTGTCAGTCCACCCAGTGTGCGGCAGGAGGATGTCGGCGCGCTGCTCAGTTGTTGGGACCGTATTTCTCGGAACCCGAATCGGCGGGGCTGGCGGACAAGATGCCGTATTGGCAGTTTCACGCAGTATATAGACACTTCGGGGACTGGCTTCGAGACGAAGCCCAAATCGGCACAACTTGTGCTTCTCGTTACTAACGAGCGGTTCTGTCAATGTTTTGGCTGTTGTGTGCCTAGTCGCTTTCGTCTATCGGAGGGGCAAAAGGTTCTGCATGCAACCGTTCTATGATGCTGCTTATGTTTCGGTCTGAGTGAGCGCGATATTAGTCGATAACTTGCTGTAAAATATAGTTAATTCAATAATCATTTCGGCGGGTCGGGACGTGCTGGGAATATGGGCGCTAGGTTTATTGTCCACAAGCGGCTTGGAGCGATCCAGTCACCTGGGAACACAGGGCTAGACGACCGTCTAGTCCGATTAGTTCAATGGCGTTAGGTCTGAGTCGGAAGCTCATAACAGTAGGCTCTCTATCCCCCCGGGCCTCTTCTCTGGATTCTGTCGGTGTTCCATGGCCCCCTTGATGAACCATCTGCGTCATCGCTTACGCGTTCGGAGTGAATGGCGTCCGGGCTCGATTGCCACAGGCACATTTGCCATGACAGCCGGCATGGGCCTTCGCACCATCGGTCAGGTTGGTGTCTTTCTTCTTGTAGCTCGGATGCTCGGCGTACAGGCCTACGGGGCCTACGCGGCGGTGCTCGCAATCGCCGGTGCACTGGGTGGTTTCGGCGGCTTCGGCACGCACATGCTCATGCAGCGAGATTTGGCACGCGGCCGCTCCGCATTTGCCAGGGTCTGGGGGCGCACCTTAGCCATCGTTGCCCTCAGTACGCCCATCTTGCTGGGGCTCTATTTGCTCCTGGCCTGGGCTGTTCTGCCGGCCAGGATATCCTGGGTCGTGGTGCTTTCTATAGGAATCGCCGAAATACTATTCGCGCCAATCGTGCTGGGGGCCATCAACGCCTATCAAGGCCATGATCGTATCGGGCGTGCCGCCCGACTTGTGCTCGTCCCGGTTATCCCAAGACTGGTCGCTGCCGTGCTGCTGTTCGGGATAGCTGCATCGCTACCCACCGACACACGCCTCGTGGCCTGGTCGGTCATGTATGTGCTGGCGGCTTTATGTGCCGCTGCGTACGCGCTATTCCGTGTCCGTCGTGATCTCGGGTTCCCCTCCATGCCCGATGTGAGAGAGTTGTACACCTGCGCGCGCGAAGGCGGGGCGTTTGCGTTCGGTGGTGCCGCTCTGAAGCTCTATGCAGATCTCGACAAGACTCTGGTTGCCCGGCTCGCAACGTTGGAAGCGGCAGGAACCTATTCGGCGGGCTATCGCGTGGTCGACATGGCCACCATACCCATGACCGCAATGTTGGCGGCTACTATGCCGAAGGTCTTCCGGGCGGGTGAGAACGGCCTAGGCAGCGCTCTTCGATACGGTTGGCAAATCCTACCGGTTTTGGCGCTCTACGCAGTACTGATCGGGGGCCTCCTGTTCTGGGCTGCTCCCTTGCTGCCGATAGTCCTTGGTGAGGGCTTTCGGCCTGCCGTTACCGCTCTCCACTGGCTCTGCTGGCTTCCTCTAATAAGCCTGCCGAGATTGCTGCTGCAATCGCTGTTGATTGGTGCCGACAAGCAACGGACAGTTACGTTGGTCCTGAGCGTCGGCGTGCTGTTGAACGTACTTCTCAATGTTGGGTTTATTCTATTGTTGGGTTGGCGTGGTGCGGTTATTTCAACATACTTCGCTGAGGTAACAATGTCTCTTGGATTATTCTTACTTCTGCAACGATATCGGTACCACGGCGGGGTTTGCAATGATCATCGGGATTGATGCGGTCCCGCTTTCCGGTCGTATCACCGGAATTGGTCGCTATCTGCTGGAAATATGCAAAAAATTGGATGGTCAGTTGCCCCGAGCGCAGTTTCTGCTCTACAGTCCGATGCCGCTAGGCATCAGCCTGCCGTCAGAGCGTTGGAGGGTCCGGGTCGGGGGGGCGTCATTGGCGCGCTCTGTTTCTACATATGGTTGGCTAAAAGTCCACGTGCGGCGGAAGGCCGAGGGGGACGGTGTTCAGGTGTTCTGGGCACCACGCACAATTCTTCCGGCCCGTTCACGGCTTTTTCGTACCGTGAGCACCGTCCATGATCTGAATTACAAGCTGTTCCCTCAATCGATGCCGCCAATTACCCGAGTGGCTCATCGGCTGTGGTTTGAAGGCGATGTGAGGCGTGCTGATGCTGTTGTGGCGAACTCTACTGCGACCGCAGATCGCCTGATGGCGCAACTACGGATCGCGGCCACTGCAGTGGCGCGGCCGGGCGTTTCCGATTCCCTCCGGTCACCTCCCCGGGAATATGTTGTCAAACGCCTCACCGAATTGGGCGTTAGGGACCCGTATTTCCTGACTGTCGGAACGGTAGAGCCCCGCAAGAACCTGCCTGCGCTGCTACGAGCCTTTGTCAGCCTCAGGGCTCAGGGTCAATTGACTAGCTACCACCTACTCATTGTAGGCAGCCGCGGCTGGAGTGACCGGCGGTTACGGCGCCATATCAATAGTGCCGAGATGGCGGGTGTGCATTGGACGGGGTACGTGCCAGATACGGATCTCGCGGTATTGTATGCCGGTGCTGCGGCTTTCGTGTGTCCCTCGCTGTACGAAGGTTTCGGGATACCGGTGCTTGAGGCGCGAGCATGCGGAACCCGTATATTGGCGAGCAACCTTCCCGAAATCCGTGAGGCCGGCGGTCCGCAAGGACATTACGTGTCTCCAACAGTAGAGGGGCTTCGCGA
>CAZNBB010000173.1:4875-6356 GCA_964571225.1 uncultured Gammaproteobacteria bacterium
GGCTTACGGCAAATACTGGGGCAGCCAGCCGCTCAGAAACCTGTTACGGCAACTTGGGCGGAGGCAGCAGAAACCCTTGCGGAGCAGATCGAAAGGCTCGCCGAACCACGGAGTAAGTCGGAGCGAAGGCCCTGTCCGGGGCAAGTCCAACGTTGACTATCCGGAGTTGCGTGGCTGGACATGCGCTCTATGTCAACTGCCGGCGGGATGCTCGTCGCCGGTTTGCGCCTTCGCAAAGAGACTCTTCCGCTCTGCCATATTCGGCTGCTGGGCTAATCACGCCAGCCATGTAGACGACGAGAGGACCGGACATGGTGCCCAGCGTCGCAACGGTGCAATGGAGTAGGCTATTCATGGTCGCGGTCCTAGAGACGCACGCACTACTGCGTGCTTGCGAATTTAGCGGCCAAGACGTTTCGATAAACGTCAACGTAGTGGCGAACCATGGATTCTAAGCTGAAGTGGTGCTCGACTCGCTTCCGAGCATTGTCACCCATGCGCTGTCGTAACAAATGGTCGGTCTGGAGTCGGCGCGCAGCCGCGACAAAAGCCTCGACATCATCTTGGGGACACAGCAGCCCAGTGACTCCATCCTCTACGACTTCGGTCAATCCGGAACCACGTGTTGCGATTACCGGTAGGCCGCATGCCTGAGCTTCCAGGGCAACAAGGCCAAAGCCTTCCAAGCGCGATGGAAATAGTAATGCGTCGGCGTCGGCATAGACCTTGGCTAATGCGGAACTCGTGGCGGGCCGATCGAGAAAGTGCATATTGTCTGGGAACTGACGTGCGGCGAGGTCGGCGGTTCCGCCGGCAATCACGTGTAGGGTGAAGGCTGATCCGAGCGAGGCCATGATGGGGGCGAGAAGGTCGACCCCTTTTCGGGCAGACCAGGTCCCAACATAGAGAAGCCGAAATGGATTGTGCGAATCTTTGTCAGTGGGTGGCGTGAAGACACCATGAGCATCTATGCCATTGTAGATTACGGAGATATGCGAGAGTGGAAAAACCGCCGTGATTTGTTGCGCAGTGTAATGACTGACCGCAACGACCGCGGCGGAGCGCGTCAACGCGGCTTTTTCAAGATGCTTGATCCATATCTTATGGTAAAGGTACTGCACGAGGTTCTTATGACTGCGTAACCTGGGATCGTGGACGCAGTGGTGCGTGGTGGTGACAATGGGGAGGTCGGCGGGAAAGAAACGCTGATGGAGGCATGTATTTATATGCGCAATGTTGGCCCATCTAGGCGGCTGTGGTGCGGGCACCGTCCCCGGCAAGTATTCGGCACGGTGTGGCAGCCAGGTGATTTCTGCACGAAAGCCCTCATGACGTAAACCCTGAGCAAGGCGTTTTGTGAAAACGTCGGTTCCGCTATCGGCTCGAATAGCAGGGAACCAGATAGCTGGATCCGGTTGGCCACTCATGATACAAAGTGGTGATCCACTGATCGTCCTGCATGTGACCGGATTGCTTCGATT
>CAZNBB010000174.1:0-6290 GCA_964571225.1 uncultured Gammaproteobacteria bacterium
GGGCACCCTTCTCACGCCACCCTTCCAACCCTTCCATGCTCGGATCAGCCACCTGCGCACTTGGCACGGTAGGTGCGTCGTGAGAGGGAGAGGTACGAGTGCACGCAGGAATAAGGAGACACACGCTTATGGCCGAGCACAATCCAATCATCGCCATCAACCAGTCGCGGGTGGCGAACACGCCGGAAACCTACGAGACTATGCAGAAGGTGGGACCCAAGGTCTGCATCACCACCGCCAAACATCCAGGCTTTCTGGGGTTTGACCAACTCCTGCAGACGGGCATCCACCCGATGGCGGGGCGCTATGGCGGCGGAGCTACGGACATGCACGACACCCTCAATCCCATCGGCATGTTCCAGTACACCGTGTGGAAGGACGTCAAATCCCACGAGGAAATGCATTACGAGCAGTTCGATACCATCTACGAACTGTGCATTCACTGCACCAACATGCTGATCGAAGGCCCGTGGGAACCGCTCTATGAGGTGATCGCCTCGGATCTGCCCGCGGTGACGTCCATGACCGACGTGCCGAACGCACTCGGTGCCGCATTCGCCAAGCAACAACCGGTGCCCAAGGTCGCCCTGCCACACCAACGGTCGGTCGTTATAGGAGACCACTGGATCATGCACGGGCACGAATCCGATTTCGAGTCCGGTGTCACGGAGGTACTCAAGTGGATGCAGGCGGAAGCCCCGGGCCTGATCGGCTGGATGCTGCTGCGCCAGATCGGCGTATCGGCGATCGGTTCCTTCCAGTTCGATCCCGAAGGCAGAACCAAGGCCACGCTGGGCGCCAATCCGCCGCCGTACAACACCAACTACGGGGACCAGCCCATGGAAGAGCCGCCCATTCCGCCCCAGCGGCCCACCCAGTATTTCGTGCACATGGAATGGGAGAGCCCCGAGCACGCTCACCAGGGACTGGGCAAGACGCTTGTCAACAACGAACTGCTGCAGTTGCACAACAGCGGTGTGCTGGCTCATCTGGACCGTGGGCCGTACTACGAGTTCTTTGCTTCAATGATGGAAGAAGGGACCTGGCGCAAGCACCTGGTCAAATAGGGCAACGCGCACATCGTGCAAGGAGACGATCATGAACGAGAAACCCCACGTTGTGATCCTGGGCGGTAATTTCGCTGGCCTGGGCAGCGCTCAGAAGATCCGCGAGTTCGCCGGCGATACTGTGGATATCACGGTGATCGACCGCAAACCGTATCTGCTGTTCGTACCCAACATCCCGGCGGAGGTCTTCGAAAACCGCAATCCGGCCGCCAGCATGCACATGGATATCCTCGGGCCGCTGGCCGACGATCAGGTCCGGTTCGTGCAGGGTGAGGTCACCGGCATCGACCCCGATACCAAGACCGTCGACTATGTGCCCAGCGAGCGCCCCGGCGCGGCGCCGACTGCCATGCGCTACGACTACCTCGTGGTCGCCTTCGGCGCCCGGCTGGCTTACGACAATATCGAAGGCTTCGCCGAACACGGCCATACCCTTTCGGACGGCTACTATGGCGAGCGCCTGCGGCGTTATCTGCATGAAGATTACAAGGGCGGCCCGATCGCCATCGGCTCGGCGCGCTTTCACCAGGGCAACGGGGCCGACGGACTGGAGCCCTATCCGGGCGGCAAGATTCCCCGCGCCGAAGCGGCCTGCGAAGGCCCACCTGTGGAAAGCATGCTGGCCGCCGCCACCTGGCTGAAGGAGCACGGCAAAGGCGGACCGGAAAAGGTCACCGTGTTCACCCCGGCTCCTCTCATCGCAGAGGATGCCGGCGAGACGGTGGTCAAGAAGCTGCTGGGCATCGCCAGCGACATGGGTTTCAACTACCTGAACGAAACCCAGGACATCACCCGTTTGAGCGCCGAAGGCATCGAGTTCCAGAACGGGAAGTCCGTGGACGCGGAAGTGAAGATCATATTCCCGGACTGGGTGCCCCACGATTTCATGAAGGACACGCCCATCACCGACGATGTGGGCTTCGTGGTCACCGATCTGTTGATGCGCAACCCCAAATACCCGGAAGTGCTGGCCGCCGGCGACGCCGCCGCGGTCACGGTGCCGAAGCTGGGCGCTATCGGCCATCAGGAAACGGAAATCGTCGGTCGCCAGATCGCCAAGGACATGGGGCGCATGAGCGCAGAGGAAGCGGACCAGCCCCTGGCCCCCATCGTGTACTGCATCGGCGACATGGGCGCCAATCAGGCGTTCTACATCCGTTCCAACACCTGGTACGGCGGCGACACCGCGATCCTGACCATGGGCCATGTGCCCTTCATGTTGAAGATGCAGTACAAGACGCTGTTCTTCAAGAACCGCGGCAAGATGCCGGCGTGGGGCCTGGACGCAGCCCAGTTCATGGCCGAACGCCTGTTTGCTGCCTAGGGCCCCGCCATCTGCTCGGCCTGTTCTACACGGAGGTGTATCCGCCATGGCCAGACAACAATCATCTTCCAACCCGGCGGGCGCTCAGCCCGCCGCGGGTGGGTTCACGGATCGCCAGTTCCGCGGCCTCGCACGGCTCGGGGATCTGGTAGCCAATCTGGACGAGGCCTTTGCCGGCCCTCTCGGCGGCGTGGTGGTCGAAAAGGTCACCGAAGGCACCGCGCTCTACGGGCGCTACGACCTGCCCGCCCTCGCTGAGAATCTGCTCGCGGCCGTGCAGGCCCTGCAGGACAGCGGAGCGCTCGCGTTCGTGCGCGACAACGCCGAGCTGATCAACGGTGCGCTAGCTCAGCTGCCCGCCCTTTCCGACGCCCTGTCGGCCCAGCTCAAGGATCGCTCACCCGTGGAGCTGCAGCGCCAGTGGGGCGAATTGATGTCGGTGGTCGAAACCGTCAATGCCGTCTCCGGTTTCGTGCGCGAACACCTGCCGCCGTCGACCATCGAAACGGTACTGCGGGCAGGTCGGTTCGTGGAAGACCACCAGACCGACGAGGCGTTGCTCGATCTGTTGCGAACCGTCGGGCACCTGCACCGCAACGGCACCCTGAACGCCCTGTGCGAGCTTTCCGACTATATCAGCGCCAGCGTGGCGCCGGTGGACCGTGACGCGTTGGTGGAAAACCTGCTGCAGGAGCTGCAGGACTCGAGCCTCGCCCGCATGCTCCGCCTGGCGGAAAGCTTCGACCAGGCGGTCGCCGAATCCCGTCGCGACGGCGGCCACTACGGCGGGGTCAGCGGGCTGTTCCACCTGCTCCGCGAACCCCAGGTCCAGGAGGGGCTGCGCATGCTGGCCACCCTCCCAAGCCGCCTGGAAGGCACCGCCAAAAGCCCCGGCAACGGGGTCGGCCACGGCTGACCGTCCTCGTGCCGGAAGGAGTCATCATGGAGAGATATCTGCACAAACTGCTGCGGGTCTACCCGGATCGACGATCCGCTGAGGCCGCCTGCTTCACCCTGCAACGTGCCGGATTTCCCCGCGACCAGATCGCAGCGCTCCACCCTGCTGACCACCACCTGGATGCCAAGGTGGAACCGCAATCCCAAGAGGTGGAACGCTCCATCGTGCGCGATCTGCTGGCGGGCGGCGCAGTGGGACTGACCGGCGGGGTGGCGCTCACGGCGGCGCTGGAACTGTACATGCCGGACCTGTTCACCATCTACTGGTGGCTGGGGCCTGCCGCGATTGTCACCTACGGCCTCACCTTCGGCAGCGCCCTCGGGGGCCTGTTGGGCCTGAACCTGCCGGAGGGCTGGCTGGCGGCCATGGCCCGGGACGATGTCGCGCGCGGCGCCCATGGACTGGTCTTCCACGCCCGGAACATGCGGGAATTCCACCGTGCACAGGGTCTTCTGGACAGCGGTGGCGCCGTCGACGGCTGGGGTTACTGACGCAGCGAGGCCCGCGCCGCCAGCTCACCGTCCCCCACATCCGTGCACCCACCAGGCCCCATAGCACGGCAGCGGCAAAACACCGCGATTGCCTGCAACGGGCACCGATGCCGGGGCCGTCCGGAAACCGCCCGTTAATCCAACGGCAGACTGGGTCCCCGCCAAGTCACCGTCGGACGTCCAGTGCGGTGGACCCGGCGGGGTCGTGGGACATCGGCCCGCCTTGGGATCAGCCGCGGGGACTGCGCTCAGGCAGCGGCTGGGTCGCCGTAAGCGTCATGACCGTGCGGCGGTCGGGGGCCAGACAGTTGATCAGCTTGCCGGTGACCTTGCCGCCACCGCAGAGCTTGACCGGATCCTTGGGCCCCATGGACTTGATGTGAATCACACCCGGCCTGACACCCAGTGCCAACAGGTCCTTGCGAATCGCCTCCGCACGACGCTCGCCCAGTTTCATGTTGTAGGCGACGGTTCCAATGCGGTCGGTGTAACCGGTTACATCCACCGACGCGATCTTCTTCATGTCGCGGGCCCGGTGCACCAGGTGTTTCAGATCCTGGCGTGCCTGGTAGTTCACGCGCGCTTTGTTGAACGCGAAATACGTGGTCTGGTGCAGTGTCACGTGCTCGAAGCTCGAGGGCAGCGGCGGCGTTCGGGGCGCCGGTTTGCCGGCCGCCGGGTGAATCTTCTGCAACTGTTCGGCCACCAGCGACGGGTTGCACTGGGCATTGGCGCTTTCGGGCGTCCATTCCCCCGTGCGCCAGCAACTGCCTTCCTGATCGGTCACCACCTGGCCGTTGCCGGACGTGAGATATCCAGCCGTACCGGCCATCGCCTGGGCCGCCGGGACGGCCAACAGCACCGCACCCAAGGCCAGTGCCCGCGACAGCGCCCTGGATGGGTAACATTCCTTGCTCATAACAACCTCCATGGTCATCCCTTAGTCGGGTCGCTTACCGTGCGCCCGTATCACCCTGTCCTCCATCGCCCGGTAGCAGCATCGATGCCAAGTCGTAAGTATCTGAACACCCACGCCATTGGGGTATCGAACCTGTCCCGCATCGGTCCAAAGGCACCGGCTTTGGTGGATTTGCCGCAGCCTGGCCGGGCAAACCGCGCTTGCCTGACCCGCGGGTGTACGGAGCCGCCCCGCTGCAATACCATGCCCGAAGATGACCGGACACCCATTGCCCACGCCACCTGGACCGCGCCATGTACGAGCATGAATTTCCTCTGGATCCCGATGTGCTGCATCTGAATCATGCGGCTGTGGCCCCCTGGCCCCGTCGCGCGGTGGAGGCGGTCACCGCCTTCGCCAGAGAGAACATGCACCAGGGCTCCGTGGCCTACGAACGCTGGCTGCAGGCCGAGAACGAGCTGCGCGGCCAGCTTTGTACGCTGATCAATGCCCGCTCCAGCGACGAAATCGCATTGCTGAAAAGCACCTCCGAAGCACTGTCGGTGGTGGCGCACGGTCTGGACTGGCAGGATGGCGACAACCTGGTCATCAGCGACCAGGAATTCCCATCCAACCGGATTGTGTGGGAATCTCTGCAGCCCCGCGGCGTTGCTGTCCGGGTGGCACAGCTCGGCGAGTTCGACACACCCGAGGAGGCTCTGTTCGCCCGGGTGGACGAACGCACCCGCCTGATCTCCATCAGCTCGGTGCAGTACGGCACGGGCCTGCGACTGGACCTGGAACAGATCGGCCGCTTCTGTCGGAAGCATGACCTGCTGTTCTGCGTCGACGGCATCCAGAGTATCGGCGCGCTGCCCATGGACGTTCAGAAGATTCATGCGGATTTCGTCATGGCCGACGGCCACAAATGGATGCTGGGACCGGAAGGACTGGCGTTGTTCTACTGTCGGGACAGCGTGCGCGACCGACTGCAGCTGCACCAGTACGGCTGGCACATGGTGGAACATTGCGGCGACTTCGACCGCCAGGACTGGCAGATCGCCCGCAGTGCACGGCGTTTCGAATGCGGCAGCCCCAATATGCTGGGCATCCATGCGCTGCGGGCCAGCCTGAGCCTGATCGGCGAATTGGGCATGGAGCGAATCTCTCGGGAGCTGTTGGAACGGACGGCCTTTCTCTCGGAATACTTCGTCAACAACAACGACCGTTTCGAGTTGCTGTCGCCCCGGGATCCGGCCCGCCGCGCCGGCATTGTGACCTTCCGGCCCCGCACCCAGTCCCCAGCCGAGCTGCACACCAGGCTGCGCGATCACGGCGTGGTGTGCGCCCTGCGCGGCGGCGGCGTGCGGTTTTCGCCCCACTTCTATACCCCCCAATCCCGTATGGAACAGGCGGTGGCGCTGCTCAAGGACTGAATTTCCGGGCTTTCTCCCCATGGACCACTAGTGGTCCATACGGAAAATAGTGTGCCTCTCGGCCGGTCCACAAGCCTCATCGGCAAGGCGCACGAGCGCCGGACTGGCCGTCGCCA
>CAZNBB010000175.1:0-6221 GCA_964571225.1 uncultured Gammaproteobacteria bacterium
TCACTATCACCACATCCGGCGACACGCCTACGGTGCCGGAGGCGATCTGGGTGGGATGGATATGGGCTTCGGGCACCGTCACCTTGCCCTTGATGTCCACATGGTCGGGCCGCACCTTCAGAGTCAGGTCGGGCGACACCCACAACTGTGCGTCGCTCATGTCGGCGGCTTCGAAATCGTTGCCCACTACATGCAGCTCGGCGTGCCACTGCTTGGCGTTGGCGATGTCGCCGCTGCCGTCGATCTTCACGGTGCCCTTGCCGGAGGTGGCCTGACCGTGAAACTGCACGTGGCCGTTTGGATCGGCGTTGGCGGTCAGGGCTACCTGGCGGACTTTCACGCCCAGAGCGAGCATGTCGAAGGCCCCGTCCTTGAGCTCGGCAGTGCCACGCAGCTGGGGTTTGGCGACCGTGCCGGCCAGCTTGATGTTCACGTCGATGGCGCCCGCCGGTGCACCGATGCCGGTGCCCAGCGCCGCCAGCAGGCCGAGCTTGTCGATATGGGCATGGACGGTGCCGCGCATGGGCTGCTGACGAAGGGCGCTCTCACTGGTGCCGAACCCGGGGGCATGCAGGTCCAGGTCGATGCGGTCGGTGCCCTGCAGACGAATGGCACCGCTGGCGTCCAGGCCCTTGGAGTCGATGCGGGCCTGTAGCTTGCCGCCGCCGTAGTCCACTGGAATCTCCTTCCCGTCGGACGCCCGATAGTGCACGCTCCCCGGCGACAGGGTCAGCGTCATGTCGGCCTGCAGCGGCTTGCCCTGGGCACGGGCCGCCTGTAATCGGGCACTGGCGGTGCCTTTGACCTGCACCGCGGCCGGCAGGGTGCTGGCCAACTCATCCACCGGCAGTTTGTCCACCGTCACCTTGGCGGCCCATTGCTTGCCCACCGCCTGATCGGCATCCAGGCACAGCCGCGCGTCGCCGTTCTTCCAGCAGGCGCTTTTGACGTCACGATGTTGCGCGTCGGCGTGGAGCACCACTGGACTGACCAGCGCCCAGTCGCCGATGCCCGCCAGCCAGGTGCGCCTCAGTGAGGTTCCCCGTCCAGCGCTTGTTCTGCAGCTTGCCGCCGAGGCGGATGTTGAGCAGATTGTCGGGCCCCTGGGCGCTGAGGCTGAGCTGCTGATTGCCCTCGCTGCCGTCGGCTTTCACGGTGGCAGTGGCGAACTTGCGGGCGTAGACCTTGAGACCTTCGGCCTGCAAGGTGATGGCGCTGTGCTGGGTCGGGTCCAGGCTGGCGTCCACGTCCGCGCTCAGCTTGTCCGCCTGCACCGACGACCCAACCAGATGGGCACCGTTGACCTTGGCCGTGAAGCGCGGCGCCGTGCGTGGCCCGTTCACCGTACCGTCGCCGGACAACGCACCGTGCCAGCCGGGCACGAGCATGTTCAGTTGCGGCGCGTCCAGGCGCCAGTGCAGCGCCACCTGCTGAGCCACCTTGCCCTGGGCGCTGAACCGGGCCTGGCCCGACTGGATCTTCAACTGCTGCACGTCCAGGGTCTTGCCGGCCAGGGCGATGTGGGCCGCACCGCTCAACGGATACCCGCGCAGCTTTCCGCGCAGATCCGACAGCACGGCTTGCCCGTGGACCCCGTCCGCCTGGATCTGCCCCTGGGTCTGCAGATGGGCGGCCACCTGCCCCGGCCAGGCGGACCACTGGCCGGCGGGATCGATTCCCTTCGCGGCAAGGTCCAGCTTCCAGGCGGGCTTGGGTTTCCACGCGACCATGCCCGAGCCGTCAATGGTGCCCTTGAGCAACTCCCCGTGGACGCCGGCAATGTCGAAGTGCTGTAGGTCGCCCTTGCCGTGGGCCTGCCACTGGCCGGCGGGGATGCTCTTGCCGCGCAGCTTGGCCGCCGCCGAAAGATGGTAGTCGCTCTCGGTGCCCTTGAGGTCGGCATGACCTTCCGCGCTGGCAAAGGCGGGCTTGCCCTGCAGGGGCCAGGCCAGATGTTGCCAGCTCCCATGCAGGTCGAAGGCCCTGGAGGCCTCGGTGACCCGGCCGGTCACCTCCAGAGCCGCGCCCTGTTCCGGCAGCTTCGCGGCCAGGCGGGTGATCTTGACGACGCCGCCGGCCTCCCGGGACAGGCGGGCCGACAGGTGGACCGGATAAAGGGCTTTGGCATCGGCGTCGGTGTACAGCGTGCCGTCGATGGCGACATCGGAAAGCGTGCCGTGACCTTCCACCTTGGCCGCCAGTCGGGTCTTGCCCCAGCGCGGTTGGATCTGGTCCAGTCGGAACGGGGGGACGGTGACGGTCAACTGCCAGCGAGGCGCCTTCAACGGTTGCTCGACGGTGCCTTTGATCTGCACCGCGGTGGGCCGGGTCACGTCCTGGCTGACATGGAACTGGCTGAAGTTCCCCCACAGGGTGCCCTTGCCGGCCGCCCTCGGCAGGTTGGTCAACTGGGCCTGCCAACCGAAGTCCAGGGCGGTCTGCACCTTGGGAGCCAGGCCCACGGTGCCGCTGACATGGGCGGAGACGGTGGGCAGGGTGAGTGCCAGCCGGCGGATATTGAGGTGGTCCTTGCGCAGAATCGCGCTCAACGCGAGTTCCTTGATGTCCAGGGGCTTGGAGCCGGCGCGCACCACGGTGATGTCCCTCAACCGGCCGTCCACCAGGCGCACCGCCAGCGGCAGCACGGGGAACGTCGAGGAGGATTTTGACGACTTGGCGGGCGCCGACTCGGCAATCCGGCCGCCGTCCACATGCAGCACGTCGATGCGTACCGTGCCGGCGAGCAGGGCCAGGGGCGACCAGTTGAAGCGCACCCGTTTGAAGCTGGCGGACTTGCCGTCGTGGCGCCACGCCACACCCTCCAGTGTCAAGGGGCCCACCAGGCGGCCCTCGGCGTGGTCGATGTGCAGTTCGCCTGCCATATGCCGTTCGGCGAGGGCCAGGGTCCAACGCATGCCCGCCTGAGTGCCCAGCAGCACCCAGCCCCCCGCCACCAGCACGAGCAGCAGGACAACGGGGGTCCCCAGCAGCCAACGGGTGCGTCGTCTCATAGGTCCGGACCGATGCTGATGTCCAGGCGCACGGGATGACTGGGCTCGCTGAGGGCAACCGCCACGTCCACCCGTACCATGCCCACCGGCGAGCGCCAGCGCACGCCGACACCGGCGCCGCGGTGCAGATGGGTGGGAAAGGTATCGAAGGCGTTGCCGGCGTCATAGAACACCGCCGCCCCCCACTTGCCCACGATGTGCCGGTCGTATTCCACGCTGCCCGTCATCAGGTACTGACCGCCGATCACTGCGCCGGAGGCGTCGGTCGGTCCCAGGCTGTTGTAGGCGTAGCCCCGCACGCTGTGAGTGCCGCCGGCGAAAAAGCGCAGGGACACCGGCAGCACGTTGAAGTCGGGTACATGGATGGCGCCGACCTCGCCCCGGACAATGAAGCGGTTGTTGAGCCCCAGGGAGCGGATGACCTTGGCGCTGAGGTCGGCGCGCACGAAACTGGTGTCCGAGGCCAGGGACTTGACCGCACCGCGCAGGTCCAGGCTGACCCGGCTGCCATGGCGGGTGTAGATGCGATCGTCCGCGTTGATGCGGGTCCAGTTGTAACCGGGGATGAGCAGCCGGCTCACCCCCGAGGTATCGCCGACGCTGAAGGTTTCGTTCTGGTAGTTCAGGGACAGGGTCTGCTGAACGGTGCCATGGGTGACCAGTCGGCTGACACCGATCGTTCGGGTCTTGCTCACCTGATCGTTGACCGTCTGGTTACGCACGGCGGCGGTGAAGTCCAATTGATCGGTGGCCGGATGGGCCAAAGGAATGATGTAGCGCAGGCTGGCCTCCCGGTAGATGCGCGAGATGCGGTAGTTGGCCTGCATCTTGTGCCCGAAACGGTTGAGGCGCCGCTCTTCCCACCCGACGCTGGCCCGTGGGCCGGTGTCGGTGCCGTACCCCACACCCAGGGTGTACTTCTGGGGTTTGCGGGGTTGCAGCTGGATCTGGATGGGCACTTCCTGGTTCTTGGCCTCGCCCTGCTGGGGCTGGATGTTCACCTGCTGGAAATAGTCGCTGTTCTGCAACCCCTGCTGCAGCTCCAACAACTTGGAACTGGAGTAGTGGTCGCCGGTGGAAAACGGCACATATCGGCGCAGGAACTCGGGACTCAGCTTCGATCCCGAGAACGTGACCGGCCCGAACCGGTAGCGGGGACCGGTGGCCAGGGTCAGCAGCAGCTCGGCCTGATAGGTCTGCAGGTTCAGGCGCAGCTGATGCTCGCTGAAGCGGGCGTCCAGGTACCCCAGCGACAGCGCCTGCTGCTGCAGCGCGCCCTTGGCCTGCTCGTACTGGGGTTGATCGAGGGCATCGCCCTTGTGGATGGGGAAGCTCTGGACGGCCTTCTGCAACGCCGCATCGTTCCGGCCGGGACCGGTCAACTTCACCTCGACGTGGGTCACGGGTATGGGTTGGCCGGGCTCCACATGGTAGGTAACGGTCCACTCCTCATCGCCCGGCTTGAGGTCGGTTTTCACCTGCGCCCGGTAGTAGCCGAAAGGCTCCAGCGCCTTGCGGATCTGGGCGGGGGCCTGGGCATTGAGATAACGGATACGGCCGGGCGTGAGATCCTTCTGCCCCTGGACCTGGGCGATGGCAAGCATGGCCAGCACGTTGGCCTTGGGCTTGTCCGACACGCCATCCACCTGGACCTTCACCGACGCCCCATAGGCCAGCGGCGGGACCAGCAGAACCACCATGCACATCCATCGGCACAGCCTGCGCATCGAGCCTCCAATTCGTTTCCCCGGGGGCGGCCGGTACGGAACCGGGGCGCCAATACAGCGCAGGACATGGACCGTCGAACGGCGCCGCGGCAAATACCGGCACCAAGCGGCGTTCCATGGGGTGTGCGGCCGCTGCTGCGGCGCCCATTGGCTCCCCGTAAACTGCGCCCCGCGTAGGGAACCTCTGCACAGGCCGCTGAGGCGGCGCTCACGGCGCTGCAAAGGCGCTCGGAATGCGGGGTCGCGAAGCGACAGACCACTGTAAACTGCGCTTCCTCGCCCCTTTGCGCCTTGCGATCATCCACTTGATCGACCTGTGCACGGGCTCCCTAGGGCCTGCGATTTGCCTGAACAACCGATCTGTAGTTGAGATAGGTTCTACAATGGCGACGGCCCTTGCCATTGTAACGCCCGGACCGGCCCTCAGCCTCAACACCCGCAACAGCATCGAGGTATCGCGTGACGGAACCGATGGAAAATACCCGCCGAGTACGCTCGTTCGTGCGCCGCGAGGGACGCATGACACCGGCCCAGCGCGCCGCCCTGGCTCGCCTATGGCCCCGCTACGGCGTCGAACCCGAGGGTCTCCTGGATCTTGACGCGCTGTTCGGCCGCCGGGTTCCGCGCACCCTGGAAATCGGTTTCGGCAACGGCGCATCCCTGCTGGCCATGGCCCAGGCCGAGCCCGGCCACGACTTCCTGGGCATCGAAGTGCACCGCCCAGGGGTGGGACGGCTGCTGCGCGAGCTGGACGCCCACGGGCTCACCAACGTACGGGTGCTCGCCGAGGACGCCACGGAGGTGCTGGAACACCACCTGCCCGACCAGTCCCTGGACCGGGTCCTGCTGTTCTTCCCGGATCCCTGGCCCAAGAAGCGCCACCACAAACGGCGCATCGTGCAGCCGGCCTTCGCGGCCCTGGTGAGGCGCAAGCTGAGGGTGGGAGGACGCTTCCACATGGCCACCGACTGGGAAGACTACGCCATCCACATGCTGGAGGTCATGGAGCAGGTGCCGGGCCTGCGCAATGTGGCGGGCCCGGGCAGCTACGCCCCGCGCCCCGAGTACCGTATCGTGACCCATTTCGAAGCCCGCGGGACGCGGCTGGGGCACCGGGTATGGGATTTGGTGTATGAGCGGGTGGAGATGGCGGAGGACGATTGAGGGGCAGCCCGGACCGTGGCCATAGGGTGTGTGGTTGGGCGGCGCGATGCTCAGCAGCGCCTGCCCGTGAAGTTTGTCCTACTGGGATGGTGAAGACCGTCGGTCTTTGTTTTGTATTTAGATGCGGGCTCTCGCGCCCGCGCGGCGAGGTCCTTTCTCTTGCGCGGCCAAGAGAAAGGACCCAAAGAGAAGGCCGCCCGGGTACGGCGCCCCTTCGGGGTGCCCAGCGCTTCTCGCCGCCCGGGGCGCGCGCGTAACTCGCCGGTTTTCGCGGCGCGCCTTGCGCTTGCGAAAATCCGGCTCAAACAGGACGCGCGCT
>CAZNBB010000176.1:0-6215 GCA_964571225.1 uncultured Gammaproteobacteria bacterium
TTTGGTGGAGCCAGGCGGGATCGAACCGCCGACCTCTTGCATGCCATGCAAGCGCTCTCCCAGCTGAGCTATGGCCCCGAAAGCAAGACGCGAATTCTAAGAGAGCCCCGCGGGACTGTCAAGATTCCTATGCGCCGGCGCTCTGGCTATTTCGTATATAGTCTAGCGCCTTAGCGATCCTCTGCAGGGTACGCTCGCGCCCCACCAGCTGGACGGTCACGTCGATGGGCGGCGAGATGGGACCCCCGGCCACCGCCACCCGCAGGGGCTGGGCCACCTTGCCCATCTTGGCCCCCAGGCTCTCCGCGGTATCGACCACCACCTGATGGATGGCCTCCTGAGTCCACTCGGGCAGGGTTTCCAAGGCCTTGGCCAACCGTTCCAGGCCTTCGGCGGCGTCGGCCGTCAGGTTCTTGCGGGCGGCCTTCTCGTCGTAGTCCTCGAAGTCCCGGTAGAAGAACGCGCTGTTCTGGGCCATTTCAACCAGGGTCTTGGCCCGCTCGCGCTGAGCGATCACCACGTCCGCCAGCTCCGGGGACGGCGCCGGGTCGATGCCCAGGTGTCCCAGGTGCACGCTCAGGTGGCGGGCCACATGGGCCGGATCGCCGTTCTTGAGGTAATGCTGGTTGAGCCAAAGCAGCTTGCCGGGATTGAAGGTGGATGCGGAGTTGTTCACAGCGCCGATGTCGAACAATTCCACCATCTCGTCCAGGGAGAACACCTCCTGGTCTCCGTGGGACCAACCCAGGCGCACCAGATAGTTGAGCAGCGCCTCGGGCAGGTAGCCCTCGTCGCGATACTGCATGACGCTGACCGCGCCGTGACGTTTGGACAGCCGCTTGCCGTCCTCGCCCAGGATCATGGGCACATGGGCGAAGCGCGGCGGCTCATAACCCAGGGCGCGCATGATGTTCATCTGCCGGGGCGTATTGTTCAGGTGATCGTCGCCGCGGATGACCTGGGTGATGGCCATGTCCGTGTCGTCCACCACCACCGTGAGGTTGTAGGTCGGGCTGCCGTCGCTGCGCTGGATGATCAGATCGTCGAGCTCGGCGTTGTTGAACACCACCCGGCCCCGGATGAGGTCGTCCACCACTACCTGGCCTTCCAGGGGATTGCGGAAACGAATCACGTAGGGGGCGTCGGGGGACGGCGGCGTGGCACCGTTGCGGCAGTGCCCGTCGTAGCGCGGCTTCTCCTTGCGCGCGAGTTGGTCGGCGCGCAGCTTTTCCAGGCGCTCCTTGCTGCAGTAACAGCGGTAGGCATGCCCGGAATCCATCAGCCGCTGGATGACCGCCCGGTAATGGTCGAAACGCTCGGTCTGATAGAACGGGCCCTCGTCATAGTCCAGCCCCAGCCAGGTCATGCCCTCCAGAATGGCGTTGACCGACTCGGCGGTGGAGCGCTCCAGATCGGTGTCCTCGATGCGCAGTACGAACTTGCCACCGTGCTTGCGGGCATGCAGCCAGGAAAACAGCGCCGTGCGCGCCCCCCCGATGTGCAGAAAGCCGGTGGGGCTGGGAGCGAAACGGGTGCGAATGGTCATGATGTGAGCAATCCGGCCGGGGTTGGTGAAAGGCGCCATTCTAGCAAAGAGCGCCCCGCCGCGCGTGCCGCGATGAGCTGCGCGGCCGCACAAGTGGCCGGTTAGATGGCGTTGCGCAGACCCAGTTCCTCCGGATAGGGCTGCAGATAGCGCTGGGCCTGGACGTAGGGATGGGGCGAGCGGCGCAGGTGATGTCGCAGCAAAGTCAGGGGCACCACCAGCGGCACGGTGCCGTGGCGGTAGGCGTCGATGACGCCCTGCATCTCCGCCTTGTCGTCGCCGGTCAGGGACTGTTTGATGAAACCGGCCAGATGCTGCAGCACATTGGCATGGCGTCCCCGGGAAGAGCGCACGCGCAAGGCCTCCATGAGCTGCCCCAGGTAGGCGTCCTTCAAGGGTTCCAGAGGCTCGCTGCCGGCCCGGGCCACCAAACGGCCCAGCTCGCGCAGCAGATGGGCACCGCGGCTGAGGATGATGAACTTGTGCTCGCTGTGAAAGCGCACCAATGCCGCCGGTGTATCCACGGCGGCCACCGTGCGGCGCCACCGATCGTAGACGAACACCCGCTCGACGAAGTTCTCCCGCAGCAGAGGGTCGTGCAGCCTCCCCTCCTCCTCCACCGGCAGCCAGGGCATGCGCACCATGAGCTCGCGGGCGAACAACCCGACCCCCAAGCGTTCGGGCATACCCCTTCCGCCGTAGACTTTCACGCGTTCCATGCCACAGCTCGGTGACCCGCTCTTGAGGATGTAGCCGCTGATGGGTTCCAGGGTCGAGATACGCTGGCTGGCGAAGCCTTCCATGGCGCCCGTCACGTCCAGACTGGGGTCCCGGGCTCCAGTCAGCCGGGGTGCGTGAGGGCTTCCCGTCAACCGCAGGGCCGGACGCGGGGCGCCCAGCCCGATGGCCATTTCAGGACATATGGGCACATACCGGAAGTGGCGTGCGAGCGCCTGCGTCACCAGCGCGTTGCGTTTATGACCGCCGTCGAAACGCACTTCGTGACCCAACAGGCAACTGCTGACGCCCACCGGTATACCCGCCTCGGCGGGCTCGCACACAAGCTCGTCGCTCATCGCACAGACACCCCCTACTCAGATCAAAGGTACCGCTATCGCGGCCCATATAAATAGCGGTGGCTATCAGCCACGCCAGCCAGGACCTGCCCCCACGCCGTCACCAGCCGACGGGCTGTCCGTCCACAAACCACCAGGAGGGCCGCAGGAACCCAAAACCGCAACGGCTTCCTCTCTCAGGCATCCGGACTCGCCTCATTCAGACACGCCGCGACCTCCGGCTCGCCACCGACGAAACGACCGTCCAGAAACACCTGGGGCAAGGTCGGCCAGCGGGTGTAGGCCCGCAACTCGCCGAAACGCCGGCGCATGGCCTCCGATCCCATACCCATGCGTTGAATACCGTACTCGACGCCCGAACCGCGCAGTTGCTGCTCGAGTCGGCGGGTGTCCGTGAGCTCCGAGCAGAACACCACTGCGCGTGTACCGGCGACCAACTGCGCCAGCCAAACGGGCAAAGGGCCATCCGTCTTCGGGGATTGGAGAATGTTGTCAGTCACGACCATATTCCACGTCTAGACACTGCCGTTGACTAACCCCTCCGGGTCCCTCCGCCGAGGGGAAGCCTCTTCCACAAACCACGGGCCGCCGCTGTCTTGCTCAACGGGGCCCGTTATGCAAAGGATCGGTCCCACGCTGTCATGAAATTATTGTACAACTTTTGTCTAGGACATCAAGACCAGCCCCATTCCGGACCGCCGCGGCCGGCAGACTCGAACCCCTGCAACGGCTCCGTGACCCGGCCGCACCCACCGACCAATGGGCAAATTGACGGCATGAGTGGGAGACCGTAGAATTCGACTCCTTCAAAACGGGCGATTAGCTCAGCGGGAGAGCACTGCCTTCACACGGCAGGGGTCGCTGGTTCAATCCCAGCATCGCCCACCATTAAAAACAGTTAGTTAGGGAGAGCCGGCCAAGTGCCGGCTTTTTCATAAGCGCATCCTAAGCGCGGAAGCGCACGAAGCCGGGCCAAATCAACTATGGCTCGCCAATCTCAATCGGAAGGTGCGGCAGCAGCAGCAACCGCCAGAACAATCGGTGGGGGAAGTCCCTCAGCCGGCGTCACGCTTGCGATCCCATACGGTCGAAGCCGAGAGGGAGAGCGCCACCAATCGCCGCTCAATGGCAGGCGCCCATGAAACCAAAACTCCACCGTCACCGGTATATGAGATGCCTGCCCAGTGGCCCGCTCATCTAGTCCAATCCCCGTCGGCCTAATCGCCGAGACCACAACCGTCCTCGTAGCCGCGGGATTCATCGTTTCCGTGGTGTACAACTGGGGATACATGCATGCGTTAGGCCTTGCGCTCGGCTCGCTCCCGCTGACAACTGCCGACCAGTTCAGAAGTGGCTTGCTTTGGTTCCCATGGCTTCTCGCTGGGCTGGTCGCCTATGCGGCCATCGAATTTCAAATTCGGAGAGTAGAGCGTGGGCTCACAGAGGAAGAAATTATCCAATCCTCTCCCAATCCAAAAAGGACGCGCAAATTGCGCGCATCGTCATGGGTCCTATTGAAATGGCTTGCCCCCCTCATAGTCATCGGATTCGTCCTTTTCGGAGACTTGGATGCTGCGCCGATGCCCATGGCACTAGCCGTTCTATGGATCGCCTTCGCAGAATGGTGTTTTTCGGCCCCCTTGGTGCAGCAACGGCATAGCATATGGTTGCATGCCGGATTCACAATCCTCCCGATCTATGTTCTTTGGGCTTTCTTCGGCGGATACAATGCCGCGGTCGATGCCACCATTCGTGAACCGACCTTGGTCACGGTAGATCTTGCGCACTCGCCCATCCCGGTAACGGGTAAGTTTCTAAGAAGCTTGGATCATGGTGTACTGCTGCTTGATTCCGCCGGAACTCTGCAAGTCCTATCCATGAGCGACGTGGATAGGATTTCCTACAACAAGCCATATACGCCTTACCGCGGGCTCCTGTGTGAATGGTGGAATGGATTCTGTGCGGCGTATCAGCGACGACGAATGACCCGCGGGATTACAACTTCTCACCAGCCAAGCAAGTCAGCGCCGCTTCCCCCTGACAGCCGAACGCGTTCGGCTCCGGGCAGCCCTCACGCGGATCATTGACCCGCCGGACGGACGCGCAGCCCTTCCTCGCCTCAGGAGGGCGGACCAAGCGGCCCCAGATGGGCGGCGGTGATATGATGGCGCGTACTCTCAGCGGCAAGCCCTACGGACCCGCTCGCACGCCATAGAAGCAGAAGGCTAAAAAGAATGGCTCCCGATAATGCCGCCACGCTTGTCCTGCTATGCGCCTCCAGCGCTCTACTCATGCGTTGGGCCGCATCATGAGCATCATCATCGCCGTTGCACACGTCTTAGGCGCCATAATCGCGACAAGTGCGTTTAGCTTTGCTGTACTGGCATTGTCGGCGTGGCAAGTAGAACGCAATCACAAGGCTATTGCCGAAGAGACTTCGATAGCACTAGGGATTCCCTTGGATCGCGTGGACGATGACGAGAACGCGCCCAAGGTCCTTACATTCATGGCCGCTCGATTCAGTTCTGATCTCTTTCAAAATCGGTTATCAGATCTGTGTGGCTGGGTACAAATTGGATGGGGGTGGATGGGGTCGCTATTGCAGGTTGGTGTGCTCGTCGGCGTAACCTGGTATTCGTTTACCGCCAGCGTACAAGATGCTGTCTATGCATGGTGGGTGGTCGGGATTGCCATATTCTTTTGGATTGTCTCCCTTGCATTTGGGCTCCTTTGCAAGCTGATAACGGGTCGCTATCCCGGCCAAGCAAACCAGGCCAGAAAGCGATTGGCAGAATACGTCAGAAACCAGCACGTGGAGTCGAGAGGTGAGCAATAGTTGAACTTGCCACCTTACCCTGCATTGCCATACTCGGATTCTCGGGATCGGGTCATCTTTAAACCGTGCCGGTGATGACCAACGCGAGCATGCATTCTGCGTCGATGTCCTTTATAAAATTGTCGACTTGGTCCTGGGTGATCGACAAGTGATGCAACTGCCACCCGGTAATCGTGCCGCGAAACACCTAGTGATTGGAGGGTGCGGCGGTGGCTACCCGTTGGGTGACGGCCGATGGCGCCTCCACCGCGACGACTTCGACGTCCAGGCCGGCCCGGCGCAGGTGATCACACAGTTTCTGAAGCCGGTCCCTGTCGCCATGGGCGGTAATCTTCCTGCGCT
Source organism: uncultured Gammaproteobacteria bacterium (assembly GCA_964571225.1). Lineage (GTDB taxonomy): Bacteria > Pseudomonadota > Gammaproteobacteria > DATFLG01 > DATFLG01 > DATFML01. Next base: position 5,801 of record CAZNBB010000176.1, read on the forward strand.
TCCCCGAAAGAAGCACCTCACGGGCCCGGTGTTCCGAAACCTTGAAGGCCGCAGCCGCCGCCACCAGGGCCCGTTGCTCATCGGCCCCGTCCAATAGCCCGCCATTGCCGTACAGTGCATAGCTCACGTGCGCCCCCCGGAATGCGCAAAACCACGAGAATTCCACGGTTATCGAATGACGGGGCGGGAATGTTAGAACGATGCCAACCCGATGCCGGCAGAACGGCGATAACTTATGGATTCACCGAGAGAGACAGCCAATCGAGCCAACAGGAGGCAGATCCGCTTCGGTGCCGACCGGGCGCCGAAGGAGTGCAAAGCGTCTCTCCACTGCTTGCCGATGATGCACCCAACCTGATGGCCTGCCGTTGCAGGCACTCTAGGTGGATCCAGGGAAACCGTGCTGGCAGCCCTC
>CAZNBB010000177.1:0-6199 GCA_964571225.1 uncultured Gammaproteobacteria bacterium
GTCAGGTGGAGGTCCCGGTACAGACCTGCTGTGGTCAGCCGGCCTACAACAACGGCGACCTGGACAACGCCCGCGCCATCGCCCGCCAGGTCATCGAAGCATTCGCCGACTACCCCTACGTCGTTGCCCCGTCCGGCTCCTGCGCCGGCATGCTCAAGTGCCACTACCCGAGCCTGTTCGCCGACGATTCCGAATGGCGTGCGCGGGCCGATGACCTTGCCGCACGCAGCCATGAGCTGGTGAGCTTTCTGCACGACACCCTCGATGTGTGCGACTTCGGGACGGCGTATCCCGCCACCGCCACCTACCACGATTCCTGCTCGTCGCTGCGCGAACTCGGTGTACAGGCACAGCCACGCCGGTTGCTCGCCCAGGTCGCCGGACTGCAGATCGAGGAGCTCGCGGACACTCAGGTCTGCTGCGGCTTCGGGGGCACCTTCTGCGTCAAGTATCCGGAACTGTCCGCGCGTATGGTCGATGACAAGGCGCGCGCCGTCATCGCCACCGGTGCGCACCTGCTGTTGGCGGGCGACCTGGGTTGTCTGCTGAACATCGCGGGCCGGCTGGGCCGACTGGAGAGTCCGGTACGGGTCTACCACATCGCCGAAGTGCTGGCAGGCATGGCCGACGGTCCCGGCCTCGGCGGCGGCGGCGAACCATGAAGTCCACCGCCCACGCCTTCGAGCACAACGTCCACGTGGCTCTGCACGACGAGCGTCTGCAAAGGGCCCTGGGGCGGGTGAGCGGCGGCTTCATCGACAAGCGTCGCCAGGCTGTGAAGGCGCTGCCCGAGTTCGAGGCGCTGCGCAGAACCGCTCGGGATATCAAGGACCACACCTTGGCCCATCTGGGCGACTACCTGGAGCGGTTCGAGGCCCGGGTAATCGCCAGCGGCGGCCAGGTGCACTGGGCTAGCTCGGCCGGGGAAGCCAGACGCATCGTCATTGAACTGTGCCGCGCAGCCGATGCGCGCCGGGTCACCAAGGGCAAGACCATGGTGGGCGAGGAAATCGCCATCAACGAAGCACTGGCGGCAGCCGGCTTCGAACCGGTGGAAACCGATCTCGGCGAATACATCATTCAACTGGCCGAAGAGCCACCCAGCCACATCATCGCGCCGGCCATCCACAAAACCCGCGCCGATATCGCGGAGCTGTTTCGCCGCCACCATCACCATGAACAGGAACTGGCATCGGCGAGAGCCATCGTGGACGAAGCGCGCCGGGTCATGCGCCAGCGCTTCCTGAGCGCCGACGTGGGTATCACCGGCGCCAACTTCCTGATCGCGGACACCGGCTCGGTGGTGCTGGTCACCAACGAAGGCAACGGCGACCTCACCGCCACCGTGCCGCGCACCCACATCGTACTGGCCGGCATCGAAAAAGTGGTTCCCACCCTGGAGGACGCCAGCGTGCTGCTGCGCCTGCTGGCCCGCAGCGCCACCGGCCAGGCGTTCACGTCCTATACCACCCTGTTCACCGGTCCCCGTCAGCCCCAGGACCGGGACGGGCCGTCCGCCTTTCACGTGGTGCTGGTGGACAACGGCCGCAGCGCCATGCTGGGCAGCGAGTATCGGGACATGCTGCGCTGTATTCGCTGCGGCGCGTGCCTGAATCACTGCCCGATATACGGCGCCGTCGGGGGCCATGCCTACGGCTGGGTCTACCCCGGGCCCATGGGATCGGTGCTCTCGCCGCTGATACTGGGACTGAAGGAGGCCGGCGATCTGCCCAACGCCTCCACCCTGTGCGGGCGCTGCGAAACGGTCTGCCCGGTATCCATTCCCCTGCCCGGCCTGCTGCGCAAGCTGCGCGCCCGCCAGCACGCCGAGGGCCTTGCACCTCGAAGGAGCCGCTGGGCATTGGCCCTGTGGGCGTTCGCCGCGCGTCGCCCGCGACTGTATGGACCGCTGATGGGCCTCGGGGTCCGCCTGCTGGCGCGCCTGGCGGGCCATCGTGGACGTCTGCGCCGTTTGCCCGGCGCAGGGGCCTGGACCGACAGTCGGGACCTGCCCGCGCCTGCCGGGGAGACTTTCCAGGCGGCCTGGCGGAGGGAACGGGGTCATGAGTGACGACCGCGCCACCGTTCTCGGCGCCGTGCGCAACGCCCTGGGCCGTCCACCGGGGTCGGAAGGTCACCCGGCGGACGGTGCTGCCGGACAGCGCCTGCAGCGTCGGCCCATCGGGCCCCAGCCGCAGATCGGCGACGACCGGATCGGCGCGTTCACACAGCAACTGGAAACCGCTGCCGCCACCTGGGCGCGGGCGAGCGCACCGATGGAGGCCGTGCAGGCGGTGCAGGAGTATCTCCGGCGGGCCGGCCATGACACGATGATTGCCGCCGACCATCCGGCGCTGCGCCACCTGCCTTGGCCTGCCACCCTGCAACCGCATTTCGGCGCGCCCGCCGACAGCGGCGCCTGCGGCCTGACCCTGGCGGAACTCGGGATCGCCGAAACCGGCAGTCTGGTCCTGTGTGCGTCGCCGACCACCCCCACGCTGCACAACTTCCTGCCTGACACCTTGATCTGTCTGCTGCCGACCGATGCCGTCTTCGCGCACCTGGAAGATGCCTGGCAGTGGTTGCGCCGCCAATATGCATCCCTGCCCCGCGCCGTCAATCTGGTTACCGGGCCTTCGCGTACGGCGGACGTCGAACAGCGCTTGCAGCTCGGTGCCCACGGACCCCGCCAACTGCACGCCGTACTGGTCGATAACGGTCTCCACACCCGTCCGTAGCCGTTCCGAATATTCGTCGATTCTGATATAGCACCGCGGTGCAAAATCGGGCTTGCCAACCTCCGTCAAGGGAACCATAGTACGAGTTAGCTTTGTGTTAGCTGCGCGGAGCCGCCTCCGCGTCAGCCGGGGGAAATCAAAGTCGTGTTCCGACCGGCAAGACCACTGCCAACGCGAAAATGTGGGAGCTTCGCGCTCCGCCGTCTCGGCCGGTTCGGCGCCCGGAATGCATGTCTTCCGCGCAAAGCTACGCCCGCCCCCCAATCCCCACGATCCAGAGCTGGAGCCAGTTTCCGGAAAACGGTCCCTACAAGTCGCATCCGGAAACGCCGCCTGTGCGCACTGTCGACGCGCCGATGACCAGAAAGGAGGAAGACCCATGTGCAGCATGTCCAAGAACGAACAGCAACCGGCCGCCAGTTCCCGCCGGAAATTCCTCAAGACCTCGGCGGGCCTGGGAGCCGCCGCGATACTTGGCGCGCCCTACATACGCAACGCCGAAGCCGCCAAGGGCCAGGTATGGAAAGTACAGTCCGTATGGGATGCCGGCACCACCGGCTACCGCCTGTTCGAACAGTGGAGCAACGGCTTTAAGGAGAAGTCCGGCGGGGAGCTCACCATAAAGCCATTTCCGGCCAAGGCGGTGGCGGCCGACAACAACGCGCTTTTCGATGCGGTGCGCACCGGCGTGCTGCAGGCGATGAATCCTTTCACGCTGTATTGGTCCGGCAAGATACCGGCCTCGGTGTTTCTGTCCTCCTATCCGGCGGGTCCGGACCAGCCGGGCCACTGGGACACCATGTTCTACGGCATGGGCCTGCTGGGCATCACGCGGGACATCTACTCCAAGTACGGCCTGTTCTACGTGGGCCCCATACAGCACGACGCCAACATCATTCACTCCAAGCGGCCGGTAAACAGCCTCGAACAGCTCAAAGGCATGAAGATCCGACTGCCGGGCGGCATGGTGGCCCAGGTGTTCGAGCAGTTCGGGGTCAGCACCACCAGCATGCCGGGTTCCGACATCTATCCGGCACTGGAGAAAGGCACCATCGACGCGGCCGACTACGTGGGCCCTGCGATCAACTGGGACCTGGGCTTTGCGGAGGTGACCAAGTACATCATCTGCATGGGCCCTCCCGGCCAGACCTCCCTGTACCAGCCGGTGGACCTGATGGATTTGACGGTCAACATGGGCGCCTGGAAGCGTCTGTCGCCCAAGATGAAGACCTTCGTGGAGGAGCAGGTGCAGACCTACTCGGTGCACCACTTCGTGACCATCCAGGACGCCGACCTCAAGGCAATGGATAAATTCCTCAAGGCAGGCACCACCGTGTCGCGCTTGTCGGCCGACGACGTGCGGCGTTTCCGCAAGGCGGCCATTCCCGTGTGGTTCGAATGGGCCAAAAAGGACGCCAACGCCAAACGGGTGTTCAAGCTTCAGCTGGACTACATGCTCAACCCGTACATGGGCTACGTCACCCCTGACGACGTCAAGGGGCTCAGTCTGTAGCGACGCATAGGGCGGCGGGCGCGGCAAAGCGCCCGCCGCCGTTGTTGCCATTGCACGGGGGAAATCATGTCGGAATCCACCAATTTCGTGCTGCCGCACTGGCTGTACTGGGGCTGGCTGGCCATCATGCCGCTGCTTCTCATGTGGCTGACCCGCCGAAGCCCGCGCACCGTCACACCAGACGAAGAGACCGCCCTGCAGGTCATAGCCGAAGAGGACCCGGCCCTGCACGCTCCCGGCAACCGCCTCACACGCGCCCTGGACTGGCTCAGTGAGCAGTCGGGCGTGTTCGTGGCCCTGTGGACCATCAACGCCGTGTGCGCCTACTTCTACGAAGTGATCTCCCGCTATATCTTCGATGCGCCCACCATCTGGGTGCACCAGGCCAGCTATCTGATGTTCGGCATGCAGTACCTGCTCGCCGGTGCCTTTGCCCTGCTGCACGGCGATCACGTGCGGGTGGACGTGGTGTACATCAAGCTTCCCAAGCGCGGTCAGGTAGGCGTGGACATCTTCACTTCCGTGTTCTTCTTCATCTTCTGCATCGCCCTGGCCGGCACCTCATGGCGATTCTTCACGGACTCCCTGAACATGCTGGAAGTCACCGACGAAACCTGGCGTATCCAGTTCTATCCGGTGAAAGCCATGATGGTGCTGGGTGCGGTTCTCCTTCTGCTTGCGGGTCTGTCCAAACTCATCAAGGACATTCAACTGTTTCGACGCCTGGGGGAGGATGAAGCCGTATGAATATGGTTGCATTGCCGGCTCACGCCAGCCGTCGCATGTGGGGGCGGCTCTGGACCTACGTCATGGTCCTGGCGACCATCGGAACAGCTTTCGTGGTGTGCGTGGAGCTGATCAACGTCCTGTTCTATGACCCCTACGGCGACAAGCATTTCCTGTTCACCCTGGGCGGCAGCCTGGCCAACGTGGACATCGCCACCCTCACTTTCCTGATGTTCGGCTCCCTGGCGGCGCTGCTGATGATGGGCCTGCCCATGGCGTTCGTGGTGGGCGGCCTCGGGGTGGTGTTCATCTATCTGGTGGGCGGCCAGACCATGGTCAACATCAATCCCACCCGCGTCTTTCCATTGATGGCCAATCCCGATCTGGCTGCCATTCCCCTGTTCATCTTCATGGCGTCCATGCTGGAGCGGGCCGGGCTGATCGAGGAAATGTTCGATGTGGTCTACAAATGGATGGGCGGACTGCGGGGCGGTCTGGCGGCGGCCACCATCCTCGCCTCCACCATCCTGGCGGCCATGGTGGGCGTGATCGGCGCAGCCGTGGTCACCATGGGCATCATCGCCCTGCCTGCCATGCTGGGGCGCAAGTACGACCAGAAGATCGCGCTGGGATCCATCATGGCGGGCGGAACCCTGGGGATTCTGATTCCGCCGTCCATCCTGGCCATCCTTTATGCCGTGGTGGCTCAACAATCGGTCGGCAAACTGTACCTCGGTTCAGTGCTGCCGGGGCTGCTGCTGTCGGGTCTGTACATCGCCTACGTGCTGTTTCGCACCTGGCTCAACCCGTCCATGGGGCCGGCTCTGCCCAAGGAGGAACGGGTTTCCCTGGTTCAGAAGCTGCAGCTGCTGGCCAACCTCATCGCGCCCATCTTCCTGGTGTTTCTGGTGCTCGGGCTGCTGTTCGGCGGCATCGCCACACCGGTGGAAGCAGCCGGCATCGGTTCGTTCGGCGCCGTCATCGTCGCCATGATGCACAAGCGGTTCAGTCTCGAAACCCTGCGCGAAGCCTCCATCACCACGGCCCGGGCGTCGGCCATGGTGCTGTGGATCATTTTCGGCGCTTCGATCTTCGTCGGCTTCTTCATCCTCGAGGGCGGACAGACGTTCATTACCGAAAGCATCCTCGGCACCGGACTGCATCCCTACGGCATCCTGCTGCTGATGATGGTGATGCTGGTGTTTCTGGGCATGTTCCTGGA
>CAZNBB010000178.1:0-6086 GCA_964571225.1 uncultured Gammaproteobacteria bacterium
TAGCAGATGTCAGCGTACCGAGCGTCGGGTCGAACTGCGCGACATTAATGGCTTGGTTGCTGACAGTCGTTGTTCCCGAAAATTGATTACTGTAAGTGACGGTACTTGCATTCGCTGTTGTTGAGTTGAGTAAGAGGAACATGCAACCACATACACCGCCTAAGAATTGCGCTTTTTGTTTAGCGTTCACTTCGCTCCTCCGTTCCGGTTTTCCGTAACTCCAGGGCCTTGAGTGGCACTACTTTATGCCAGCCTCGGCACCCTTATCGGCCAAGCCGCCCAGGCGCGCGGACAACGTGTCGGCGTTTGCGATAGCCGAAAATCCAAGCGCGTTGGTTAGCAGAATGGTGCCCACGCCGGCGCGGTGCGGAATTCGCCTGGGATCCTTCCCCGGTTCCAACGACTGTTATGCTGTGACGAACTTCAACTCCCCGGCTCAACCATCACGACAGCAAGTTTTGTTCCGGACAAACGATAGATCGATGCGGTTCAGTCAAATATGAACACGCGGATTTTTCCGTTGCGAAATTGGAGTTGGGCTACAGCCGAAAAGTTCGCTAACTAATTGATATTGTGTTTGTTCGGCGAGAGGGAAACGAGGGCGCGCCGTGAAATGTAAATGTTACCGACCTTCTTCTAACCAACAAATATCAGATATTTTACGTCAACTAGACTTTTTCAGCTGTTGTTATTGTTTTTCAAATAAATTCAGAAAAAAAGAAACTGTAAAATATCCCCGAATTTTGTAAGCCGATTCGCACAAATCTTTTGGCGCCCCGATCACTTGGGGCGCCAGCCTGCGCTGTCTTTGGAGTAGGCCACCCTTAACGCCGGAATATTTCCTAGCAGCCGACAGCCGCAATGGCGGTGGCGAACTTGCGGTTATCCGGCACAGTCGGCAAGGCGATGACAAGCAGTCATACTGCGCTTGCTCTCAACTGTCCGGTCGTGGCCGCTACCTGCCGGATCGCCGGGCAATAGGGGACTCGGCGGGACATGGGACATCTTTGTTGTCTGACGGAGCGTGCATGTCCGGCTATGCGGGGGGTTGATCGGTGTCTGCCGCAGGGGACAGCTGGGGCGGCCAATGTAGTCGCCCAGTCGTTCGGGTTGTGGCCCGCCGCAAGTCGGGCGATGTACCCGCCGGGCCATCGAGGGCGAGTCGGAAGTGCTCCATTTCGACGGCGATGTTGGGGTCCGTTCCCGATCGGACACCGGGGGTGGGTCGCGCCCGCCCAGACCAGGTCTGCCTGCTCAGTCGCACACCAAGGGACGGAAGAAAGCGTTCGCCAGAGTGGCTGCCTGGAGCAGGGTGAACAGCGAAGACCGCGACGGGTCGGCATCGGCCCAACGGGTCGCGATAGCGGGGTCGGCGAGGAACACCATCTCCCGGCACAGGGAGTGGGCGGCGCAGCCGCCGGTGTTCTGCCAGCGGATGCCCACCCGAACGTCCGCGGAGGGGCTCGCGTCCCCGATGGTGCCGGCGCTCTGCGCGAGTTTCACCGGGACGCCGGTGACATGGCAGGCGGACTCGATGCGGGTGCGCTCATCGTACATGGGTGCCACCGCCATGGCGTCCAGGGCGCACATGGCGTGGACCCAATGGCCGTTGACCTGCACGCGGTGCGGTGTGACTTCCGTCGTCATCGGGTAGGCGCCGGCAATTTCGCCGTTCCCGTCCAGGACGATCAGGTCCTGCTCGGCGAGAGCCCTCAGCAGCTCCTCCACATCCACGTCGGCGCCCCGGGCTTCCAGCTCGGCCCGCGTCGGCCCCCGGCCGCGGGTGACGAAGTGCGCCAGGACGGCACGGTGCAGGTCGCGGGCGTCCGGCGCCAGGGCCCGCTGGCGCGCGGCCAGGGGCAGCAGGGCATTCAGGCGCGCGAGTCCGTCCAGTATCGCGCTGTCCCGGTTCATGGGATGCGAGACTTCGGCGGCGCTCACTTTTCCAGGTCGGTGATGGGCTTGTTGGTGAACAGATAGTCGTGCAGCTCGTGATCGAACTGCGGATCGCGCCGGCGTATCCATTCCAGGACCATGGCGGCGTGTTCCTTTTCTTCATCGCGATTATGGGCCAGTATGGCTCGAAGCTCGTCATCCTTGCAGGCGTCCACACGCTGGTTGTACCAGTCCACCGCCTCCAGCTCCTCCATCAGGGAAACGATGGCGCGGTGCATGTCCTTGGTCTTGTCGCTCAGATCCGTCAACGCTTCGTGCATGCCTTCATTGGCCATAAGGGCTCTCCCACAGTTGGATGAGAATTGCCGGCACCCCCGCGGTTGGCGGTGTCGGCGGACCGATCAGTCGTCAGCACTATCAAACCAGTCGACCACATGATTGGCAAGCTCGTCGGGATGCACATGCTCTTCGGACAGCACCCTGCCGTGAACCGAAATTCCCGCCTCCCGGACCGTGTCGGCCCGGCCTGACACCAGCGGGTGCCACCAGGCCAGGTCCCGACCCTCGGAAAGCCGGCGGTACGCGCAACTCGGCGGCAGCAGCCGCAGCAGCTCGGCCGTCAGCGGACGCAGTACCAGACAATCGGGCACCTGTTGCCGGCGGTGCGGGTAGTCGCTGCACCGGCAGCTGTCGGTATCCAGCAGCCGGCAGCCCACGGCGGTGAAGAACAACTCACCGCTGTCCTCGTCCTCCAGCTTGTACAGGCAGCAGCGTCCGCAGCCGTCGCACAGGGATTCCCACTCGGCATCGTCCATCTCGTCGAGGGGTTTGCTTTTCCAGAAGGGAGCGGCAGTGGCTGGCATAGGTCAGGGCCGAAAACGTGGAATGTTGAATCATGATGGGCCATGGCAGAGAGGGTCCTGCCTGGCGTCCGGATGTTCATGGTCGCGGTGGCCGGTTCACGGTCGATCGCCTCGGCTCGATCGGTCCGTCGGCAGTATGGTCGCCGCCTGCGCCACTGGCAATGGTGCAGCAGGCCGCGGCAACGGCGCAGCGGGCCGGGGGCGGATGGGGGCGCTTGCAACGGGACGCCGCCTTCGCTGTCCAACGACCCAGAGACGATGGACCCGCGGTCAGTGCCGGACAACACCCGCCACCAGCAGGATCAGGCCGGCGCTGGCCACCAGGGCATGGAGCACGACCACCACCACGGGCGGCGCTTCCTTGTCCAGCCGGAAGATGAACAGCAGCAGGCCGCCGACGGCTGCCAGGGCGAACACCAGCAGGGCGTCGTTGAATAGAATGACCCGCGGGCCGTTGAACACCCGGGCGGCCAACAGCCCCAGGGCCGTCAGCGCCAGGGCGCCGTGGGCGAGGGCCATGGGCAGGGACACGCGCTGACGGCGCACACCGCGAACGGCGAGCACCCCGCCGCCGGTCATGGCGACGATGAAGCTCAACAGGGCGACTTCCACCATGGGGCTCTCCGATCCGGAATCCGGGGGGCGTGCGGCCATTGTACCGGAGATGAACGCGGGGATCGTCGGGCCGAAGACGGCCTGCACCGCCCAGGGAGATCCACCTGAGCGCAGCTCGCCGGAACCGCTGGACCGGTGGCAACCCTACCGGCAGGTGCGCATGGAACAAGGACGATCGGTAGGCGCTAGCGCCGACATCTGCCGGCCGGCGGTGCCATGGTCAGCGGCGCAGACGCGTCGCCAGGTAGGGGCCCGTCAGCACGGTGATCCACAACAGCAGCAGGAGCCGGCCGCGCAGCAGGTTGTAGTCCTCCAGTAGCATGTCCCAGGGTTGATCGCCGACATAGTGAAAGACGCCGAACTCGAACGCCACGCCCAGCACCAGCCACAGCCCGCCCAGCGCCCACGCCTGGGTACCGGTAGGCCGCACCCAGCGCACGAACAGCACGATGGCTCCGAAGACAGCCGCGCAGGCCACCACGGTCATGATCTGATGGGCGGCCTGGGCACCGATGGCCGGCGCCACCAGGATGTCCCGCGCGATCCCCACCGCCACCACCACCATCAGTTGGGCCAGCCACCCCAGGATTGCTTCGGCGAACAGCATCGTGGCACCCACCCGGCGGGATCAGCCCTTGTCCAGGGCCGATATGCAGGGGGAGTAGCGCATGGCGTTCGCCGCTATAGGGCTGAAGGCGGCACCGACCATGCCCGCCGGCATGTCCACCACGCTTCCGCTCACGGCGAAGCCTTTGAATTCTTTGAGCATCGACTGCCTCCTTCCGCGCCGACGGCCTGTCGTTGCCGGCGCCCTTCCTGCCGGACGGCATGGCATTCCGTCCCTTGACCTTATAGCTGTAGAGTAAATTTTATGTCAATCCTGCTGAATTGTCCCGCCGCTATTGCGAAACCCGGCCCCATAGGGTGGCGGGAGGTTCTGATGGGCCGGGGCAGCGTGGCCGAGTCTGCGGACGGGTGGGCACAGTTGACGGCGGCTCTGGCGTGAGGGCCCGTGCCTGTTACCGGTGTCCGGCCGGCGCAACGGCGTGGCGACGCTGCATAATCGCGCTGGTGGCTTGCCTGGGTGCGACCCTGGCGCTGGCGGCGGCCGGGTCGCCGCCCCCTGCCACATCCCCCAAGGCGCCGCCGTTGGCCCACGTGCGCCAGTTGGACGCCATGTCCGGCCGGCTGGTGAGTCGCATCAAGGCCGGCACCGCCAAGGCGGCGCCCTTCCGCGTTCATGTGGCGGTCTACCGGGAAATGCTCCGGGAGCTCATGCTGGCCAACCCGGAGGTCGACAGGGTCGATCGGCTGCCCAATTCGCTGCTCATGAAGCTGGTGCGCATGGCCGCCCTGCTGCAGGCCGCGGCCGCCTGCCAGACCGGGCGCGACATCATCTGTTCGTTGACGTTGGTCAGCGAACTGGACCGTCAGCAACAGCGGCTCGGTGCCGCCCTGGATCACCGCCCGGGCAGAGAGGGCAGCTCTTGAACCGGGTCCTGGCCGGCGTGGGCGTCGAATTCGGTCGCACGGTGTGGTCCATCGCCGTAGAGGCGGGCCCCTGGGTCCTGTTGAGCCTGGTGGCGGGCGGACTGGTGCACGAGTTCGTCGCCTCCACCCGCCTGGCCCGATGGCTCGGTCGGCGCGGCCCGGTCGGCCTCGCCGCTGCCGTGCTGCTGGGTGCGCTGCTCCCCATCTGCAGTTGCGGCGTGGTTCCGCTGGCGGTCAGCTTCTACCGCGCCGGCCTGCGCACCGGCACGGTCATGGCGTTCACGGCGGCCACGCCCATCATCAACCCCGCCGCCGTGATCCTGTCCCTGGCGCTGCTCGGCCCCCGCATCACCGCGGCCTACGTGCTGCTCGGGCTGGTGCTGCCCGTGCTGCTGGGGTTGGCCACCGAGCGCTGGGGGGAGGGGCCCGTGGGTGCGGACGCCGGCGCGGCGGCAGTGCGGCCGCTGTCGCCGGAAGCGCCGCCGCCGGGCGGGTCCCTTGGGTGGCGAGTGGTGCGAGCGCTGGGGTGGGGCATACTGGAGCTCGGCCCCAGCATCGGTTTCTACCTGCTGGTGGGCGTGCTGCTGGCGGCCCTGGTGATGGTGCTGGTGCCCCAGGGCTGGATTGCGCACTATCTGGGGGGTAGCTCCCTGCTGGGGCTGGCGGCTGTGGCGCTGTTCGGCGCCAGCATCTACGTGTGCGCCGTGGCCAACATTCCCGTGGCTGCCACCCTGCTGGCCGCCGGTGCCGGCCCCGGCGCGGCCATCGTCTTCCTGGTGACCGGCACGGCCACCAACCTTCCCGAGCTGCTGGCCCTCTATCACACCATCGGCAAACGTACCGTGCTGCTCTATGCCTCGGCGCTGGTCGCGGCGTCCTTCGTCGCCGGCATGGTGGTCAATGCCTGGCTGTTGCCGGGGTTCATACCGGTGTTCGATCCCCTGCGGGGCCTGGACGGTGTTGCCGCCAGCGCCCGTTGGCAGCCCACCGTTTCTGCCGGTGTGGCCACGGCTTCGGTTTACCTGCTGGCCGTGCTCGGATGCTGGGGAGGCTGGCTGCGGCTCCGGCAGCGCCTCAGGGGGAGGGACGAGGCCGGCGGTTGCGGTGGTGGCTGCTGCGGAGCGGACTAGTGGTCCATGCGGGAAATAGTGTGTCTTTCAGAGCCACGCCAATGGGCCAAGGCAAGGCGCGCTGGGCAGGGAATGGCAGGCCCTTTCCAAG
>CAZNBB010000179.1:0-6085 GCA_964571225.1 uncultured Gammaproteobacteria bacterium
ACATCGTCCGCTTCGAAGACATCTACGATCGCTGTTCCCAGTAATGTCGCTCTGCGAGTCGGGGACGAACCCCGTGTGGTTCCCAATGGTTCCTGGAGCACCAGGCGTCCCTGCGCGGACTGCGACCGAATCTTCGGTCGGTTGCATCCGTAGGTTGGGCCGCCCTTGTAGGTTGGGCTGAGCGCAGCGAAGCCCAACAACCAACATTTGGAAACCGCAACGCGGATTCACAATGGCGAGGCCCGACAACCGTCGACCTGACCATCGAAAAAAGGCCCCGACGCACCCGTTGGTCGGGCTGAGCGTTACAAAGCCCGACAGGCACCGCAGAGGCACCCCAGAGGCAACCCATGAAAGGCATCGTTCTCGCAGGCGGATCAGGTACGCGGCTCTACCCGGTGACCCGGGGGGTGAGCAAGCAGCTGCTGCCGGTGTACGACAAGCCGATGATCTACTACCCGCTGTCCACCCTGATGCTGGCGGGCATCCGGGAGATCCTGGTGATCTCCACCCCGGAGGATCTGCCCGGCTTCCAGCGCCTGCTGGGCTCGGGCGAGCAGTGGGGCCTGGAGTTCAGCTACGCCGAGCAGCCCGAGCCGCGGGGGCTGGCCGATGCGTTCATCGTCGGCCGGGAGTTCGTAGCCGGCCAGCCCAGCTGCCTGGTGCTGGGCGACAACGTATTCTACGGCCAGGGCCTGAGCGGCGCCCTGCAGCGGGCGGCGGCGCGCACCGATGGGGCCACCGTGTTCGCCTACTGGGTGAACGATCCGGAGCGTTATGGTGTGGTGGAGTTCGGCCCGGACAAACGCCCGACGCGCATCGTGGAAAAGCCCAAGGTGGCGCCGTCCCACTTCGCGGTCACCGGGCTGTATTTCTACGACAGCCAGGTGAGCGACCTCGCCCGGGATCTGAAACCGTCGGCCCGCGGGGAGTTGGAGATCACCGACATCAATCAGATCTATCTGGATCAGGGCCGGCTGGAGGTGGAGAAGCTGGGCCGCGGCACCGCCTGGCTGGATACCGGTACCCACGAGTCCCTCCAGCAGGCCGGCAACTTCATCGAAGCCATCGAAGCGCGCCAGGGTCTGAAGGTCGCCTGCCTGGAGGAGATCGCCTACCGCATGGGCTACATCAGCGCCGCACAGGTGGAGGCGTTGGCCGCCCCGCTGTCCAAGAACGGCTACGGCAGCTACCTGCTGCGGATGCTGCGCGAGGACGGAGACTGGGAATGAAGTTCACGCCCGCCGACATTCCCGACGTGGTGTTGATCGAGCCTCGGGTGTTCGGGGACGAGCGTGGCTTCTTCATGGAGACCTACCACCAGGGCAAGTTCGCCGAGGCCGGCATCACCGCCCGCTTCGTGCAGGACAACCATTCGCGTTCCGGTGCCGGCGTGCTGCGGGGTCTGCACTACCAGTTGCAGCATCCCCAGGGCAAGCTGGTGCGGGTGACGCAAGGTGAAGTGTTCGACGTGGCGGTGGACATCCGGCGCGGCTCGCCGACCTTCGGGCGCTGGGTGGGCTATGTGCTGTCGGCGGACAACAAGCGTCAGCTCTATGTGCCGCCTGGATTCGCCCACGGCTTCTGCACCCTGAGCGACACGGTGGACTTCCTGTACAAGTGCACGGATCTGTATCACCCCGAGGACGAGCAGGGCATCGCCTGGGACGACCCGGATCTGGCCATAGCCTGGCCCGACATGGACTTCGTGCTGTCGGACAAGGACCGCACCTACCCACGCCTGCGGGATGCCGAGCCCGAGCGCCTGCCGGAGTACCGGCCGTGAAGGTGGCGGTCACCGGCGCCGGCGGGCAGTTGGGCACCGACCTGGTCCGGACGCTGCGCGAGGCGGGCCATAGGGTGGCCGCCTTCGACCGGGCGGCCCTGGACATCGGCGCCGCCGAGCAGGTCCGCTCGACCCTGGCGGCCGAGGCGCCCGACTGGGTGGTGAACTGCGCCGCCTACACCAACGTGGACGGCGCCGAGTCCGACGCCGACACGGCCTTCGCGATCAACCGGGACGGTGCCGCCCACGTGGCCGCCGCCGCGGCGGCCTGCGGTGCCCGTCTGCTTCATGTATCCACCGATTACATCTTCGACGGGGACCGTTCGCGGCCCTGGCAGGAGACCGACCCGGCCAGCCCCCTGGGCGTGTACGGCCAGTCCAAATGGGCCGGCGAGGAGGCGGTGCGGGCCGCACTGCCCCAGGCAGTCATCCTGCGCACCGCCTGGGTGTACGGGGCCCACGGCAGGAATTTCGTGAAGACCATTCTGCGGCTGGCCGCCGAGCGGGACAGCCTGTCGGTGATCGACGACCAGGTGGGCTGCCCGAGTTGGACCCGGGACATCTGCACGGCGATAGCGGCCCTCATGGCTGCCGGTGCCGAAGGCACCTACCACTTCACCAACGAAGGCGTCGCCTCCTGGTACGATTTTGCGGCGGCTATCGTGGAAGAGGGGCGGGCGCTGGGTTTCGAGCTGCGGGCCCGGGTGCAGCCCATCCCCACCGAAGACTACCCCCTGCCGGCCCCGCGGCCGGCCTACTCGGTGTTGAGCAAGCGCAAGATCCGGCCCCTGCTGGCCGGCCCCATTCCCCATTGGCGCGCCAGCCTGCGCGCCATGCTCGAGGAGCTGAAGGCATGCGCCGACTGCTAGTGACCGGCGGTGCCGGTTTCATCGGATCCAACTTCGTGCGCTACTGGCTGCAGGCCCATCCCGAGGACCGGCTGGTGAACCTGGACGCCCTGACCTATGCGGGCAACCTGGAGAACCTGAAGGACGTGGAGGACCATCCGTCCTACCGGTTCGTGCACGGCGACATCGGCAACGGCCCGCACCTGGCCGAGCTGTTCGCCGCAGAGCACATCGACACGGTGGTCAACTTCGCCGCCGAGTCCCATGTGGACCGTTCCATCCTGGGACCGGAGGCGTTCATCCGCACCAATGTGCACGGCACCTTCGCTCTCCTGGAAGCGGCCCGCCAGGCCTGGGGCACCGGCGCGGACGACTGCCGCTTTCTGCATGTGTCCACCGACGAGGTGTACGGCACCCTCGACGCCGACGACGCGCCGTTCACGGAAAACAGCCAGTACGCGCCCAACAGCCCGTACTCGGCGTCCAAGGCCTCTTCCGACCATCTGGTACGGGCCTACCATCACACCTACGGCCTGCCGACCCTGACCACCAACTGCTCCAACAACTACGGTCCTTACCAGTTCCCCGAGAAGCTCATTCCCCTGGTGATCCTCAATGCCCTGGAAGGCAAGCCGATACCGGTGTACGGGGACGGCCAGAACGTGCGGGACTGGCTGTATGTGGAGGATCATTGCCGGGGCATCGACGCCGTGCTGGCCGGCGGCCGCCTGGGCGAGGTGTACAACATCGGCGGTGGCAACGAATGGACCAACCTGGACATCGTCCGGCGGGTCTGCGACCGCCTCGACGAGCTGGCCCCGGCGGCCCAGCCCCACCGGGAGCTGATCGAATTCGTCCGGGACCGCCCGGGCCACGACCGGCGCTATGCCATCGACGCCTCCAAGCTGCGCCTGGAATGCGGCTGGGAGCCCCTGCACCAGTTCGAGCAGGGCATCGAGAAGACCCTGGCCTGGTACCTGGAGCAGAGCGAATGGTGCACCCGGGTGCGCAGCGGGGTCTACCAGGACTACTACCGCCTGCAGTACGGGGCCGGCGCCTGAGCCGACCGGGCGAGGCGGGGCGGGGCAGGAAGGAACGGGCACCGTCCTTGCAAGGTCTGTAGAATACCCCCAGCCGAAGCGCTCCCCGGGACCCGGGGCGGCCGGATTGGGCCTGGAGACTGCGGGAAACAGAAGCCGAAAATGCGGGAGCAACAACGATGAAGACGGTTGCCGTAGTGGGGCTGGGCTATGTGGGTCTGCCGCTGGCAGTGGCGTTCGCCAAGCATTGGCCCACCATCGGGTATGACCTGAGCGCCAAGAAGATCGATCTGTTCCGGGCCGGGTGCGATCCCACCGGCGAGGTGGGCGAAACGGAGCTTAAGGCCGCCACCGGCCTGGAGCTGACCGCCGACCCGGCGGACATCGCCCGGGCCGACTACGTGGTGGTGGCGGTGCCCACCCCCATCGACGAGGTGCGCCGCCCCGACTTCACGCCCCTGGAAGGGGCCAGCAAGATCGTCGGCCAGAACATGAAGCGCGGCGCCATCGTGATCTTCGAGTCCACGGTCTATCCGGGCGCCACCGAAGAGATCTGCGTGCCGCTGCTCGAAAAGTATTCACGCCTGGTGTGGAAGGAGGACTTTCACATCGGCTACTCCCCCGAGCGCATCAACCCCGGCGACCACGAGCATCGCCTGCACAACATCGTCAAGGTGGTCTCCGGCGACGACGACGCCACCCTGGAAGAAGTGGCCCGCCTGTACGAGTCGGTGGTGGAAGTGGGCGTGCACCGGGCCAGTTCCATTGCCGTGGCCGAGGCGGCCAAGGTCATCGAGAACACTCAGCGGGACCTGAACATCGCGCTGATGAACGAGCTGGCGCTGATCTTCCACAAGATCGGCATCGACACCAGCGAAGTGCTGGCCGCCGCCGGCACCAAGTGGAATTTCCTGCCCTTCCGGCCCGGCCTGGTGGGCGGCCACTGCATCGGCGTGGACCCCTACTACCTGACCTTCAAGGCCGAGAAGCTGGGCTACCACCCCCAGGTGATTCTGGGCGGGCGGCGCATCAACGACGGCATGGGCAAGTACATTGCCGATCAGACCGTCAAGCAGATGATCAACAAGGGCTCCTGCGTCAAGGGCGCCAAGGTCACGGTGCTGGGGCTGACCTTCAAGGAGAACTGCCCGGACCTGCGCAACTCGCGGGTCATCGACGTCATCAACGAGCTGAAATCCTACGGTGTGGACGTGGCCGTGCACGATCCCATGGCCGATCCCGCGGAAGCCCATGAGGAATACGGCGTCGACCTGACGCCTCGGGACCGGTTGCCCAAGGCCGATGCCCTGGTGCTGGCGGTGGCCCACCGGGAGTTCGTGGAGCAGAGCGCCGCGGATTTCGCCGCCCTGCTGAAACCCGATGCCAGCGTCATGGACGTCAAGGCGGTACTCGACCGGGACGCGTTCGCAGCGGCCGGAATTGATCTTTGGAGACTCTAAGAAGATGAAAGTGATGATCACCGGCGCCGCCGGCTTTATCGGGTCGACCCTCGCCCTGCGCCTGCTGGAGCGGGGAGACGAGGTTTACGGCATCGACAACCTGAACGACTACTACGACGTCACCCTCAAGGAAGCCCGTCTGGCCCGTCTGCAGGACAATCCCAACTTCACCTTCGAGAAGCTGGATATCGTGGACCGCGACGGTATCGGGCGCCTGTTCAAGGAGAACCGCTTCGACGCCGTCATGCACCTGGCCGCCCAAGCCGGCGTGCGCTACTCCATCGAAAACCCGTATTCCTACATCGACTGCAACCTGGTGGGCTTCGGCAACATCCTGGAAGGCTGCCGCCACTCCAAGGTGGGCCACTTCGTGTTCGCCTCGTCCAGCTCCGTCTACGGCGCCAACACCAAGCTGCCGTTTTCCGAGCACGACAACGTGGACCATCCGGTGTCCCTGTACGCGGCCAGCAAGAAGGCCAACGAGCTGATGGCCCACAGCTACGCCCATCTGTACGGGCTGTCCTGCACCGGGCTGCGCTTTTTCACCGTGTACGGCCCCTGGGGCCGCCCGGACATGGCCCTGTTCAAGTTCACCAAGGGCATCCTGGCCGGCGAGCCCATCCCCGTCTTCAACGAAGGCAAGATGGTGCGGGATTTCACCTACATCGACGACATCGTGGAAGGGGTGGTGCGGGTGATCGACAGCCCGGCCGCGCCCAACCCGCAGTGGTCCGGCGACGCCCCAGATCCGGCCACCAGCTACGCGCCATTCCGGGTGTTCAACATCGGGAACAACAACCCGGTGCAGTTGATGCGGTATATCGAGGTGCTGGAGGAGCGGCTGGGCAGGAAAGCCCAGATGGACCTGCTCCCCATGCAGCCGGGAGACGTACCAGCCACCGTGGCCGACACTTCGGAGTTGGCCGGCGCGGTGGGCTTCACGCCTGCGAC
>CAZNBB010000180.1:0-6030 GCA_964571225.1 uncultured Gammaproteobacteria bacterium
AGGGTATCTACCTGAAGCAGCAGCTCAAGGACAAGCTGATCGAGCACAAACAGTATATCGACCAACACGGCCAGGACCTGCCGGAGATTCGGAACTGGAAGTGGGGGCTGCGCCATGCTTAGGTTCAAACAAACCTGGATCAATCTGCGATCAAGCTTTTGGTTTCTACCCTCGCTGATCGTGGTTCTCTGCATGAGTTTCGCCGCAGCAATGGTCGAAACGGACGCCGCCGGCAGTGACCGATGGCTGGCGCACTGGCCACGGCTGTTTGGAGTCGGGCCGGAAGGCGCGCGGGAGATGCTGTCTACGCTTGCCGGTTCGATGATGTCCATTACTGGCATCACGTTCTCCATGACATTGGTGGCGCTGGCGTTGGCTTCGAGCCAAAACACCTCGCGTATTTTGAGGAACTTCATGCGCAGCCGCGTCACTCAGGTCACGTTGGGGGTCTTCGCTGGCGTGTTCGCCTATTGCCTGATCGTACTGCGCACCATCCGTAGTGGCGATGCCGTTTTTGTACCGAGCCTGGCCGTGTTTTTTGCCTTTGTGTTGGCGCTCAGCGGTATTGGGGTCCTGGTATTCTTTATTCATCACATCGCCTCATCGATCCAGGCGTCCAATATCATCGCCTCGATTGCCCAGGAAACCACTGCGGCCATTGATCGGCTTTTCGCCGAAAAACGGGGTCGCGGATCCGACAAGGCTGAGGCTGAGGAGAATGACGAGGTCCTCTCATCCAGAGATGAGAGGACCTGGTACCCTGTACCGGCGGCACTGAGCGGTTACATACAGAGTGTAGACAGCGATGCCCTCCTGAACTTTGCGCGCAACCGGAAGACCCTCGTGCGTATGGAGCGCGGTGTCGGCGCGTTCGTTGTAAAGAACACTGCATTGGCATCCCTCGCCCTAACGTATCCGCCGGATCAAGAGATGATTGATGCCTTGAATGGCGCTTACAGTGTCGGGCGTCTTCGCACGGTCGAGCAGGATCCCGCTTTCGGAATCCGACAGCTCGTGGATATGGCAATGAAGGCGCTTTCACCCGGTGTCAATGACACCTCGACTGCCGTGATGTGCATTGATTATCTAGCGGCAATTCTGGCTAGGCTGGCCTGCCTGCAATTCCCGTCATCGGAACGTTACGAGGGAGGAACGCTGCGGCTCATCGCTGTCGTTCCGACCTTTGGAGGGCTGCTGGCCGAAGCGTTCGATCAGGTTCGTGGCAGCGCCGCCGGCAATGTCGCCGTCATGGCGCGGATGCTCAGTGCTATCGATGCCATCGCAAGTCTCACGGTCAACCCGGAATACATACGCGTGCTCGATGAACAGGTGCAGTGGATCGCCGAACTGGCGGCTCGAACCATCGAAGCCACGCATGATCGCGCGCGGATCGAGGAGCGCCTGACGGAGGTGCGCGAAACACTGGAAGCCGAGCTGGCGCTCGCCGCTGGACTAGAGACAGCATAGTGTTATGAATTCGGATCGGGAAGTTCGACGCAAAACCGGTGTAGCGAATTCCGGGGCGGTCCTCTCGGTACGCGGCAGCGTCGTGGATATACGATTCGATGAGCGGCTGCCGCCGATCTACTCTGTGCTGCGCGCCGGCGCCGAGAAACGGATCGTCATTGAAGTGCTGGCGCAACTGGACGCGCATCGCGTGCGCGGGATTGCGTTGACGCCCACCCAGGGGCTGGCCCGCGGTATGGCGGTGGAAGACACCGGCGGCCCGCTATTGGCCCCGGTGGGAAAAGGGGTGCTGTCGCGCATGTTCGACGTGTTTGGCAATGCCATCGACCGTCAGGCAGCGCCACCTGATGTGCAATGGCGTACGGTGCATCGTGCACCGCCGGGGTTGGCGCGACGTTCGACCCAATCCGAGATATTCGAGACGGGGATCAAGGTCATCGATGTGTTGATGCCGCTGGAGCGGGGCGGCAAGGCGGGTCTGTTCGGCGGGGCGGGCGTTGGCAAGACGGTGTTGCTCACCGAAATGATCCATAACATGATCGGCCAACAGGAGGGCGTCAGCATTTTTTGCGGTATCGGCGAACGTTGCCGGGAAGGCGAGGAGCTGTACCGCGAAATGAAGCAAGCCGGTGTGTTGTCGAATATGGTGATGCTCTTCGGCCAAATGAACGAGCCGCCGGGTGCCCGGTTTCGCGTCGGCCACGCCGCGCTGACCATGGCCGAGTATTTCAGGGACGACGAGCGCCGCGATGTGTTGCTGCTCATCGACAATATCTTCCGCTTTATTCAAGCCGGCTCGGAAGTGTCCGGCTTGATGGGGCAGATGCCGTCGCGCCTCGGTTATCAGCCTACCATGGGCACCGAGTTGTCGCAGTTGGAAGAGCGCATCGCCAACACCGATCGCGGCGCCATCACATCTATCCAGGCGGTGTATGTGCCGGCGGACGACTTCACCGATCCGGCGGCGGTCCATACCTTTTCTCACCTGTCGGCGTCCATTGTACTGTCGCGCAAGCGGGCCAGCGAAGGGCTTTATCCGGCCATCGATCCGCTGCAGTCCAGTTCCAAAATGACCACGCCGGGCATCGTCGGTACACGGCATTACCGCCTGGCCCAGGACGTCCGCCGCACGCTGGCGCAATACACGGAACTCAAGGACATCATCGCCATGCTCGGCCTGGAGCAACTCTCGCCGCAGGATCGAAACGTGGTGGCCCGCGCGCGTCGGCTGGAGCGCTTTCTCACCCAGCCGTTTTTCACCACCGAGCAATTCACCGGCCTGCAAGGCAAGCTGGTCAGCCTGGAAGATGCGCTGGAAGGCTGTGAGCGCATCCTGCACGATGAATTCAAAGAATACCCGGAGAGTGCGCTGTATATGATCGGTGCCGTCGACGAGGCGAAAGCGAACGCAGCACCGGGCGCAAGCGCCGCCGAAGAGTCGTTCCAACCTGCGGCAACACCACAATCGGAGTCAGAAGAGAGCGCAGCCGATGCTGATGAATCTTAAGGTGCTCCTGCCGTTCGGAATCTTCGCCGAGAAAACCGGCGTGTTGCGCCTCGTCGCGGAGACCCGTGCGGGCGCGTTCGGCCTATTGCCGCACCGGCTCGATTGTATGGCGGCGCTTACGCCGGGAATTCTGATCTACGAAACCGAGGCGGACGGCGAGGTCTACGTGGCCGTGGATGAAGGGGTGCTGGTCAAAACCGGCCCGGAGGTGCGCGTTTCCGTGCGCCGGGCGATAGCCGGAACGCAACTCGACCAATTGCGCGATGCGGTGGATCAGGAGTTTCTGACCCTGGATGAGCACGAGCAAAGCGTGCGTTCGGTGTTGGCGAAAATGGAAAGCGACTTCATACGCCGCATGGCGACGTTCCACAATGAATGACGAACCGGAAAAACGCCACCCGCCGCAGAAGCCGTCGCTCAGTCAGGAGGTCGGCGCGAAGGCGGCGCGCAAGCTCAAGGCGCGACGCAACCCCACGCCGGGTGTCTGGTTCGGCCTGGGTATGATGGGGATTATCGGCTGGTCGGTGGCGATTCCAACGCTTCTCGGCGCGGCGCTTGGGCTATGGCTTGATCAGCGTTATCCGGATGGCCGCTCCTGGACATTGGCGCTGCTGGTGGCCGGACTCGCAATTGGCTGCTTAAATGCCTGGCATTGGGTCACCAGGGAAGACAAGGCCATGCGGGACGAACAGGAGGATAAGCATGAATGAAGGGGTGACGCTGGCACTGGCAGTAGCGACGGGCCTGTCGCTCGGCGCCTTGTTCTTCGGGGGGCTTTGGTGGACGGTGCGCAAGGTCGTGACGTCCAACTGGCCGGTGCTTTTGTTTCTTGGCAGCCTGCTGTTGCGAACAGGTATCGTGGTTGCTGGCTTTTATGCCGTCTCGGACGGTCATTGGAAACGGCTGCTGGCATGTATGTTCGGCTTTGCCGTCGCGCGGTTCATTGTGACGCGGCTCGCCGGACCACCGCTCACACGCTACATGCCCCCGGCGAAAGAGCCCGGTCATGCACCTTAGCCCCGACGAGATCATCTTCTGGCAGCACGGGTTTGTAAAACTCAACGCCACCATTGTCTTTACGTGGGGGGTGATGCTCGTATTAGTGGTCGGTGCAAAACTCATCACGCGAAAACTTTCCATCGGACTGAAACGCGCCCGCTGGCAGAATGTGCTCGAAATCATCGTCCTTGCCATCGGGAAGCAAATCGAAGAAGTGGGCCTCAGTCATCCGGAAAAGTATCTAGGGTTTTTGGGGACCCTCGTGTTGTTTCTCGCTATGGCCGCCCTCTGCACCATCCTCCCTGGTTACCAACCGCCGACCGGTTCGCTCTCAACCACGGCGGCGCTGGCGCTGTGCGTGTTCGTGGCCGTGCCGCTGTTCGGCATTGAGGAGCGGGGGTTGGGCAACTACCTCAAGGCCTACGCGCAGCCGACTTTCATCATGCTGCCGTTTAACATCATCAGTGAACTGACGCGCACGCTGGCCCTGGCCGTTCGGCTGTTCGGAAACATGATGAGCGGAGCGATGATAGTCGCTATTCTGCTCAGTATCACTCCCTTCGTGTTTCCGGTCATCATGACGGCATTGGGTCTGCTAACGGGCATGGTGCAGGCCTACATCTTTTTCATCCTGGCTACGGTGTATATCGCGGCTGCCACACGTGTCCGTACGCCTGACTGAGAGCCGAAGCGCAGACCTAGAACTCTAACGAGGACAAGGAGGCACTATGGATAGCATGACGATTATCGCGGTGGCATCCATTATCACGGCCGGCATTACGACCGGTTTCGGCACCATGGCGCCGGCCTTGGGTGAGGGGAGGGCTGTAGCCACGGCGCTGACGTCGCTGGCCCAGCAGCCCGACGCTGCCGCCACGATCACCCGGACCTTATTCGTGGGCCTGGCGATGATCGAGTCCACCGCGATTTACTGTTTCGTGGTCACGATGATTCTGATCTTCGCCAATCCGTTCTGGACTCACGTAATCGTGCAAGCCTCTGGAAAGTAAGATAATGCTGATCGACTGGTTCACCGTTGCGGCCCAGGTGGTCAACTTCCTGCTCCTGGTGTGGTTGCTGAAGCGCTTTCTTTACAAGCCGATCCTTCACGCGATCGACGCGCGGGAACAGCGCATCGCCATGCAACTCGCGGACGCCGAGGCGACAAAGGCCGAAGCCCAGCAGGAGCGCGACGAGTTCCACCACAGGAATGAGGCGCTTGGCGAGCAACGCGCCGCACTCTTGAGTCAAGCCACAGACGAGGCGAAAGCCGAAGGCCAGCGCATTTTGGATGCAGCGCGGCGGGACTCGGATTCCCTACGTGCCGAACGCCAGCAGGCATTGCTGCGCGACCAACAAAGCCTTAATGCGGAAATGGGTCGGCGCACCCAGGAGGAAGTGTTTGCCATTGCTCGGCGGGCATTGACAGACCTCGGAGGCGCTAGTTTGGAAGCGCGCATGACGGAGGTGTTCGCGCGCCGCTTGGAAGCGTCAACCGATGAGGAGAAGGAAGGTTTGGCCGAGGCGCTCGCAACGTCGTCCGAGCCGGTCGTCGTGCGCAGTGCCTTCGAACTACCTGGGGAGCAGCGGGCCGCCATACAAACAGCGCTTGAGGACAGTTTGTCGACCGAAGTCCAAGTGCGTTTCGAAATCGCGCCAGACGTGATCAGCGGCATCGAACTCAGTGCCAACGGGCGTAAGGTTTCGTGGAGCATAGCGAATTATCTGGCGTCCCTGGAAAGGAGCGTCAACGATCTGCTGACCGAACAGCTCAAGCCGCGACCCGAAACCGAGCCCAGCCCGGGGGCGAAGCCTGGTGCTGTCGGGGATACTGAATGAGCGCGCCGACGAAATCCCTGCGAGATGTGTTCGATCAGGCGTTTGCGGGGTTACGGCAGGCACGCGAAAGCTTCACGGCGCAACTGACGCCGCACGAGGTGGGCACCATCACCCGCGTGTCAACCGGCATCGCCCGGATTTCCGGCCTGCCCGGCGTGGGCTTTGACGAGCTGGTGAAATTTCCCGGCGACGTGTTCGGCATCGCGTTCAATGTGGAC
>CAZNBB010000181.1:0-5957 GCA_964571225.1 uncultured Gammaproteobacteria bacterium
CTAGCACCTGAAGCTAGCGCGTCTACCAATTCCGCCACCTCGGCAAGCACCGGAGTCGACGCCGCCTAGGGCGCCGTCCGATAGGGCGCGAACTTTACCCGTAGCGGTCCGGGTTGTCAACGTATCCTGGCCGCCCGGCAGAGCCTCTGTCGGATATTTCACAAAGGGATCCAATGAGCAAGAGAGCACGAAAAAAGGACAGGTCCGACCCGTACGCCGAGCGGGAGGCCACCAAATACGACCGCCCCATCCCGAGCCGGGAGTTCATCATGGAAATGCTCGGCGAAAAGGGCGTGCCGCTGGTGCGCGAGGAGATCGCGCAGGTTCTGGAGCTGGAATCGGAGGACGACCTCGAGGCCCTGCGCCGACGCCTGAATGCCATGGAGCGCGACGGCCTACTGATCCGCAACCGGCGCAACGGTTACTGCCTGGTGGACAAGGCCGACCTGGTCCGCGGGCGTATCATCGGTCATCCGGACGGCTTCGGTTTTCTGGTGCCGGACGAAGGCGGCGACGACCTGTTTCTCGGGCCCCGGCAGATGCGTTCAGTGCTGCACGGCGACCGGGCCGTGGCCCGGGTGACCGGCATCGACCGCCGTGGGCGCCGCGAGGGGTCCATCGTCGAAGTGCTGGAGCACAACACCCACCAGGTGGTGGGTCGTTTCTACAGCGAGAGCGGCATCGGTTTCGTGGTGCCGGACAACAAGCGCTTGTCCCAGGACATCGTGGTGCCGCCTGCCATGCAGGGCGAGGCCCAGCATGGACAGATCGTCACCATCGATCTGATCGAGCAGCCCAGCAAGCACGCCAAGCCCATCGGGCGCGTGGTGGAAGTGCTCGGTGATCACATGGCCCCTGGCATGGAGATCGACGTGGCCATACGCAGCCACGAGCTGCCGCTTCAATGGCCCGAGGGCGTACGGGCGGAAATCGCCGGTCTGGGCGAAGAGGTGCCCGAGCGGGCGAAGGCGAACCGTGTCGATCTGCGCGATACGCCGCTGGTCACAATCGACGGCGCCGATGCCCGGGACTTCGACGATGCGGTCTATTGCGAGCGCAAGCCCAAGGGCTGGCGGCTGGTAGTGGCCATCGCCGATGTTTCCCACTACGTCAGCCCGGGCAGTGCGCTGGACGCTGAGGCCTACGAACGTGGCAACTCGGTGTATTTTCCCGAGCGGGTGGTGCCCATGCTGCCCGAAGTGCTGTCCAACGGCCTGTGTTCGCTGAACCCGAACGTGGACCGGCTGTGCATGGTGTGCGACATGTACATCAACGCCGAGGGCAACATCACCCGCTCGAGTTTCTATGACGCTGTCATGCGTTCCCATGCTCGCCTGACCTACGATCAGGTCGCTGCAATGCTGGTGGACGGCGACCGTGCTCTGCGCGAGAAGCACTCCGCCCTGGTGCCCCACCTGGAGGAGCTGTACGGTCTCTACAAGACCATGCGGGGTACTCGCTCCAAGCGCGGCGCCATCGATTTCGAGACCACCGAGACGCGCATCGTGTTCGGTGCCGATCGCAAGATCGAGCGCATCGTGCCGGTGGTGCGCAACGACGCCCACAAGATCATCGAAGAGTGCATGATCGCCGCGAACGTGGCCACGGCGCGCTTTCTCGCCCGCCATAAGGTTCCCACTCTGTACCGCGTGCATGAAGGCCCGAAGGCGGACAAGCTGCCGGATGTACGCAACTTCCTGGTCGAGGTGGGGTTGCAGCTCGGCGGCGGGGACAGCCCGGAACCCAAGCACTATGCGAAGCTGCTGGACAAGGTGCAGGACAGGCCGGACGCCCACCTCATACAGACAGTGCTGTTGCGGTCCCTGGCCCAGGCAGTCTACAGCCCGGACAACACCGGCCACTTCGGGCTGGCCCACGACAACTATGTCCATTTCACTTCTCCTATCCGCCGTTACCCCGATCTGTTGGTGCATCGTGCCGTGCGTCACGCCATCGCCCGCAAGGAAGGTGCGGTGCGTCGCGCGGTGCGGCGGGTGACCGGACGGGGCAGCGCCAAGGGGTTCCAGTACACCCACGACGATATGGTCGTCTACGGCGAACACTGCTCCATGACGGAGCGACGCGCCGATGAAGCCACCCGCGACGCCGTGGACTGGCTCAAGTGCGAGTACATGCTGGACAAGGTGGGCGAGGTCTACGACGGCATCATCACCAGCGTTACCAGCTTCGGTATCTTCGTGGAGTTGGCGGATATCTATGTCGAAGGCCTGGTGCACGTAACCGCTCTGAAGAACGACTACTACCACTTCGATCCGGCCAAGTACCGTCTGATGGGTGAACGTACCGCGACCAGCTATCGGTTGGCGGACCGGGTCCGCGTACGGGTGGTGCGGGTGGATCTGGACGAGCGCAAAATCGATTTCGATCTCGAAGGCGCTCCGGTGCATGGCGACGCCGCGCAGGAGCGCGCAACGAAGCCCGCCGGCAAGAAGCGGCGTGGGCCGGGGCAGCGCGCCGGCTCCAAGAAGGGGAAAACGGCGGCCGTCGAACCCAAGAGCGAAGGCGGCCCGAAGACCCGCGGGCCGCGCAAGAAATCCAGGCGCAGGAGCAAACGATGAACCGTATCCTCACGATTTCGCTTGTGGTTCTGCTGGCGGCGGCGCTTGCGGCATGCGCCGCCAACGATCCCAACCGGCGGGCCAAGGAAGGGGCGGCCATCGGCGCGGTGGCGGGCGCTATCCT
Source organism: uncultured Gammaproteobacteria bacterium (assembly GCA_964571225.1). Lineage (GTDB taxonomy): Bacteria > Pseudomonadota > Gammaproteobacteria > DATFLG01 > DATFLG01 > DATFML01. Next base: position 2,704 of record CAZNBB010000181.1, read on the forward strand.
CGGTCACCAGGTCAACCGGGATTCGGGCCGTTTCGTCGGCGCGGCGGTGGGTGCGTTGGCCGGTGCTGCCGTCGGCAACTACATGGACAAGCAGCAGCAGGCCTTCGAGCAGGAATTGGCCACTGAGCAACGCCAGCATCAGGTGGAAATTCAGCGTCTCAAGGACCAGAGCCTGAAAATCGACGTGAACAGCGAGGTGTCCTTCGCCTTCAACAGCGCAGCCATCAAACCCGCGTTCATGCCCACGCTCGACAAGGTTGCCGCGATCCTCAAGCGCTACAGCCGTTCGATCGTGCACGTCATCGGCTACACCGACAACGTCGGGTCGCAGGCCTACAACCAGCGGCTCTCCGAGCGCCGGGCCAGCAGTGTCGCTCATTACCTCATCGCCCAGGGTGTCCGGCCGGGACGGCTCTACACGCAAGGCCGCGGAGAGCGCGATCCCCGGGCCAGCAATGCCACGGCGGCCGGGCGCCAGCTCAATCGCCGCGTGGAGCTGATCATCCAGCCGCTGGTACAGGGCCAGGAGCAGCGTGCCTACGAGCCCCCCCCTCCTGCCACCCAGCGCTGAGGGGCATCGGCTTTGGCTGCCGCGGCAGAGTACGTCTTCGGAGTCCACGCCGTAGAAGCGGCTCTGGCCGAAGGCGCGGGCCGTTGTCGAGTCCTTTGGGTACAGGAAGGCGCGTCCAAGGCGCGGCTGGGTCGGCTCATGGATGAGGCACGAGCGGCCGGAATCAAAGTCGAAGGCGTGCCGCGCAGGGTGCTCGACGAGTTGGTGGACGGAGCCCGCCACCAGGGCGTGGTGGCCGAAGTGCAGGCCCGCGGAGCGGCCGACGAGGCGGGTCTGTCCGACATGCTCGATCGCCTGGGCGAGCCGGCCTTGTTGCTGGTGCTGGACGGTGTCCAGGATCCCCACAACCTGGGCGCCTGTCTGCGCAGCGCCGATGCCGCCGGCGTCCATGGTGTGATCATTCCCAAGGATCGGGCGGCAGGGCTGACCGCCGTGGTCCGCAAGGTCGCCTGCGGCGCCGCCGAAACCGTGCCGGTGTTCGCCGTCACCAACCTGGCCCGTACCCTGCGCAATCTGAAGGACTCCGGCGTCTGGTTGTATGGCGCGGCCGGCGAGGCGCAACAGACGATCTACGAGTTGGACCTCAAGGGCCCGGTGGCGCTGGTGTTGGGCAGCGAAGGCAAGGGCTTGAGGCGCCTGACCCGCGAGCACTGCGACGCTCTGGCGCGTATCCCCATGGTCGGACAGGTGGAAAGTCTCAACGTCTCGGTGGCGGCGGGAGTTTTGCTGTTCGAGGCCCGTCGCCAGCGGCTGGCTGGCGGGAACTGAGGGGGCCGGCGCGGCACTGTGGCCAAGCCATTGAATCCCGGCAATTCCTCGGGTACAATTCCCGCCTTTGCGACTCCCTGAGTCGCTCACTCCTTGCCTCACCGCGCCTTGCGGGAGGCTGTTGAATCCATAAGGAGCACTGTGCAATGCGTCACTACGAAGTCGTATTCCTGGTCCATCCGGATCAGAGCGAGCAGGTCCCTGCCATGGTGGAGCGCTACCGCTCGACCATCGAATCCGCCGGCGGCAAGATCCACCGTTTCGAGGATTGGGGTCGGCGCCAGCTGGCCTATCCGATCCAGAAGCTCCACAAGGCTCACTACGTGCTCATGAACATCGAGTGCGACCGGCCCACGCTGGACGAACTGAGCAGCGCTTTCCGCTTCAACGATGCCGTGCTGCGCAATCTGGTCATTGCCCGCAACGAAGCGGTCACCGAGCCTTCCCTGCTGGCCAAGCGGGACGACAAGGAGCGCGGCGACCGGGACGAGTCCTCCGAGCGGGGAGGGTCCGACAGCGAGGCGAGCGGTGGAGGGGACAGCGACGAGGCGGCCTGACGGGCACGGCGCCCGACGCGTTCGCCCATGACCGAAGAAACGGCGGACGCGAACGACAATGTGCTGGTGATTGCCGGTCATGTCGTGAAGGTTCCCCGCACGCGGGTCTCGCCGGGCGGTATCCCGATCACCCGTTTCCTGCTGGACCATGAGTCCCGGCAGATGGAGGCGGGACTGCCCCGGGAAGTGCGTTGTCGTATAGCGGTGGTAGCCAGCGGCAGTGATTTGCAGGCGGCAGCGACCGGACTGACTCCGGGACGCCCCTTGCGGGTCACGGGGTTTCTGGCCCGCAGCGGCTACCGCGACAGTGAGCTGCGCATCGTCTTGCATGCGCAGCGTATCGAATATCTCGATTAGCAGAAGAGGTGGACAACATGGCTCGTTTCTTTCGCCGCCGGAAGTATTGCCGTTTTACCGCGGAAGGCGTCAAGGAGATCGACTACAAGGACATAGCGACCTTGAAGAACTATGTGACCGAGACGGGCAAGATCGTGCCCAGCCGTATTACCGGCACCAAGGCGCGCTATCAACGTCAGCTGGCCACGGCCATCAAGCGGGCTCGTTATCTGGCTCTGTTGCCTTACTGCGACTCCCACTGACGGGTTTGAAGGCCGGCCGCCGTCCGGTCCGTGGCAAGCGGACGGGTGAGGCGGCGGCCAGTGGCTACGAGTGATCCCATGCGCGCGCTGGCGGGATTCATCATGGGAAGCCGCCTGCGGGCCATGCTGGTTGCGGCGACCAGCGCCGTGCTGGCACTGCTGGCGCCGCCGTTCACGGCGCCGCTCAGCTACATCGGCGGCGCCGCGGTAGGATTGGTGTGTCTGCGTGCCGGTCCTTGGCAAGCTGCGCTGGTGATGACGGGGGCTGCAGCGGGTACCGCTATTCTGGCGCGCCTGGTCACAGGACATGCCGTACCGGTGGTATTGGCGGCCCTGTTTCTCTGGGTACCGGTGGCATTGGTGGCCTGGGTGCTGCGCTACACGGTGTCGCTGGCCCGGGCAGTGCAGACCGCGGCACTGGTTGGCCTACTGGTGGTGGTGGGGGTCTACGCCATTCACGGCGACCCGGCAGGCTGGTGGCATCACCTGCTGAAGCCGGTGCTCGAACCGGCACTGAAACAAAGCGGTTCAGGGGCCAGTCCGGAGCAGGTGCTGACGGAAGTGGCCCGGTTGATGACCGGTGTGGCGGCTGCCGCTTTGGTGTTGGGTTTGATGGTGTGTTTGCTGCTGGCCCGCTGGTGGCAGGCGCTGCTCTACAACCCTGGCGGATTCCGGCGGGAATTCCATGCCTTGCGGATGGATCCCGCCAGCGGATGGATAACGCTGGCGGTGGTGTTCGCCGCCGCCGCCGGTCAGGGT
>CAZNBB010000182.1:0-5931 GCA_964571225.1 uncultured Gammaproteobacteria bacterium
GCTGTCCATGGGGCAATGCAGGGGCAGATCCGCGCGGGTCACTTCGTAGCGGTTCTCGGCATTGGGCTCGATGTATTTGCCGTCGCCCACGTGGGCGGCAGTGTTCGGATTGGTCATGGCGCCTTCCTCCCCAACGAACGCGGGCCGCCGACCCCGACGGGTCGGCGGCCCGGCGGCATTATACCAGGGCCAGCCACTCCCGGTGACTGTCGCGGCGCCCGTGCACCTGGTCGAAATAAAGGGACTGCAGTCGCTCGGTGATGGGTCCGCGCCCGCCGCTGCCGATAGCCCGGCCGTCCACTTCGCGGATGGGAGTGACCTCGGCGGCAGTGCCGGTGAAAAAGGCCTCGTCGGCCACGTACACCTCGTCGCGGGTGATGCGCTTCTCGCGCACCGCGATGCCCAGCTCGCCGGCCAGGCGGATGATGGTGTCCCGGGTGATGCCTTCCAGGGCGGAGGTCAGATCCGGTGTATACAGCACGCCGTCGCGCACGATGAAGATGTTCTCGCCGCTGCCTTCGGCCACGAAACCCTCAGTGTCCAGCAGCATGGCCTCGTCGTAGCCGCAGGAAGTGGCGTCCTTCAGGGCCAGCATGGAGTTCATATAGTTGCCGTTGGCCTTGGCCCGGCACATGGACACGTTCACATGGTGACGGCTGAACGAGGAGGTCTTCACCCGCAGACCGCGCTCCATGTTCTCCGCCCCCAGGTAGGAGCCCCACTCCCAGGCGGCCACCATGACATGGACCCGCAGGTTGTCGGCGCGCAGGCCCATGCCTTCGGAGCCGTAGAAGCACATGGGCCGCAGGTAGGCGCTCTCCAGGCCGTTCTCGCGCACCACGTCGAGCTGGGCCTGGTTCACCGTGTCGCGGTCGAAGGGCATGTCCATCTGCAGAATGTGGGCCGACCGGAACAGGCGGGCGGTGTGGTCCTGCAGGCGGAAAATGGCGGTGCCTTGGGTGGCCTTGTAGGCGCGCACGCCTTCGAACACGCCCATGCCGTAGTGCAGCGTGTGGGTCAGCACATGGGTGCGTGCCTCGCGCCACGGGACCATCTCGCCATCCAACCAGATGACGCCGTCGCGGTCATCCATCGTCATGCGGTCATCTCCCCAGGATCAAAGGATCAATTCGGTCAAAAGCGAGCGGCGCAAATCCTGCGAACAGTCGTCGCCGGCTGCGTCATCGCCCGGATTCCATCCACGCCTGCCAGAGCCGCTCCACCCGCTCGCGATAATCGCGCAGCTCCTCGGCAGCGACGACGGCCGGCTCTTCCTGCAGCGTGAGCTGGTGCACTCTGGCGCGATAAGCCCGGTAGGCATCACTCAGCAACCGGACATCCGATTCGGAGGCAAGGCCCGCACGGGCCAGTCCTTCCAGCAGGCGTATGTTGTCGGTGTACTCGAGCAGCGCGGGGTGGTCACAAGCCCCCGACAAGACGCCATATTGCACCATAAATTCAATGTCCGCGATACCTCCCGGGTCCTGCTTGAGGTCGAAGCCGCGGCCCTTGCGCCCCAGGGCCTGGCGCATGCGCTCGCGCATCTCCCGCACCTCCCGGCGCAGCGCCTCGGCGTCCCGGCGGCGCGACAGCACCTCCCGGCGCACGGCGTCGAAGCGGGCGGCCAGGTCGCCGTCGCCGGCCACCACCCGGGCCCGCACCAGCGCCTGGTGCTCCCAGGTCCATGCGTCCTCGCGCTGATAGCCGGCGAAGGCCTCCAGGCTGCTCACCAGCAGGCCGGAAGACCCGCTGGGCCGCAGCCGCATGTCCACTTCGTACAGCACCCCGGAGGGGGTGAGGGTGTTGAGCATATGAATGATGCGCTGGCCCAGGCGGGCGAAGAACACACTGTTGTCGATCACCTTGGGACCGGCGCTCTGGCCGTTCTGGAAGGTATCGTCATGGAGAAACACCAGATCGAGATCCGAGCCGTAGCCCAGCTCGATGCCGCCCAGCTTGCCGTAGCCGACGATCACGAAACCCCGCTCCCGGGGCGGCTTGCCGCGGGTGCAACCGGGCTGCCCATGGCGGGCGATCATGTGGCTCCAGGCCAGGTCCAGCACCTTGACCAGCACCGCCTCGGCGATCCAGGTCAGGTAGTCGCTGACCACCATCAAGGGGGTGGCGCCTGCCACATCCGCGGCGGCCACCCGCAGCACGGTGGACTGGCGGAAGTGGCGCAGCAGCTCCATCTGCTGCTCCAGATCGTCGGGGTCGACACCGGCCATGCGGCGCTCGAGCTCGCGTTCCAGGTCGGCCCGCTGCAGGGGTTCGTAAAGACTGCGCGGGTCCAGCAGCTCATCGAGCAGCAGGGGATGGCTGGCCAGGAAGGCGGCGATCCACGCGCTGGCACCGCACAGGCGCACCAGCTGGGACAAAGCCATGGGATTTTCCACCAGCAGGGACAGATAGGCGGTGCGCCCGGCGATGACCTCCACCAGGTGCAGCACCCGGGTCAGGGTCCGTTCGGGCGCCGGCACCGCCGCGGCCGCCCCCAGCAGCATCGGCATCAAGCGGTCCAGGCGCGCCCGGCCCTGCTCGCCCAGAAAACGCGACGCCGGACCCTCGCGAAAACCGTCCAGGACGCGCAGCGCCTCCACCGGGTCGCCGTAGCCGACGTCCGCCAGCGCCGCCCGTGCCCCGGACGCGTCCATGTCGCCCGCCCAGACCGAATCGAGGGCGGCCTGAGCCGGCGACGCCTGGCCGTTGTCCTCTGCCTGGGGCGCGGCGAACACCTGCTCGAAGTGGTCGTGGACCAACTGGCGATGGCGGTCCAGGTCCCGTTTGCAGGCCGCCCAGTCCCCGTAGCCCATGGCGACGGCCAGCCGCAGGCGGTCGAGGTCCCGGCCCGGCAGGCGATGCTCCTGCTGGTCGTCGAATTCCTGCAGCCGGTTCTCCAGCCGGCGCAGAAAGCGATAGGCAGCGGCCAGCCGCTCGGTCACGTAGGCGGGCAGCGACTCCAGCTCCGCAAGCCGCGCCAGCACGGCCAGCAGGCTGCGCACCCGCAGACCGGCATCGCGGCCGCCGCGGATCAATTGAAACGCCTGGGCGATGAACTCCACCTCGCGAATGCCGCCCAGGCCCAGCTTGATGTTGTCCTCGCTGCCCTTGCGGCGCACCTGGGCGGCGATCAGGGCCTTCATGTCCCGCAGGGACTCGAAGGCGCCGAAATCCAGGTAGCGCCGGTACACGAACGGGCGCAGCAACTCCATCAGGGCCACGGCCGCCAGGGGGTCGCCGGCGGCCGGCCGCGCCTTGATCATGGCGTAGCGTTCCCACTCCCGGCCCTGGGCCTGGTAGTACTCCTCCATGGCGTCGAAGCTCATGGCCAGAGGCCCGCTTTCGCCGTAGGGTCGCAGGCGCATGTCCACCCGGTACACCAGCCCTTCGGCGGTGGCGCTGCCCAGCACCTGGATGAGGCTGCGCCCCACCTGGGTGAAGAACTCCTCGTGGCTCACGCCACCCTTCAGCTGCCCGGCCTCGGGGTAGGCGAAAATCAGGTCGATGTCCGAGGAGAAGTTGAGCTCCCGCGCCCCCAGCTTGCCCATGGCCAGTACCACCAGGGACTGGGGCCTGCCGTCCGACGTCCTGGGGGTGCCGGACTCGGCACGCCGCCAGCTCTCGATCCTTGCCAGCGCCGCGGCAATGCAGCCGTCCGCCAGGGCGCTCAAATCCTCCAGTACCTCTTCCAGGGACGCCCAGCCGGCCAGGTCCCGCCAGGCGATGCGCACCATCTCCCGGTTGCGCACCCGCCGCAGCACCCGGGCCAGATCGTCTTCGTCGTCCGCGACGACCACGGCGGACGCCACTCTGGCGGCCAACTCACCTGCAGCGTAATCGGCCAGCAGATCGCCGCTGGCGAGCAGATCCGCCAGCAGTTCGGGGGAGCGCACGCAGGAGCGCGCCACGAAATCGCTGGTGGCCCATACGCGGCACAGGACGGTCAGAAAATCGGGATGGACCGGAATCCGCACGTCGGCTTCGACCGCCGCCCGGCAGAACGCCTCCCAATGACGCTCGACGCCGGCGCGCAAGGGCTCCGGCAGGCGCGCGAGGGGCTCGGCCAGGGCGTCGGCGGCGACGGTTGAACGGTCGTTGCGGGACATGGGGAAAGCTTACCTGCTTCTCCTTAGGAACTCACACCGGGCGAAGTCTTGCGAACCCACCGCCTACTGAGCCGCGGTATTGGGGACCGCCTTCGGCCACTGTAGGGTGGGTTAGCGTATTTCGCGTAACCCACCATGGGTGCGAAGCCGCACACGCCGTCCGTTTGCGGTGGGCCCGACGGCACGGCCGGTGGGTTACGGCGCAGACAACGCGCCTAACCCACCCTACAGCCGATACGAATCCATCAAGCAAGTGCCAATGGCCCCGGGGAACCTCTTCACAGGCCGCTGAAGGACACCTTGTCGCCGATCATCCCGGTAAATGTGAACCGGTTCACGGTTTGGGCATCGACCCGGTCACACCCCCTAAAGACGCCGCCAAGGCAGGCCGCTGCCCCCACTGTTCACCTGTCACTCGGCCGTACCATCCGCATGCTCTAAGGGGGGGCTCGATGGAATTCAAAGACTATCTCAAGATCATGGTGATGAAGGACGCCTCGGACCTGTATCTCAGCACCGGCGCGCCGCCCTGCGCCAAGTTCCAGGGGCTGCTCAAACCGTTGGAAAAGGCAACCTTGAGTTCGGACCAGGTCCGCGACATCGCCTACAAGATCATGGATGAGGAACAGATCGCGCAGTTCGAGAACAAGCCCGAAATGAACCTGGCCATCTCCGAACCCGGCGTGGGCCGCTTCCGGGTGAACATCTTCCGCCAGCGCAACACCGTGTCCATGGTGGTACGCAACATCAAGACCGAGATTCCCGCCTGGGAGAACCTGGGGCTGCCGCCGGTGCTGACCGAGGTGATCATGGCCAAGCGCGGCCTGGTGCTGTTCGTGGGGGCCACCGGTTCTGGCAAGTCCACCTCTCTGGCATCGTTGATCGACTACCGCAACAGCAACGCCGCCGGTCACATCATTACCATCGAGGACCCTGTGGAGTTCGTGCACCGACACAAGAAGTCCATCGTCAACCAGCGCGAGGTGGGGCTGGATACCGACACCTACGAGGATGCCCTGAAGAACACCCTGCGCCAGGCGCCGGACGTGATCCTGATCGGCGAGATCCGCGACCAGAACACCATGGAACACGCCATCGCGTTCGCCGAAACCGGCCACCTGGCGATCTCCACCCTGCACGCCAACAGCGCCAACCAGGCCCTGGACCGCATCATCAACTTCTTCCCCGAGGATCGGCGCAACCAGCTGCTGCTGGACCTGTCCCTCAACCTGCGGGCTTTCGTCAGCCAGCGCCTGGTGCGGACCGTGGACGGCAAGCGCGCCGCTGCGGTGGAGGTGCTCCTTGGGACGCCGCTGGTGCAGGACATGATCCGTCGCGGCGACGTGCACAGCATCAAGGAGGTGATGGAGAAATCCGAGAACCTGGGCATGCGCACCTTCGACAGCGCCCTGCTGCAGCTGTACCGTGCCGGTCGCATCGACATCGACGAGGCTCTACGCAACGCCGACTCACCCAACAACCTGCGCCTGAAGATCAACCTCGGCGAGGGCGCGGCGATCGAAGAAGAGGACGACGGTTTCAGCCTGTCTTTGGTGGGCGACGAATCCGCAGACGACGGGGAGGCGGTGAACGCCGGCGGCGCGGCTTAAAACTCAGGACAAATAAGCCACGGAACCCACGGAAAACCACAAATCAAAGGCGCCACGGAAGACACGGAAAGCACGGAAAAGTGAATGTTCGTGACGTTGAACGTGGGCGCGACAGCGAGGGGGCGCGGTAGGTTGGGCTGACAAAGGAAGCCCAACAGGACAGCGGTGCAGATGACGACCGTCTGTTGGGCTTCGCGTTGCTCAGCCCAACCTAC
>CAZNBB010000183.1:0-5842 GCA_964571225.1 uncultured Gammaproteobacteria bacterium
CGCTGACCCAGCGGCCCTTGGGAAGGGCGGCTCGTGTGATCCCCGCGCACCGGGAGGTACCGGATAACCGGCAACAGAGGGACACTCTTGTGAGGCATCCGCAACCAGGTGTGTTAGGGGCTGTTAACACTATAGGGATTATCACTGTTGGGGCTGAGAGGCCGCCGATCAAGGCGCGAGGAACGAGGTTTGGTGGTTCCAAATGAGTGACGAGCAACGCCGAATGGCGCCTTCTCAACCCCAACCCGAAGGGCCGGGCCCTATTAGTGTTAGCAGGCACTAAATGAGTCCTAAGGCGTCCGCAATGCAAGAAGAGCTTCCGCAGGCGCTCAGGATAGACGAGTTGTCGCGGGTTGCGGCGACCGCCCCGGTCGTAATTGCAGCGGAGGATCGCACATTCGCTAGGTCCTGTTATCGGTGGAGCGGAGGGGAGGTGCTCCGGGACACCTTCGGAGATGGGCTCAGTGCATGGATTTCCGTGAGGCTGTCAGCAAAGGTCAATGCCGAGGTGGCGCTGAATATCCCGGGCACCCATGAGCTACGCCGGTGCGAAGGCGGCGGATGGCTGCTGACGGCCAGGGACGCCCCGGTTCGGTACTGGATGCCGCAACGGCCCACACTCAGAACGGTGGACGCGGACGGCCATATTCTGTGGGAAAAACCTGCGCCGATACAGAGCGTTTCGACGGAGGCCGGCCAGACGAGGGTCACACTCTCGGCTGACGAAGGCGAATGGCTGGACTTCGGATACTGGGAGCTGGCTCCCGATGACGCACGGACCGCCAGCTTCCTCACCAGCAGGCATTGTGCCGTGGACCCGCCTGTCTTTCTATGGGGCTCACACACCACGGTGCGCCGACCGGCGGACTTTTACCGGCATTTCGTTCACGGCCGAATCTACGAGGATCGCTATCAATGGCCGAAACACTGGCGCATCTACTCGGAAAACGACGCTCATGCCCTCTATGTAACGCTGAGCGGGCTGTTTCGGCAGCAGGAGGCCGGGCTCTACGACAGAATGCGACGTCAAATGGTCTTCTCGACCATCTGGCGGCAGGGTGCGGATGGGGCGTGGCGCCACGGAGAGTGGACGGACAGCATGGAGTGCCATTGCCGACTGCACTGCAGTGCGATGCACATGCTAATGGACTACCTGTGCGAGCGCAACGACAAGGTGGTACTGGAGTCGCTGAAGAAGGCTGCGGCCTTTGTGCACGGCATCCGGGATGAAACCGATGTAGGGGCCTGGTTTCTGCACGACGAACTGGAAACCGGCGAAGACAGAATGCGGGACAGTCCGTTCAAATGGATACATAGCCGTGCGTTCGGCAAATCTCCGGCGAACATGTTGGTCTTGAATACGACACTGGACACGAGCATCGCCTTGCAACGCTATGCGGAAATCGCCGAAGACGACCAATACCAAAATACCGTGGCGTCGGCGGGCAGGGCGATATGCGCCGTGCTGGGCGCAGCACCGGCGAATTGGGTTTATGGACCACTGTGGTTCGCGATCCGTTTGACTCTGCTGCCGACGCCGCGAGCGGCAGCCTTACCCCTCCCCATGAGGGCGATCAAGCGGCTCGGGTGGAAATACCTGATCGGCCTGCTCCCGAAGGTCAAAGCCCATTGGCCGCGACTGGTGATGCCAGGAGGCTACGTGGACAGAGCACTCACTCTGCGCGGCCTCTCGGACGCCTATTTGAGTATCAATGCAATGGACATGGCGCGATACCTGCGAAAGTGGCCCCACCCCCAAATACAGGAGATACTGGAGCAGGCACTCGCGTTCGGAGACCATAATGGAATGCTGGAACATTGGGGAGAAAGTGCGAAACCCCGCTATGCGATTGGATTCTGGATGGAGGCGTACTACCACCTCTGCGCTACAGAGCCAACGGCCTCCCGCAGAAACGGGCTTGCCAACGCGATTCGGAATGCATGGGCCACTGGGCTGGGGGTGGCGCCTAGTCTGCTGGGAGGGAATGCGGAATCGATATCGCCCGGTCGTCAGTCCCAAGTACCACAGACGGGCGTGAACGGCGTGATTGTCGCCGACCTGACGAATGATACGCATTATGCAGTCCTTGTCGTCAACTGCACGACCTCCGTGTGTCATCTGGGCGCTCAGAGGTGGGCGGAGAATGAGCATACGAAGGCGATTGCCTGGACCGACAGTGCCGGCCGCCCATGCCGTATCCCGGGAGATTGCCACCTTCCGCCGGGGGATTGGGTGTGGGGAACCTCGGACAGAGCTAGCTGACAGCGAGGCAAGAGCATGAAGGTGGGAATAGTGGCTCCGGAATTTCCTCCGGAGCTGGGGGGGATGCAGACCTACGCTTATGAGTTTTCCCGCGAACTGGCCCGGCGGGGTCACCAGGTGACAGTGTTCACGCGCGCTCATAATGAAGGAGAAATATCGGAGCCCGGATTCCGGGTCGTGGCCGGCCTCCGGCGCCGGCGGCGTTTCGACCGCTTGTTGTTCAACAAGCACCGTATGGATATGTGGCACGTAATGAACGCCTCATACGCATGGATGGCCGAAGAGTACGAACCGGTAGTGGTTTCCGTGCACGGTAACGATTTTCTGCGGCCTTTCAACCTGGTGGAGCGTCTGGATCTTGGAACGTGGCGGGGGCTCTGGCGCATATCGGGTTGGCTGCAAGGCCTGGACACGACTCTCGGGCGATGGCGGACGGCCCGGACGATCGCACGGTGTCTACCCAAGGCGCACCATATCGTCGCCAACAGTCAGTATACGGAAGCTGCGCTGTTGAGGCGCAATCCCGCATGCCGGATGAAGACTTCGGTCGGGTACGTGGGAGTGAGCGAGCACTTTCTCGCGGCCCACATGCGAACCGAAAGCAATCCGGCGCCGGAACTGCTGACAGTCTGCAGGCTGTCAGAACCCCGGAAGAACGTGGACGTTGTCCTAAATGCGCTGGCGCGCCTGAGAGGCCGCCACGCCTTCCGCTATACTGTGATCGGCGATGGAGACAAGCGCACAGAACTCGAGAGGCTGGCGAACCAGCTGGGACTGCAGGAACAGGTCAAGTTCGTGGGCGCCGTGGACGGAACCACCCTATTGGACAAGCTGCGCTCCGCAGATTTGTTCATTCTGACTTCATCGGCGTCCCGCTACACCCACGAAGGATTCGGGATCGTCTACCTTGAGGCAAGCGCCTGCGGCGTCCCCGTGCTGGCGGCACGTGTGGCCGGCGCGGCGGAAGCGGTGAAGGAAGGCGTCAGCGGTATGTTCGTGGATAGACCCACTATCGAGAACGTCGCGATCCAATTGGAAAGATTCCTGTCGGGTGAAGCGCGATTTGATCCAAAAGCCTGCCGGCAGTACGCCGAGCAGTTCCGATGGGAGCGAATCGTCACACACATATTGGCGCACTATCCACGAGTCATCGATGATGGCAACGATCAGCGGACGGAGGCTGTTATCTCGTGACAGTTGAAGACGGTGGCGGACCGACTGCGTGGGGGCTCCGAACAGAGTCAACGGCCGGGCGGGTTTCCGTGGTCATGGCGTGCTACAACGCGGCTCCGTTCCTGCGGGCGGCAGTGGATAGCGTTTTGGGGCAGACGCATGAAGATGTGGAGCTTATCGTGGTGGACGATGGGTCCACCGATCAATCTCGGGAGATTCTGAAGGCCTACGGTGATAGCGTCGTAGTCATCGAGCAGGAAAACAGGGGGCCGTATCCGGCACGGAACGCCGGGATTCGAGCGTGCACTGGAGAATACGTGGCGTTTCTTGACGCGGATGATTATTGGGCACCGGACTGCCTGCAGAAGTTACGTACGGCGCTGGATGAATCCGCCGCGGCGGTAGCCTACTGCGGATGGCAGAATATTGGGCTGGAAGGACCGCGAGGCGAGCCCTTCGTGCCGCCGGACTATGAGGCCGTGAACAAACAGGAACGACTGCTCAAGGCGGCGGCACCATGGCCCATCCACGCGGCATTGGTAAGGCGGACCCTGATAGGGGAGGTAGGCGGCTTCGGGGAAGAACTCTCGACCTGTATGGACTATGACTTGTGGTTGCGCATTTCGTACTCCCGGCCTATTGTTCGCGTCCCCGAGGTGATGGCGTTCTACAGGCACCACGACCGGGGACAGATCACTTCGGCGCAATGGCGGCAGGCGAAGAACAGCTGGTTGGTGAAGCGGAATTTCGTTAAAAGAAATCCGGAGCAGGTTCGACATCTTTCAAAGAAGAGACTTGCGGAGTTGATAAACGGGGGTTTGCGCACCCGGGCGTACGATGCTTACTGGAAACGAGACTTGGTATCAGCACAAAAGCTATTTCGCCTGCTTCTCGTCCACGGCGCCTGGAAGAAAGAGGATCTGAAGTATGTACTTCCAGCGCTCCTGCCCGCGCCGGCCTATCGGCGGATGCTCGGTCTCGCAGATGCGTTGTAGGTGGGACGATCAGCGATGAGCATATACCGCAATTTTGTGTTGAATGCACCTTTGATCCCGTGGCGGGTTCGGAACGCACTGGATATCTGGACCGAAGGCACCTGCCGGAGGCGTTGGCCAGCGGTTTATGAATTCCTTCACTTCGGACGCCTGCGTTGCCCCGTGCGTGCAGTGACCAATGGGCCGAAGCACCACTTTTTCGGTTACTACGACAAGTCACCATGGAACAGCACAGAGAACCTGCTGCTGACCCATGAGGTGGACTTCAACGACCGTCCGCCGACCCCGGCAGATCGCGCAACCGTCGGCGTCGTGGACCTGTCAGACGGGAATCGTTTCGTGCCGATCGCCGAGACGCACGCATGGAATTGGCAGCAGGGCGCCATGCTGCAGTGGCATCCGGGTAGCGCCGATAGCCAGGTGGTGTATAACGACAGAACAGAGGACGGTTTTGTCGGGATTGTACGTGACGTAGCCGGAACACTACTACGGTCGTATGAGCGGCCTATATATGCGCTGACACCGGACGGCGACCTCGCACTGTCCTTGAATTTTGCACGCCTTCACCAGCATCGGCCGGGGTACGGGTACGCCGGCGGCCATGATCCCTGGGCCGATGAGAGGCATCCTGAGGACGACGGCATTGTGGCCATGAGCATGGAGACGGGACAAGGGGCGCTCATCGTGTCATTGGCGCAACTGGCAGAATATCAGCCGCGTGCAGAAATGGAGGACGCACACCACTGGGTCAACCACATCCAGGTGAGTCCGAATGGAGAGCGTTTCGCGTTCTTTCATCTGTGGGCCCGAAAACCGAAGGGCTGGGGTGTGCGCCTGTATTCCGCAAACATGGATGGCTCGGATCTTCGGCTCATCGTCGACGAAGATATCGTGTCCCACTACGACTGGCTGGACCAGAGGCGAATTATGGTGTGGGTGCGACCAGCCGGACAGCCCGGGGCGTTCTGGCTGTGTGACGTGGAGTCGGGACATAACGAAACCATCGGTACGGGAGTACTGACCGAAGACGGGCATTGCAGCTTTTCACCTGACGGGAAGTGGGTTTTGAATGATACCTATCCGGATCGGCATGATATGCGCACGTTGATGCTGTATGACTGGCACGAAGGCAGACGTATTGATATAGCACGCCTGTACTCCCCGAAGGACAAATGGTGGGGGGAGATCCGGTGCGATCTTCATCCGCGCTGGAATCGGAACGGGCAAAAGATTTGCGTGGACTCGGTGCACTCCGGAGAGCGGCAGCTGTACGTCATGGATCTCAAGGGCCAAATTCCATGAGCGGCGGCGTCGTGCTCATGTATCACATCGTAGACGAGCCACGGAACACCAAGGAACGGCGGTTCTGCTGTCGGCCAGCGGACTTCAGACGGCAGATGCGCTACCTACG
>CAZNBB010000184.1:0-5819 GCA_964571225.1 uncultured Gammaproteobacteria bacterium
GGGATAGCCATAGTCCGTGATCTCGTCGTAGACACCTTCCAGACTGCGCTGCGTTCTGCCCAGCAGGATAACCGTGGCGCCTTGCCTGGCGTACTCGATCGCCACCGCCTTGCCGATGCCGTCGCTGGCACCGGTGACCAGGATGTTCTTTCCTCCGAGCAGCAACGCGCGGTCGCCTTCGGAGTCATTCTCTCGCATGTCCATCGGTTATTGTGCTCTGATGAAGTCAGCCAACGCGGTGATCTGCTTCTCGTCGAGCTTCGAAGCGATATACCTCATCATTCCTTTGGGATCGTTGGCTCGCTTTCCAGCCTTGAAGTACTCCAACTGCTCCTTGACGTAGGCCCGCTTCTGGCCGGCGAGCCTCGGGAAGAACGGGGGAATCCCTGCCAATTTCGCGCCGTGGCACGCCATGCAGGCCGGCACTTTATCGCTCGGAATCCCGCCGTAGTACAGCTTTCGTCCCGCGGCGACGAGTTTAGGGTCGTATACATGGGCGGCAGCTCCCGGCTGCTCGGAGTAATACTGGGCCACCTGCTCAATCTGTTTCTTGTCCAATGGAGCCGCCATGCCCCACATGACGGCGGCCTGGGGATCGGCTCTGGCGTGGGATTTGAAATCCTGCAACTGCCGGGTCAAGTAGGATTTCCACTGGCCCGCAAGATCCGGGTACGTTGGGGTCACTGAAATACCCTTCATCCCGTGGCACGCCATGCATGTCGACTTGACCAGCGGGGGGACGGAGGGCGTTTCGGCAGACGTGGCAGCCCCAGCCCCAGCTGTCTGCGCCGCAGCCGCATAGAGAGCCGGTCCCGTTCCTACCGTCAGCGCGACGGCGGCCAACGCCAAGCGAACACATCTTTTACCTATCATGCACGGCACTCCATTTGGGTCATTATCGGACGCGGCATCTTGCCGCACGTAACTCGGCTTGGTGGCGTCGAGGCACTCCGCGCGGTTCTCGTGCCGACAACACCAAGGCGCCAACCGAGACCGTCGACGCCGCACGGGCGGTCGGTCACCGGATCGTCACAGCACACGCGACGAGGTGGCGCTGTTTCGGGCTGCGAGCCCGCGCAAACCCTCTCCGACAGATACCAACGTGGGCAGCAAGCGCACCGCCCGCTCTCTGGCGCATCTTTCAGATCAGCTGCACGTAAAGCCGGCGCAAGTATGTCGCTACCTCGTGACAGGTTTCGGGGCATGCCAATCCCCCGAAACGACTCGTTTACCGGACAGCTACGTTGTCTTGACGAACCCGCTTACGTCGCCAAGCAGTGCATCCCCGTCGGCAAACTCCGCGCGAGGGTTCCCACAACGGCTGGACAACATTTCGGACGTGCTTGTGTGCCACCTTCGCGGTGCAGGGGCCGACCTTCTTGACCTTCGCCACGCGGGCCACATGTCCAGGCCGTACGCTTTCCGGAAAGTACCCGCTTGTTGCGTCGCACGAACTCGGCGGTCAACGTGACAAGCACTCCAACTTGATGACTGACGACACGACAGCATGAAACGCTCTCGGTCATGTTTGATGTGCGGGTGAGAGTATAGGGTGCGGCACCAGTTCATATATTGACCTGCATCAGTTTGTTGGTTCGCAGATGAGCCAATATTTCTTTATTATTTCTTAACATAGCGCCCAGCACATGGGTTTGAAATCTGTGACATCCGGGTTTGCTCGCCGTTCCCCGACCGATCGCGTGACGTCACGTTTTTGTTTCGACACAGGTATCCGCCGCAGGTCTCTGGTGCTTTACCGCAAGTGCCTGTTCAAGGGCTCCCCCAGCCGCCTCGCTCATTGGGAAGCGAGCGTGTACCGTTCAACCCGCCACGCGGCTTGCAGTCTGGGCCGCAATGCTTCGCCGAAATGGAGGCCTTTCGACGAACGGTGGGGCAGATCCTGGATCTGCGAACCGCCGACCTGCGCGGTCTCGAATCTGACGCGACCACGGCCGGAAGATGCATCGGACGACGAAGCGCATCGGGGACGATCCGGGGCCGCCGGGACTTTTTAACGCAATGACTACAGAGCGCGTCGCCGTGTCGGACACTGCGCTGTTCGAGTAGGAACCGGGGGAACGAAGGGCATACCCACGCCGGCAACCAAGTCGCTCAGCGGGCAGCGCCTTTGCAATCCCGTGCCTGGCGACTTCACCGTGTCCGCGGACTGCACAGCGCGCGCCCGATGCGTCGGAAACATCGACGATGGATTTGGACTGCCGGGGGAATACCGAACTGCCTTCCGTGCCGTGCCTCCAGGGCTACGTGGTGGCTTCAACAGGCAAACGTCTGGGACTGCGCACCCCTGGCGCCGGCCCTGCCTGTCACCACCGACTGGCGGTGCGATCTCTGCCGGTGTTCGGTGACACTCTTCGACAACCACACCACGGAGGATGCGGCGGCACAGGGCGTGCTCGTCTTTTTTCTTTTTGTCTTGTGGGTTGTCAGCGCCCCTCCGAAACGGCCGGCGATACGTGGTCACGGACCAACACCACGCGGATACCTTGGCGACATGCCATCGGGGGGATCATCGAGACATTAAAAAACGTCGCGACCGGCAGGAGGCCGGTCGCGACATCGGTTTGTACGACGGATGCGTCAGATCTTGAAGTGCCCCACCAGCCCCTGCAGGGTATCGGCCAGCCCGGACATGTTATGTCCGGCATCCGACAACTGCTCGGCGCCCCCGGCGGTATCGTGGACCACGCTGGATATGTTGGCCACGTTCCGGTTGATCTCCTCGGCAACAGCACCCTGCTGCTCGGTTGCACTAGCGATCTGGGTGTTCATGGTGGCGATTTCGCCAACGCTGGCAATGATGCCGCTCAGGGTCTTACCGGCCTCGCCGGCCTTATCGACGCTGGTCTGCGCGCGCGCGCGGCTCTGTTCCATGACCTGGACCGCGGTGTGGGCACCGTTCTGAAGACGCTCGATGATCTCACGGATCTCTTCGGTCGATTGCTGGGTCCTGGATGCCAAGGTGCGCACCTCGTCGGCGACCACGGCGAACCCCCGCCCCTGCTCGCCGGCCCGCGCCGCCTCGATGGCGGCATTCAAGGCCAGCAGATTGGTCTGCTCTGCGATGCCCCGGATGACGTCGAGTACGGTACCGATGTCGGCGCTATCGCTCTCGACCTTGCTGATGGCACTGGCCGCCGCTTCCACTTCCTGGGCCAGACCGTTGATCGCCGAGACTGTCCCCGAAACCACAGACTGGCCCTGGGAAGCTTCCGCGTCCGCCCGGTTGGCGGCGTCGGCAGCCGCCACCGCATTGCGGGCCACTTCCTGCACGCTGGCGGTCATCTGGTTCATGGCAGTGGCGATCTGATCGATCTCGCTGCGCTGGGTCTGTACCCCTGTGCTGGTCTGAGCGGTAACGTGATTCATCTGGTCGCTGGCCGCCGCAAGCTGCTGAGTGGCCGCGCTCAACTCGGCAATCACCGAGCGGACCTTTTCGCTGAACCGGTTGAATGCTTCGGACAGCTGAGCGATTTCATCCTTCCCGCGCACCTCGAGACGGCGGGTAAGGTCCCCGTCTCCGGAGGCGATATCTCCCATAGCGGCCACCACCTCGCTCAGGGGCCGGGTGACGGTTTGCCCGATAACCAGCGCTGCCGCCACTGCCAGCAGTACACCGATGATGGCCAGCACCACCACGAAGTGCTGGGTGGACGCCATGCCGCCCACCAACGCGCTGCCGGTTTGAGATGCCTGCGCCTGCAGGTGATCGACCAGTTGCGTGAGGTGCGACTCGGTGTCGCTGACTGTCTGGCCCAGACCGGTGCGGATCAGGTAGGCATCGGTACGCCATTTCGGCCCGCCCTGTATGGAGCGCAGCGTCTCGAGATTGGCCACGAACTGCTTGCGCAAGTCCACGATCTGGTCAAGGGCATCCGATTCATCCAGGGTCAACAGGTCGCCGTAGCCCTGCAGCTTGTGCAGTTGCTTGCCGGTCTCCTGCAGGTACATGTCGGTGTCCTTGAGGGAGTTGTCGGAACGAAAGGCCAGGTACGCCCGCACGCCGTTGAGTACGTTGACCCAGTTGTAGCGCAGGTTTTCCAGATCCATGAGCAGGGGTCTGCGTTTGGCAGTCGCCGCCTCCTGCCCTTCGGACATCACCATCTGGCTCATCAGCTGCAGGACCTGCTGGCTGAGCGGGTTCACGTGCTGGCCGGCGTAGGCCATGCCGGGGAAATTCTTGAGATTGTCGGTGGCCAGATCAAGCATGCGGTCCTGATAGGACTCGTAGCGTTTGACATCCCGGGCGACCACCGCGATGAGCTTGCCGGAGGCCGCGTCGGACTTCACCGCCGGCATGCCCTCCAGTTCGGTGAGTGTCTTGGTCAGCTTTTTCAAACCGTCCAGATAGGCCTGCTTGTGGGCGTCCTCCTTACTCAGCAGATAGAATCCGAGGGAGGAGCTTGTGCTTTTCATCTCGGCATCCAGCTGCTCGGCGCTCAACACCGCCGGTTGCACCTGCTGGACAAGCCAGCTCACCCGGTTGCGGCTGTGGGACATACTGAGCGCCGCACTCACTGCCACGACTGCCAGAGTCGTCAGCAATACCCCGAATCCGCCCCAGACTTTTTGTTTGATGGTCAGACTGTACATAAGCTGCTTCACGGACACCCCCTCCTCACACCCCGACCGACCCGCTCGGTCGAAAGACAGTGACTCTTGTCACATCAATGACTCGGCCTCGGCGCCCCTAAACTTTAGGCTCACCTCACATGCGGCGCCCACACTGCCCGTCATGGCCCGATGTTGGTACGATTTCTGCTGGACCTCGGATGACTCTGTCTGGCACCCAAACCCCGGAGGTCGCCGCGGAAAATGACTTACAGGTTTGTTTTATTTTTATTTTTCTGTTTGCTAACGGCTCCCGCCGGAGCCGCCGGCGAGGCATGGCTGCGGATCAACACCCACACCGAGACCTTGGCCGTCATTCAACATGGCCGAATCGTCGAGAAATTGACGGATATTGCGATCGGCCGCGGCGGGGTCACCCGCAACCGGGTGCGAGGCGACGAGCGCACCCCGCTGGGCCAGTTCCGGATCGGCTGGATCAACAACAGCAGCCCGTTCCACCGCTTCTACGGGCTGGACTATCCCAATCGGACGTACGCCGAGCGGGCCTACCGGGACGGGCTCATCGGACACCACACCCTGCAACGGATCCTGAGCGCATTCCGGGACCACGCCATCCCACCTCAGAACACACCCCTGGGCGGCTATGTGGGTATACACGGCGTGGGCCGCGGCAGCCTGCGCATCCATCGCCTGTTCAACTGGACCGAGGGCTGCGTCGCCCTGACCAACTCCCAGATCGACCGCTTGGCTCCATGGATAGCCGTGGGCACGAAGGTGGTGATAGAGTAGCTTGCGTCTGCAGGCCTGCAGGCGAGGCCTGCGGAATATCTCTATGGAACGCCAAGTAAAGGGAGTCAATGGCAATGAGAAACAAGGGCAGTAAACTACTTGCGCTTGCGGCGATGGTCGGCGTTTTGGGCTTGAGCGGGTGCGCTTCGACTTCAGAGCTGGAAAAGGTGCGTGCGATGGCCCAGCAGGCCCAGACCACCGCCCAGCAGGCTCAGCAGTCGGCGGACCAGGCCATGAACACGGCCAAGCAAGCCCAGTCGACGGCCGACGAGGCGGCCAAGTCCGCCGACAAGGCCAATCAGTGCTGCAAGAACACCAACGAAAAGATCGACCGGATGTTCAAGAAGTCCATGTACAAGTAGGCCCCGCCCGACGAATAATAACTAAGTCGAATGCAGCGACGCACAAGACACCCCGCCACGGCGGGGTGTCGCCTTTAG
>CAZNBB010000185.1:0-5802 GCA_964571225.1 uncultured Gammaproteobacteria bacterium
CACCGACAGGCCCGGCGCGGTCAGCACCAGATCCGCCTCGGTGCGGGCCGCTTCGGTGGCGCCGGAGACGGCGATGCCCACGTCGGCCTGCTTGAGGGCCGGCGCATCGTTGACGCCGTCCCCCGTCATACCCACCAGATGCCCAGCGGACTGCAGAGTCTGGACGATATTGAACTTGTGCTCCGGAAACACTTCCGCGAACCCGTCAGCCCGTTCCAGGGCACCGGCGGAGCGGGACGACTGATCGGCTGCGCCTTGGTCCATCAGTTGACTGGCCGGCAGAATATTGCGCCCCAGGCTCAGCTGGCCCGCGATCTGCTTGGCGATGGCGATGTTGTCGCCGGTCACCATCTTGACGTCGACCCCGTGGGCGTTGGCTTGCTCGATGGTGTCGGCGGCGTCTTCCCGGGGCGGGTCGAACAGCGGCAGCAGACCCAGAAACGTCCAGCGCTCGCCGTCGGTGCTGCGGGCCACTCCCAGGGTACGGAAGCCTTTGGCCGCAAAGTCGTCCACCGCGTCCGAGGCCTGCTTGCGCCCCTGTTCGTCCAGGGCGCTCATTTCGATGATGACCTGGGGTGCTCCCTTGGTTACCCTGAAAGTCTTGCCGTCGGGAGACTCCACCGCCGCATCGGTGCGCTTTCGCACCGGGTCGAACGGTGTGAAGTCGGTCTGCTTGTAAGCCGCCAGGGCCTTGGGATCGTTTACGGCCTTGAGGATGGCCATGTCGATGGCATCCTGGTCCTCCGCCTTGGAAGCCAACGCGCCGGCGAGTATCAGATCGTCGGCATCCGTCGCCTCGAAAGTGACCGGGTCGCCGAGCGTGAGCTTGTTCTGGGTCAGGGTTCCTGTTTTATCGGAGCACAGGATATCCATGCCCGCCATTTCCTCGATCACCTCCAGCCGGGAGACGATCGCCTTGAGCTTGGACAGAGCCAGCGCACCCACCGCCATGGTCACCGACAGCACGGCCGGCATGGCCACCGGAATGGCCGCGACGGTCAGGATGAGTGCGAATTGCAGCAGCGTCAGAAACGCGACATGGCGCTGAAGTTGAACGACGATCAGGATGGCCACCAGACCCAGCGTAAGGTAGATCAGGTAGTCACCGATGCTGAGCACGGCCTTCTGGAAATGGGAGACTGTCTTGGCCGAACCGACCAGCTTGGCGGTCTTGCCAAAATAGGTGTCCATGCCGGTGGCCGTTACCACGCCCACCATTTCACCCTGTTTGGCCACCGAACCCGAGTACACCGGATCGCCGGTCTTGCGTTCCACCGGCAGAGACTCTCCGGTCAGCGCCGACTGGTCCACGCTGAGGTATTCCCCCTCGATCAGTTGTATGTCGGCGGGAATCACATCGCCCAGGCGCAGCCGGACGATGTCGCCCGGGACCAGAGTCTGTGCCGGGATCTCCGACCAATTCCCGTCGCGCAAGGCCCGAGCCTTCAGGGCAAGGCTTTTTTTGAGCTGCTCGATGGCGTTCCCGGCCTGGTACTCCTGCCAGAAGCCCACTGCGGCATTGAAGACAAGCAGCACCACAATGATGATCAGATCGTCCCAGTGCCCGATGATGGCCGACAGAACGGCGGCCACCTCGATCATCCACGGGATCGGTCCCCAGAAGTAGCCCAGGAGCTTGCGCAGCGCGCTGACTTTTTCCTCGGCCAGCGCATTGGGGCCGTACTGAGTCAGGCGCTGCTGCGCCTCGCTGGCGGACAGTCCGGCGCGCTGGGCATGCAGTCGGGCCAGCAACTGTTCGGTCGATTCGTGCTGATTCTCAGCGGGGGGTGTCGGTCGCTCGGTTTTGGCGGCTGCCTTCATGGCGTGGTTGCCCATGTCCTTGGTTGGAAAACGTTCCAAGAAGATAGGCATCCCGGCGGGAATCCGCATTGATCTGGCTCAACATCCCCACCAACCCTTTGCCCTGCCTTGTATCTATCACAGCGATTTTACAAACATGTTAAGAGCCGAGACCCCTTTTCGGCGTTGCTGCCGAGGACAGGACGCGCTGCGTTTGGCGGGCCGGATGATGGGGACCGGCACAATGGGCGTCCCCTGTTGTGTTGAACCATCCCAGGCGCATTTTGGAACACGGCTGTCGTACTCGCGCGTCGAGCCGCGCACCACGCTGCGTCGGCTGGCGCGCCGACGAGAGCGGTGGCTACAGGATCTGACAGGGACCCGCCCTACGGTCTTGTAAAATGCGATGAGGGGGTTATTCTAGACAGCGGTTGGTAATGCTGTCGCACAGTCCCGACTGTCCGGATTGATACGTTGCCGGGGCTCAACCTTGCGGACACTATTTCCACCCGCAACCAGTGGACGGTTCCGAACACGAACATGGCGTTTGCCTGGCGTGATCACGACACCGCCGGGGATTTCAAGAGCGCAAACGACCAAGGACGGAGGCACGTACGACGATGGGCGCAGAAGTCATTGCATTCAGACCTCGCCGTAGGGGGGATAACGGCATACTTCTCGCATGGTCCGACGGCAGTGAACGTCGTTCACTTGCAGCGGACTTGATGGCCCGCGGCTACCGGGTCTGGCAGGTTGCGTCGGCATACCAGGCCCTGGCGTTGCTGGACGATCCGCGCTGCCGTTGGCAGGCGGCGGTGCTGGACGATGAACTCGTAGACCAGTCCGGCCTGGAGGTCGCCCAATGCCTGAAGATGTGTTCCGCCATGGCCGGGGAACGGCGGGTGACACCGATTGTTCTGGCGACACCCTATGTGGTGCATCCGGACACCTGCCGCTTTGCCGGGATCGTTACCTGCATGACGAAACCGGTTGCATCGGACGAGCTTGCGGCAGCCATCGCTGGAATCCTTGAACATCGACAACGAAAAACAACATAGGAGCAGCAGTATGGCTGGCGCGATCCGGGTTCCCGAAGCAGTCAATGCCCTGCCGCACTACTCCCAGGCCGTAGCGGAGTATCTGACCGATATCGGCGCAGCCATTCTATACATGAAGCCCCGGCCCCGGCCGTGTTTCACGATGCCGCTGTTGCGCGACATCCGCCGCTTCCAGCTCCACACCGCGCAGCGCATCCGCACGGCGATGAGCGCCGGGCGCCAGTCACCCTTCCAATACGTGGTACTCGCCTCCGGGCTGCGGGACACCTTCAGTCTGGGCGGAGATCTCAGTCTGTTCGTCGAGCTCAATCAGAGCGCAGACCGGGAGGCCCTGAGCGAATACGCCGTCGCCTGCATCGACGATGCCTACGGTTTCTGCACCAATCTGGATCTTCCGGTCACCAGCATCGCACTGTTGCAGGGCAATGCGCAGGGTGGCGGATTCGAAGCCGCCCTTTCCTGCAATGTCATCATCGCCGAGCGCGGCACGTTCATGGGCTTTCCCGAAGTCCTGTTCAATCTGTTTCCCGGCATGGGCGCCTACGCGTTCCTATCCCGGCGAGTCGGACCGGCACTGGCCGAACGTCTGATTTTCAGCGGTGATCTGTACCCGGCGGAATACCTGCACGACTTGGGGGTGATCGACCTGCTGGCGGACAAGGGCGGTGCGGAGGAGAAGCTGCGCGAGTACATTCGCGCCGCCGGCCGTAGAGGTAATGCCCTGGAGCTGTTCCGTCACATGCGCTCCACCTACAACCGCGTTTCCTACGACGAGCTCTACGACGTGACCCAACGCTGGGTCGACGCCGCCTTACAGCTGACCGAAAGCGAGCTTCGCACCATGCTGCGTCTCGTCCGTGCTCAGGACCGGAAGATGGCCAGTGGGGGCCGTTCGGCGCCCGGCCGGTCGGACCACCAGGAGCTGGCCTGAAGGGTCCATGGGACAGCGCATTCGCGCTCGATACCCGCAAGCGGATAATCTCGTTGGGTGAACACCCGGCTACGCCCCAGCCGGGCGGAAACGTCCTTGGCTGCTAGCGGGCTTCGCGGCGCTGCTGATACTTCTCCAGGGCGTCCCTCGTGTCCCGATAGACCTTCTCCAGTTCGTCAGCCAACCCCATCCCGGCTCGCCTGAGGTAATCGGGCTCGCAATGCTGCATCCGGTCCGCCTCCCGGGCCAGACGCACGGCGCCCAGGCAGCTGGCCGATCCTTTCAAGGCATGAACCAGGTTCCTGGCTTCGCCGATGTCGCCCTGCTTCAGGGCAGTACGCATGGCCTCGATCAGCCGCTCGGCATCCTCGAAGAACCGATCCAGAAAGCCGGTCAACGTGGGGCCGGACCCGAACAGGCTCGAAGTCTGGGCAAACACCTGGTTGCTGATCAATTCACCGGCGGCGGGCGCGGGTACTGCGCCCTTACCAGGGCACGGAACAGCGTGAGCCGCTCCCTCGGTAACCGAATCGACGGCCGCCAGCAGATGACGGCCCTCGATGGGTTTGGTCAGGTATGCCGCCGCACCCGCTTCCTCCACCTGGCGAGCCGCCTCCGTGGTCGCATTGCCGGTCAACACGATGAACGGCAGGGTATCGCGGTCGCCCTTCACATGACGGTAAAGCTTGATAACGTCCAGCCCGCCCATACCCGGCATCATCATATCCACGATGGCAACGTCGAACTCCATCACCTCCAACGCGTCCAGCGCCTCTTCGCCGTCGCCGACGACCGTGACCCGGTGACCGACCCGTTCCAGCAGACCACGGGTCACTTCCTGATTCACCGGATTGTCCTCCGCGACCAGGATGCTGAGCGGCCGTGCGGCCACTTCTCTGGCCGGCCTGTGATCGTGCAATCGAACGACGTTGTTGTCGTCGGGAAGATCGTCCTGCAGCGCGTGAATGGCATTGAAGACGATCTTCTTATCGAGGGGTAATGTCAGCACCGACGAGTAGCCCGCATCCAGCATGCGTGCGCTGGCAGGCTCGCTGCTTCCACTGACCAACACCAGACCCGGTTGATGGAGCTTGCGCAGTTCCAACAACTCAGCCGCGAACCGGGTCGGATCCGACAGACACTCGTCATCGGCGAGCAACGCCGTATACTCCCCGGCGGACGTCCTGGCGAGGCGGTGCCGGCAACCCGCCGCGTCCTGGCAGAGCACCACGGACAGCCCCCATCCCGCTCCCCAGGAACGCAACAGGTCGATAACCTCGGGACGCCGGGTCAGCAGGAGAATCTGGCCCGACAAGCGGGAATCAGCGTCCTCCAGCGACTCTGCAACCTTCTCGAAGGGAATCACGAAATGCACTCGGGTGCCCACACCGGGTTCGCTCTCCAAATGGATTTCTCCGCCCATCAGTCCCACCAGCTGCCTTGAAATCGTGGTCCCCAACCCGGTGCCACCGTAGACCCTCGTGGTCGACGCATCGGCCTGGGCAAAAGCTTCGAATATACGGCGCTGGGCGTCCTCGGAAATGCCGATGCCTGTGTCCCGGACCTCGAATCGGATATGCGCATGGGTGGCATCCTCGTACGGACAGCTGACATGCACATCCACGGCACCCTGCTCCGTGAACTTGATGGCATTGCCCACCAGGTTGATCAACACCTGGCGCAACCGCATGTCGTCACCGCGCACCAGGAACGGCATCTGCGGATCGATGTGCGACTGCAGCCGCAGCCCTTTGGACTGGGCCTGATGGGACAGCATGCGGACGGTTCCGTTTACCACCACACACAGGTCGAGGTCGGTGTTGGAAAGGATGATCTTGCCGGCTTCGATCTTGGAGATATCCAGCACGTCTTCGATGAGATGCAGCAGGTTGCGTGCCGAAGCCTGGATGGTGCGGGCAAAGCCGTCCTGCTCCGGATCGAGATCGGTGCCGCGCAGCAGTTCCACCATGCCGATGACACCGTTCATCGGCGTGCGGATCTCGTGGCTCATGT
>CAZNBB010000186.1:0-5652 GCA_964571225.1 uncultured Gammaproteobacteria bacterium
AGAACCGACGCGCGCGCAACGCTCGGTCTGGACGCGGCGATTGAACGCGGCCGGAATGGCGACAATGATCGAGGTGCCTATGTCGTCGGGCATGATCAGCTGCATCACGTAGGTCGTGTAGGCACCCAGCATCATCATTTCCCCGTGCGCCATGTTGATCACACCCATGACGCCGAAGGTGATCGCCAGACCGATGCCCGCCAGCAGCAGCACCGAACCCAGGGTCAGCCCGAAATAGCTGGTCTGCAGAACAGAGTAGAACTCTTCCTTGTCCCGGATGGACTGCAAGGCCGCCCTGGCCGCCGCCCGCACCTGGGGATCGGACTCGCGATAGTCGCCGTCGTCACCCTTTTGGAGCATCTGGGCGAGGCGGTTATGGGCAGCCGGGTCCATGCTTTCTCCGAGAACTTTGACCGCCGCCAGCCGCGCCGACTTGTCCGGGCTGGAGGAGTCGACCAATGCCAGAGCGATGTCCATGAGACGGCGCACCGCACCGTCGGTTTCCTTGGCTTCGTACTGGCGCAAGCGCTTGGCCATGGCGGGGGTCATGTGATTCAACATGTCCCGTACCGCACCCAGGCGCACGTCCGGGTTCGGATCGGCCAGGCTCAGCTCCGCGATCTTGTTACGCAGCGCGATGCGAATGTCGTTGTTGATGACGATCGTATGCACCGCCCGCATACCGACCTTCCCGAGCTTCTCGCCGGTATCGGCGGCGTACAGCTGGAACCCGTCGCTTAGCTCCTTGGTGATAACGACCCGGTGATCGGACTTGCGATAGCAGAGGTTGCCCTGCATGAGCGCCTTCAGAATGACGACGCGACGCGGGCTGCGAACCTGCTCCAGGTTGTCGACCGCAGCCTTTTTGTCGTTGAAGCCGGCGCGACTGAGCCCTGTCAACGCTGCCTTCAAGGCGGCGGCTGTGGCTGTGTCATCCGCCGGTGCAGCGTGCGCCGGCGGCAACCAGACAATAGCGGCAACCGCCAGTACGAGGGTCAGCCACCAGCCGGGCCGACCGGACACACGGTCCGGACTGCAGCGTTTTGAAGTTGGCATGGGTTCCATGGTCGCCTGTGCAGCGTGGTGTGGATCTGCCGCCCCGCGGTCAACGCCGATCCTTGGCGCCGCACCTGCGGAGCGACAGTCCGGTATGGATGGCGCGGACACCCGAGATAGGGTGTCCGCGCGTTGGCATGCCCGGTACTACTGCCCCGTGCACTTGTGGGTCTTAACGTTGTAGGCACCGCAATCCAGCGGTTCCCGCCAGTCGGAGATCAGGTACTTGCTGCTGGGGATGTAGTCCGACCACATGTCGCCGGGCACCTCGCCGGAGGTACGCCAGACCACGGAGAACTGACCGTCGCCTTGAATCTCCCCGATCAGCACCGGCTTGGTGATGGCGTGGTTGGGCATCATGGCGGAGTAACCGCCCGTGAGGTTCGGGACCGTGATGCCGATCATGGCCGGAACGACCTTAGCCGGATCAGCAGTGCCGACCTTCTCGACCGCCTTCACCCACATGTGGAAGCCGATGTAGTGCGCCTCCATCGGGTCGTTGGTCACCCGCTTGTCGTTGCCGATGTATTTGTGCCACTCGTCGATGAACTTGTCGTTGGCCGGCGTATCGACACTCTCGAAGTAGTTCCAGGCAGCCAGATCGCCGACCAGCGGCTTGGTGTCGATCCCGGACAACTCCTGCTCGCCGACCGAGAACGCCATCACCGGGATTTCATCCGAGGTGATGCCCTGGTTCGCCAGTTCCTTATAGAAAGGTACGTTGGCGTCGCCGTTGATCGTGGACACAATGGCGGTCTTCTTGCCCGCCGAGGCGAACTTCTTGACCTTGGCGATGATGCCCTGCCAATCGGAGTAGCCGAACGGCGTGTAGTTGACCATGATGTCGCTGGGCTTCACGCCCTTGGACTCCAGGTAATGCACCAGGATCTTGTTGGTCGTACGCGGATAGACATAGTCGGTGCCCAGCAGCGCCCATCGTTTGATGTGCAACTCGTTCATCAGGTAATTGACCGCCGGGATGGCCTGCTGGTTGGGCTCAGCACCGGTGTAGAACACGTACTTGGAGGACTCCTGACCTTCCCACTGGACCGGATAGAACAGCGGCACGTGGTAACGCTCCACGACCGGCAACACCGATTTGCGGGACACCGACGTCCAGCAGCCGAAGATAGCTTTTACATGGTCCTTCTGGATGAGCTCGCGGGCTTTCTCTGCGAACAGCGGCCAGTTCGATGCCGGGTCCACCACCACCGGGACGATCTTCTTGCCCAGCAGGCCGCCCTTGGCATTCTGTTCCTTGATGAGCATCAGCATTTCGTCCTTCAAGGTTGCTTCGCTGATGGCCATGGTGCCGGAAAGCGAATGCAGGATGCCGACCTTGATTTCGCCGTCGAACTTGGGCGCGGCCTGCGCGGCGGCCGCTGCTCCGAACGCGAGACCTGCAAACAGCCCCGCAAGAACTCCGCGCCTGAAAATGCGTTTCATCGGGTAAACCCCCTTCTGTTGTGATTGTCCCTGTCTTGGGTTTCGAAACGGCGGACCGGGTATGCCGTGCCGCTGTTCCGGGTTGTCGAATGCCCCATACAGCCGCTAGTGGCTGGGGGCGCTGCAGGTGCCTCGTTCGGGTAGTGCGTTCAACGGCATGCAGTGCACAGCGGCACTGGAATCGAAAATTTCGGTATCGCACCTGTTCATCTGTATAAGTTCTCCTGAGATCTATGACGGCGGTGGCAGGAACCACGCCTAACCGTTGATGAACCACCGATGTGCGGCGGTGGCAGGATTAACGCGATTTGACGAATCCTGTATGCAGGGGTGAGCAACAGCTGTGCCAGTTCCGTAACACACAACCAAAACAGGCGGTTGCTGGCACCTTAGCGGAGTTTGTCGGTATGCCGCCGAAGAGCGCGCATCGCCCTAGTGCACCACCATGGAAACGGCGCATTGTTTTGGGGCGCAACCTCTGGGCAGCGGCATGCACAACTTCTGGGCAGGCGGTTGCAACAGACGCTGGGAGGCGCGAACGGTGTCGCGAAATTCGGCATGGCCGCGCAGCAAAAAGGTCACGGACGGAGGAAAGAAGTAGAGGTACCCACCTGAACGGCACGGTGGGAGAGTTGCCCGTAGTGGCGTATGCAGCCAAGCTCAACGGGCATTGTGATTGCAGGTGGCACGCAGTTGTGCCGGCCTGTGGTTTGGGGCTCCGTCGCTCAGCCCAACCAGCGCGGACTCATTGATCGCACAATAACCGAAACCGGCAAAGTCAGAAGATGCCGTCACCGATCGGGCACCGGGACGGCATCGGTCATCGCTTAGTTTCCGTGGTTTCCGTGGCTAGTGGACTTTGGTTGTTGGCGAGCGCAGCGGCGGGCACGCGCACCCGTGTAACACACGGCATGAACGGGACAGGACTACAACATGCCCTGCTGGACGATGAATTCGATGACGGTATCCAGCCCCTCGCCGGTCTTCAGATTGGTCATGACGAAAGGTCGTTTTCCCCGCATCAGGCGGGCGTCCCTGTCCATAACCTCCAGCGACGCACCCACGTGGGGCGCCAGGTCGATTTTGTTGATCACCAGCAGATCCGAACGGGTAATCCCCGGTCCACCCTTGCGGGGAATCTTGTCGCCGGCGGCCACATCGATCACGTAGATGGTGAGGTCGGAGAGCTCCGGGCTGAAGGTGGCGCTCAGGTTGTCGCCGCCGCTTTCCACCAGCACCATCTGCAAATCCGGGAAACGCCTGCAAAGAGTGTCCACGGCGCTCAGGTTCGCCGAGGCATCCTCCCGGATGGCCGTATGGGGGCAGCCGCCGGTCTCCACCCCGATAATGCGGTCGGCGTCCAGCGCGGCGCTGCGGGTCAGGAACTGGGCGTCCTCCTGGGTGTAGATGTCGTTGGTCACCACCGCCAGCCGATAGCGCTCGCGCATGGCCTTGCAGAGGGCGTCCACCAGGGCGGTCTTGCCCGAGCCCACCGGGCCACCCACACCAACCCGCAGAACTTCTTGTGTCGTCATTGCCAACCTCATCGAATCATCCCCGATCCGCCCACCATCAGGAGCGGAACAGCCGGGTGTACTGGGTTTCGTGCCGGGCGCTGGCAATCGCAACGCCGGGCGCCGCCGAACCGATGTGGGACTCGCCCAGGGACAGGCCACGGGCAGCGAGCGCGGGTATGCGCTCGGCGCACAGGCACAGGATGCGCTGCCCGGCTGTCTGCCCCAGGGGCACCAGCTTGATGGCGGCGGCCACCTGGTTTTCGCACCAGGCCCACAGGTAGCCGGCCGCGGCGTCGGTGGGCGGTATCTTCCACGCGACCGCTGCAAGGGCGAAGAGCGTCGCGTAGGTGGCAAGGTCCGCGCCTGCCCAGGAGCGGGCCTCGGCCACACCCAGGTCCGCCAGCAGGCGCGCCAGCGCCACCCCCAGGGCCCGGTCCTCCGCACGCAGCTCGGCCGATTCGCGACCGGCCCAAAGAAACCGTGTCCAGCGCAATACACCGGGCTGGTCACCCGCCTGCCAGGCTTCGAGCAGGCGCGCCAGCACCGGTATGTCCAGGTTCGCCAGGTTGTGTTCCAACAACCCGAGGATCCAGTCGCGGGCGTCACCTTCGTCAGTCACCCAGCCGGCGTGGACCGCGTACTCCAGCCCCTGGGAGTACGCATAGGCGCCCACCGGCAGGGTGGGGCTCGCCAGCTGCAGCAGCCGCAGCAGTGCGGTGCGGTCAGGCGCTGTGGCGATGGTCGTGATGGTGGTCACCGTGGGCATGGTGGTGATGATCGTGGCCGTGGCCGCCGGCCCCGTGGCTGTCGTAGGCACCGGCTTCCGGCTCGAAGGGCGCGTGCTCGGCGAACACGCGCAGGCCCAGATGCTCCACCATGGCGTCGAGCACATGGTCGTGCAGGTAACGCACCCAGGTGTCGCCGATCTGCAGGGGCACATGCCGGTTGCCCAGGTGATAACACGCCCGGGCCACCACCAGCGGATCGCGACTGAAGGCCGTGGACACCGCCTCCGGCGCCGCCTGCACCCGCACCACCGTGCCGTCGTCCGCCCGCAGGCAGTCCCCGTGTCGCAGCACCAGACCCCGTTCCAGCATCAAGCCCGCCTCGCACCCATCGTCCAGCCGCGTGCGCAACCGGCTCTTCTGCCGATCTCCGAACGGCAGCGTCAGCGTCGCACTCGCCTCCACCGGCTCGTCCAGCCGTTCAACCAACTTCAACATCGTCCGGCCTCCGTTAGAAAGCAAAAACCTAATGCGCCACGGAAAACACGGAAAGCACGGAAAAATGCACATTGATGAACGCGAAACGCGTAGCCGGGAGGGCAGCTGGGTCTTTCACATTTCCGGTCCGTCATGCGCGATTGATCGTTGATGGGCAATTGCCCGATACATACAGCGCCTGAGTTGCAGAGCCAGAGTCCCTTAACCCCGAACTGTTTCTTTCGGTGCTTTCCGTGGCGCTTTTCCCCGAAGGCTCGTTCGCGGTATTCAGCACTGTTGCTACGGGGCTCCGAGACATTCACTCCGAATTGTCCCTTTCCGTGTTTTCCGTGGCGCTTTTGGTTTAAGTCAAAACAAAAAATACCGCTGTGCCAGCGGCAGCACCTTGGCCGGCTCGCAGGTGAGCAGTT
>CAZNBB010000187.1:0-5649 GCA_964571225.1 uncultured Gammaproteobacteria bacterium
CGCTTCGAACGCAGCTACCAGCGCGGCGGCGGCTGACCCCCCCAAAAAAGGGGTCGGTGACAAATGAGAATCATTTGTCACCGACCCCTTTTTTGTCAGATGGCTTCGTAGCCGGGGTTGTTGGCCACGTTGCGCAGCTTGGGCTGGTTGAGCTCCTTGATGCGGACGGTCTTTTCCGAGCGCAGGTACTCGGCCACCACGTCCCATACCGGACGGCCGTGCAGGGGCTGGTGGACGTTGGCCCAACCGGCCACCGAATATTTCTTGCTGGCATCCACCGGCTTGCCGTCCAGTTCCATGTCGCTGATCCGGTGCCCGATGTTCTTGGTGGGGTCCATGGTGTACTTCAGGCCGCCCACCCGTACCATGTCACCGCCCTGCTGGTAGTAGGGATCCTTGTTGAACAGGTTGTCCGCCACATCCTCCAGGGTGTCCTTGATCTGCTTGCCCGACATGTTGTTTACCGTCACCGTCGGATAGGTGATGGCCGTCTGGGTCATCAGGTCGTCCATGGTCACGGGCTGGCCGGGCAGCACGCTGGGTCCCCAGCGAAAGCCTGGGGAGAACGATATCTGCGTGCCCATCACCTCCATCAGGCCGTCGCAGATCACCTGATCGAAGGTGCCGTTGAAGTTGCCGCGCCGGTACAGCAGATCGTCGGCGAAGGCGAGCTTCTCGTCCAGCTTGTCCTTGAACGGCTCGCGCACCTTCTTGATATGGGCGGCCATGGTCGGGTCCGGCTCCAGCAGGTTCGAGAATACCGGCACCAGCCGGTAGCGGTAGTCGCGCATCTTGCCGTGCTTGACGTCCATGTCCAGCACGCCCAGGAAGTTGCCGCTGCAGCCGGCATTGGTCACCACGGTCTTGCCGCCGGCGTTCTTCACCAGCACCGGTTCCGGCACCACATCGTGGGTATGGCCGCCCAGAATGATGTCGATGCCGCGCACGCGGCTAGCCAGCTTCAGGTCCACGTCCATGCCGTTGTGGGAAAGCACCAGCACCACATGGGCCCCTTCGTCGCGGGCCTTGTCCACCATCTTCTGCATGTGCGTGTCATGGATGCCGAAAGTCCATTTCGGGATCATGTAGCCCGGGTTGGCGATGGGGGTGTAGGGGAAGGCCTGCCCGATGATGGCGGTGGGAACGCCGTTGATCTCCTTGATGACGTAGGGCTTGAAGATCGGATCACCCCAGTCCTTGTCGAACACGTTCTGGGCGATGAAGTCGACCTTGCCCTTGAAGTCGTTGTTGATGATCTCCATGACGCGCTTGGCGCCATAGGTGAACTCCCAATGAGCGGTCATGGCATCCACGCCCAGCAGCAGCTGCGCGTCCACCATGTCCTGTCCCTTGGTCCACAGCGCCGTGGCCGAGCCCTGCCAGGTGTCGCCGCCGTCCACCAGCACGCTGTCGGGGCGCTGGGCCCGAATATGTTTGATGAGGGTAGCCAGATGGGCGAACCCGCCCAGAGCCCCCAGCTGTTGCGCCGCCTCCACGAAGTCGAGATAGGTGTAGGCGTACGCTTTCGCCGTGTGGGGCGCCACGCCGTAGTACTTGAGGAAATGCTCGCCCACCAGATGGGGCGGGCGTCCCTTCATGGTGCCCACACCGATGTTGATGTTCGGTTCCCGGAAATAGACCGGTTCCAGCAGTGCGTGGGTGTCGGTGATATGCATGACAGACACATTGCCGAAGGTCGGCACCTCGTAGAGGTTGCCCGGTGCCTTGAAGGGCTTGATGCCGGCGTGTGGGTTCTGTTCGGCCGCGCCGGCCCGCAGGCCCGGCAGGTACACGCCCATGGCGCTGGCCGTTGCCAGCACTTGCAGAAATTCTCGGCGGGAAATGCTCATCGACTCTCTCCTGGGCTTGGGTAAGCCGGTCGGCGGCGGGACGGCGCCTCCTCGGATGCGTTCCGGTCCGACGTCGCCCGGATGGGTTGGCAACGGTGCTTGAGTGCTTAAGCGGGCTGGATTACTTGCGGAGGCACTGCGATTCCGTCGCGAGGGTTGTGTGGAAGCCGACCGTGGTGGGATTGATCGTCCAATTCGGAAAAACGACCCGACCGGGTGGCCCCGGCCGGGTTCGTGGTAGGCCTCGGGCCCTGACTACGGGCGGTAGGCCGGCGCGTTCACCGGCTGGCCATTGCTCATATAGGTCAGGAAGTACTCCAGGTCTCGATACTGGACACTCTGCAACTTGAACGGCTTGGCACGGACCTTCTTGTTGCAGCCCTTGAAGCGCTTTTCCAGCGTTCCCATGTAGCCCCACTTGGCCCGGTAGGTCGGGAAGCCCGTGGGCTGGCCAAGACTGGTGCTCAGGTAGTTGCCGCGAATCTTGTCGCCCGAGTAGTAGACATGACAGTCCGCACAGGACATGTCCAGCTGACCGCGCTTGGAGTAGAAGAACTCCTTGCCACGCTCATAGGCTGCCAGGGCCTTGGGGTTGTTCGGCACCTTGATGTCGAACTTCTTGCCGCGGGAGGTGTAGCCCATGTAGGCGGAGATCTCCGCCAGTGGGCCCTTGCCCCACTTGTAGGGCTTGGCGCCGTTCTTCTCCCGGCACTGATTGATGGCCATCTCCAGGGTCACTACCTCACCCTTTTTGGTATCGAAGTAGGGGTAGTTCTGGCGAATGCCTATGCCGTTGTGCGCGAAGCAGCTCCCGTAGGTCTTGCCGTCCTTGAAAGCCGTGTGAAAGAGATGCTTGCCCTTCGACAGTCCCGGCTCATAGGGCGGAAACTGCATGATGCTATCCCACTGCTGGCGATCCGACTTGGGACCGATGGCGTAGGTGCCGTTGGCGAAGTCCGCGAAGGGAACCTTCGGGAAGCGGTGCTTGAAATAGGCCTGGAAGCGCTGCAGGTCCTGGTGCGGTGTGCCCGGCGCCGCCAGGTCCGGACTGGCGCTGGCAAAGGGCGCGGCGCCGAGGAGCCCCAATGCGGCGACAACGGTCAGGAGCTTTTTCATCGAATCACCTCCTTCGGGTCTTTGGCGAGCGTTGTGGCACCCAAAGTCACGGTACCCTCCAACAAAGCTTTATGTGTTATATGAGTCACGATTCATCAATCCTCTTGCCGTGCTGATTGGTCGGTCATTGCGTGTACAGGTAGTCGACGACCTTGTTGATCTGCGCGACAGTCAGGATGTGGTTCTTGCCGAAAGGTGGCATGATCGAATTGGGGTTGAACTTGTGCGCGTCGTAGATCTGCGCATACAACCGCGACCGATCGGGAAAGCGCTGTTTCATGTTGTTCAGCGGCGGGCCGATGTTGCCGGGCATCTGCCCGTCATCGATCTTATGGCAGGCCAGACAGTTGCCGAGCTTGCGGTTGAAGGCGATCTCCTTGCCTTGTTGCACATCCGACGCCGTTGCCGAACCGGCGGCCGATGCCGTTCCCACGGGGGCTACCGCCAGGCTGCCCAGCAGGGCCGCCACTGAAGCGGCGGTGGTGATGATGCTTGCAGATTGCCGCATCGTATCCTCCTCGAGGTTGACGTAACGTGCTCTTGCGTTCGCGTTGCGGACGAGCCGCCGCGCATTCGTGAACCCGCACCGCGTATCTCCTCAGTCAACGCTGGGTCGTCGGTTCCGCCTCGTCGGTGGCGGCGCACAGCCGGAGCGGACGGATCGAAGACGACCCGCTGCGCCCGCTGTTGTCTGTGCATATGGACTCATTACGCTGCTGTGCGGATTAACGCGCAATTTATGATGGTTCTGTGGACCACAGTGACTGCATACATCGCAAAGAGTGTCCGGCATAAACTTGGCGCCCGGTGACGAAACCTTCACAACCCATCGGGCCCGGACCACCCTTTGGATCATTTGTCCCGGTGTTGATGAGAAGGTTCCGCCAACAGGGACACTGCGGGACAATTTACCGAAGTATTCGCTTCCAGCACCCGGCAGCCACCATCTCTTTAACGCCCCCTTGACCCCCACCCCCAAAAAAGGGGTCGGTGACAACTGATAATCATTCGCTTCTGACACTGGCCCTTCTCGAACGTTTCATTGTTCATAGTCCACTGATCTACCCCACGAAGCAGGCGCTCGGCGCCCCTCGGGGCGGGTAGGGTGACGTTGATGGTTCTCCATGACTCTATATTTACCGGGAACGCTGGCGTTTCACCGTTCGTCTTCAGGCAGCCGGACCGTGAGGTGCCCCGAGTCGGGCTGAAAGTCCACGGCGCCAAACCGCCGTCGCAAGAAAAAGGGGTCGGTGACAAATGATTCTCATTTGTCACCGACCCCTTTTTCGCTTTTTCTGCAAGGTTCCGGCGGGGACGGCGTTTGCGGGGATGGGCTAGACCTTAAAGAGGTGAGAGGTACAACGGCCTATGCGTACTCGTGAAAGAATGTATCGCGCGCCAGCGTTGCTCGGTCCCGCGCTATGCGTGTTGTGTCTGGTGCTCGGAGGTTGCGTCAGGCGGCCGACCGGTCCGCCGGGTTATTACGGCCCGGGACCGGGGTACGGTTATCCCTATGGTCTCTACGAGCAGCCCGGCATCCTCATGCCGTATCCGGAACACCGTGAGCATGAAGAGCGCGAAATGCACAATCGCGAGCATTTCGAACAGCATGAGCGGTCCGAAAGGTACGAGCGGCACGATGAGCGTGAGAGCGACGAGCACCACGGAAGATACGATGTCCATGACAGGCAAGACGAAGGCGACCGACAGGACAGACACGCCACGGGCGACAGGTACGACGGGCAGGACAGGCACGACATTCGCGACAGGCGGTACCACCACGGCCACCGGGAAGAACATGCGGGACCGAGGCGAGACCGCGACGAAAGACACTATCCACGGTCCAACGAGCCGGGTTCCTGAATCCGGCGGACGCATTCACTGATTCAAGGGCCCACGACGTCGGTAACCGATCGCTATTCTCTGGGACCTATGGGCCGGCCCTTTGTGTTGAGCCATCCCACCGCCCACGAGACCCCTGACACCTTTCCAACACCAAGAACCGACGCAACGAACGTGAAAGACGTTCACTTCGCGGCGCCTTCACCATCCGGTCGCAAACCTGTGCGCCGGTAGCGCGACAATCCCGCGCATTGTCTGCTGTTCCTCCTGCCCGATCACCCGTTAGGCCTGGTCTATACTCACCTCCCAGCAGGAACCGCACATCGGCCGGTCAGTAGAGGCGTTTGTTCTGTGAGCCAAGGGACGGCGAAGCATAACGTGGATCTGCGTCTTTGGAACGCAACTCGGCACTCGCCCTACCGGCCGCGAACGGTGCGCAGAATTCTCTGTGTCTTTCCGCGCTACGCCCCGTCGTTCGGCACCTTTCAGCATGCCTATCCGTTGATGCCCGGCGTGCAGGCTTTCATGCCGCCCCAGGGTTTGCTGGTGACGGCCGCCTACCTGCCTGCCGAATGGGAAGTCCGGTTCGTGGACGAAAACATACGCCAGGCCACGGACGGCGATTACCAGTGGGCAGATGCCGTGCTGATCAGCGGCATGCATGTGCAGCGCGCCGACATCAACGCCATCAACCGGGCCGCCCATCGCCACGACACCGTGACGGTGCTGGGCGGCCCGTCGGTGTCCGGCTGCCCCGAATACTATCCCGACGTGGACATTCTGCACGTCGGCGAGCTCGGCGACGCCACCGACGCCTTGATCGAATGTCTGGACAAGGACA
>CAZNBB010000188.1:0-5570 GCA_964571225.1 uncultured Gammaproteobacteria bacterium
CTTTACTTGCTGACGATTGATCATGTTAAAATTAGCTGTTGCAACATCAATAACGGGAATGCGCACAAAACAAACGATAGGATAAGGGATCGGCTCAAACCATGTGTCTGCAACCACATTCTTCGGAGCAGTACCATGACGACTGATCGTAGTAGCTCCATAACTGGCATCAGTGTGATACCGCATCGGAACTCCCGGCTCAACCTTATCAACATACAGGATTTTACCTTTAAGACCAAGCCAATCACGACCACTACGAAACGGCTCATATGTCAGCTGAGCAATTCGTTCTCTTCCAGCCTGTGACTTCAAAGCCGCTTGAAGTTCCTTCTTCTGCATTTCCATTTTATATCCTCCAAAATGAATCATCGGGTTAGTAGTTAAAATTTATAATAACTTAGTCGTTAGCGATTTCTTGTGCCGAACGAGTCAGCAACGGAAGATCAGAACCACTGTTAGAAGCAAGTGCAGACAGAGCAACACCCATCCGGTTTCCAGTTCCGGAAGTAGGAGTCAGCTTAGCAGATGCATTGTGGTAAACCGGAGCACCGCTTGAAAAAGTAACGCCACTTTCAAGTGAATCGTTATGAACATTCACTTCAGCTTCATCAGCCAGAATAGAAATCTTATTCTGCTTTTCAGTTTCAGTTGTTTGCTCAACAATAAGACCTTTCAAACGATCAGAAGTAACACCAGTTGCCAAGATGATTTTGTCAGTTGACGGATCAATCTCACCAACACGTCCCGGCTTGCCAGTACTAATTGTAGCTGCTGTGTAATCACGAGCAAGCTTCATAGTACCGTTTTTCTGAATTTTCAGAGTCTCAACATTCGTACCCATTATCAATTCTCCTATAAAATAAAGTTATATCATTAACCGGTAAATCCCGGATTACTGCTTTTGAACGGATTTCTAATAGTTTCTTCAGCTTTTTCAGAAGTAGCCGGTAAACCGCCTGAAATCAATCTTTCATTACTTGCTACTCTTCTATCGCCTACTGTATTCAATATTGCATCTACTTCTTTTGTCTTTTCTTCAAATTGCGTATCCGTATATAACATAATAGCTTGAACAGGTGTTTTTATACCTATTTTTTCCATTTTTTCTGCTAATTTTTTTGCTCTCGGATAACGAAACCGAGCAGAACGCTCTTTAAGTAGTCTATCAACATCACTCTTAGCATCATCTAACTCTTTTGACAACAAGGCAATACGCTTATTTAAATCCTTATTTTCACTGTTCTTTTGATTTAACATAGATGCTGTTTTCTTGTTATCATTTTTCACAACAATTCCATGTAATTTATTCAAACTTGCCCTAACTGTTTGCAACTTTTTTTTCATAGCTGTTTTGTACTGCTCTAATTCTTTATTTTGCCTAGCTTCCTGTGCTTTTAATTCTTCTTCAGACTTTTCTTCAATAACTGTTTTACTCTTTTCTTCATCTTGCTTAATCTTTTCTTCAAGAGAACCCTTAAAACTGGCAATCGCTTCATCATTTTCAAAGGTTTCTTTCAATTGAACAATAGCTTCATCAACATCCCAAACATCTGTTGCCGCAATAATAGGTGCAAGTACTTCAGCCAATAAATCAATAACATTCTTTTCATTATCATCATCTTTAACCGATTCAGCGGCATTTTCCGGAGTCATCACAGCAGCTGGCTCTTGTTCAATATCATTCTCGACATTTGATACACTATCATCAAATTGTGCTGTTCGTTTAGCAATAGCTTGCCGTATAGCATTTCCTAATTTATAAGTAGGAATAGATTTATCATTGTAAAGAGCAACAATCGACTTACTCTTTTCCGGATATTTTGTAATATATTCCTTCATTATAACATCACTTTTAGGATCATTAGCTTCAAGTGCTGATACAAGATCAGCTTCATAATCATAATTTGTTTTCTCAGCTTCGATTTTGACATGACCTTTAAATGTATCATTAATAACAGCAGTAACACCCATCAATTTACATGCTGTTGCTAATTCTTCTCCATATCCTTTATCATTCCAAATATCTTCATGTTCTTCTTCTTGTCCCGGAAAAGCATCCGTTTGACTTACTGTAAATACAGGATCATTGTTAGCAAATACAGTCCATTTATTATCATTTAATTTTGCTGTATAATGCCTTTCATTCTTCGAGCTTAAATCCGTATTCATTGATTCTTCCTTTTCGATTACTGCTGAATCCAACTGACCGTCCATAGATTGTTGTAAATCTTGGACGGATTTCGGAGGGTTTTCGGCAATCACCTTACTCGCAACAACTGTTTGCGGTATTAGTGTTCCATCAGCTTGTTTCATATATTTCTTTACTTCACCAGTTACTGGATCTGGAATTTCAATAACCTGTTGATTTTGAGGTGCAGGAGCCGGTGCTGGTGCAGTTGGTTGCATATAAGGATTTTTAACTTGCGACTTAACTTTTTTCTTTGCTTTCTTAACTGTTTTCTTTACGTTATTTTTAGCTTG
Organism: uncultured Gammaproteobacteria bacterium; assembly: GCA_964571225.1. Lineage (GTDB taxonomy): Bacteria > Pseudomonadota > Gammaproteobacteria > DATFLG01 > DATFLG01 > DATFML01. Next base: position 2,482 of record CAZNBB010000188.1, read on the forward strand.
TGACTTAACAATTTTCTTTGGTTTCTTCAAGCTAACTTTAATATCAGATGCATTCTTTTTGCTAACAGTTGTCAGCGTTTTAACAGATTTCTTTTTAGGCATATTCATATCACCCGGATAATCCTGTCCTTTCTTAAAAGGCTCTTTTGGCTTTTTTACATCATCTTTTTCGCAAACTTGTTCTTCGTCTTCATTAATTTGATTCTTAAGAGCCGCAAAAGCCTGTTTAGGAGTCATATCGCTAACTTCTTCTTCTGATACAATACCAAGCTTAGCAATAATTCCGGGCATATCGGAAATAGAACACTCATTATTCTCATAAGCTTCCAAAGCATGTTGCGGTGTTCTATATTCATCAGATGGAGTGGTTATAGAAGAATTTACTGATTTTCCCATTGCTTTCATCACTTCTTGTTTAAACACATCTCCATTAGCAAAACTAGTTACAGAACCCCCTCCTGAAGAACGTCCTTCTTCTATCACATCAAGCATAGAGCGTTGCGCTACAATCTTTTTGTTTGGATTATAATTCTTACGTTCTACTTCCGGACGCTCTGAAATAACCATTTTTCTCTCCTAAGCTTCACTTTCCATTTTATTTAATCTTGTATAATAATCGGAGATTTCGGATAAATGATCAATAGCAATTTTTTCAGCTATTTTCGGATCATCCGTATGCTCCATCTCAACCTTAATTCCCATCTCTAATTGGTCCGGATCAGCATCTTCTTTAGTAAAACCTTCTTTATCAGCTCTACCATTGAGATTAACAGGTCCATCAATAATAGTTTCTTCTTTTTGCGCAATAATACGATAATAGTTTTTTATCATCGTATCCCCAATATATTCTTATAATATGCTTGGATTTCAACAGCTTTCCGCATAGCACTTCTACGACTTAGTTCAGGCATAAAAAGAGGTTCTTTATTTTTTGCAATAGGATCTGCACCAACTCCTACTGTAATATGAGACATTTCTACACCAGTTATATCTTTAAGAATTTCCGCAACTCTTCTACCGGTTCTAGGATGTATTCTACCTTTAAAATCAATTAAGCAGTTACACCAATCAGCATCATCAAAACAGATATTGCCGCAATGACTGCAAATACTCCATATTAAATCACAACCCATACTAACATCTGTTTGACGATTCTCCTGTATATCATTACAAAGATTTGGCTCCTTACTTGTATCTGTTGCCATTACCATTTCAATTGATTTCTCATCAAAATTAGGAATGGCATCAGCCACAAAACCACACGTATAACTTTCATCGTGATTAAGATGAACAGGGGCATCGACCCATGTAGTATAGGTTCGATACCCCTGATATGGACCACTTTCTTTCATCCGTAGAAGTTCATCTATCCATTCGAAAAAATCACCGTTATCATTGCCCTTCATTTGACCGTATGTTGACGACATAGGTTCAGTATCAAACTGATCTCCATGAAGTCCGGTAGTAACGTTATAAAAATAACCATCTTCAATCGGTATTGTTTTACCAATACGCTTAGTACCTGCATTATGTTTCTTAAGTGTTCTTTTAACAAAAGAACGTTTAACACTGGATACTTTCAAGTTACTATAACGTCTCATGACAATCCTTAAGCAATAACTTCAGTATCTTCCGGAAGAATATCTTCATCAACTTCTACATCTTCAATCACTTCTTCTCCACCTTCTCCATCTTCAACAGCTTCTTCAATTTCCTCTTCTTGTTTGGATATACATTCCTGCAATTTCTCTTTAGCTGAATCAACGTCACCAGCTTCAAGATCTGCAACAACATCTTCGAGTTTAGCAACTTCTTCTTTTTCCTCAGCAACTGTTTCTTCAATAACAGTGCTATCTTCAGGAGATTCTTTAATTGCGCCTTCAACTTCAACGTCTACATCAACAGGCTCAAGTTCTTCATCTTCCATTTCCATCTGTGCTTTCTTAACAAGCGTAGCTTTCCGGATAATGGAAGGATCACGAAGCTCTGCCACAACCTTCTGCGCTGTCTTCCACTCAGTACGAGTCGGTTTCTCAGAAGGCATCAAGACATAATCTTTACCAATAGCAAAAGCAACAATCTTTTTCTTGGTATTTTGCAGTTGGAAAGGATCAAACATAATCGAGCCAATCAGCTTACCCCAACGAGCTTTAACTTTTTTCTCAACACTGGCTTCTTTCTTGTCTTTCTTTTTATCAGCTGCTTCTTTGGCTTTTTTAGCATCATCAGCAGCCTTACCAGCAGATTCTTTACGCTGATTCGATTCAAATCCGGACAAGTCATCGGGTTTTGTTTCAGACACATACTCTTCACGACCATCTTCCGAAGGCTCAACCTGATCCTTAACATCATTTTTATCAGTCTTATTTTGATCACTGACAAACTTGCTGTCATTATCGTTAGCATCACTCGACATATCAAACAAGATAGAAACATCCTGAGAATCATTGTTATCTTTGTCCTGATTCTTAAGAAACTTGTTCAGATCATCGTTAGCATCAACGACCAAATCATCACGCTCTTTTTCACCATCCGGAGTTACATCCGTTGTTTGCGCTTTCCGCTTTGCGCAATCTTCAGCAAACAACTCCTGAATAGACGGAATCTTACGAGCTTTAACTTCTCGATTAACACTTTCTTCAGAAAGCTTATTGCCGTACTGATCAACTTTAACTTCCGACATTATTCTTCTCCTTGCTAAGTTTTCCACGCCCACATTTGGGGCATTCATTACCGTAATACTCCATTCCACATTTACCGCAAATGTGGGCTTTTATCTTAACAGAGCTATATCGTCTCATTGTAAACACCTATATTATAATAGCGTAAAGCGTTAAAATTATAACTTTTTTTTGTTAAATAGATGTTGGTAATCCAATTTCTTGACTACTTTCCGGAGGAACTGTCTCAGATTCACCTTCTCCACCCATTAAATCTGTTCCCGGTTCTTCCATAATCTCTCCACCAACACCAAGTTCCGGACTTCCAACTAATGGCATTCCTGAGCCAAATTCTCCGGGCAATCCCTCGCCTTTACCAATACTTTTTTTCGCCCTAACATTAGGTGCATCAGGCATTTCCTTCAATTG
>CAZNBB010000189.1:0-5447 GCA_964571225.1 uncultured Gammaproteobacteria bacterium
AATTAGAGATAGGATGAAGCTGCCTATACCTGATAAGGGTAAGTTGAAACAACCACATGAAAGACGTAGGCATACACGATTTTTAACTAGTCCTAGATTTACTCATAAAAGATGGACAACAATTGTGATACCGGCTACTTGGATAGGTCCATCGGAAAATGTAGTGAATAAGAAAAGATATAAGGTTTGTTTAAATATTTAGTTATAATTTGTGGTGATTGTGCTATTATATTGTGAGGGATTTAAAATGAGAGATTTCAAGGTAGTGTTTGAAAATTTGTTAAAGGTTGTTTTGTTAGTATTGCTTTCCCCATTTATTGCAGTTATGATGGTGGTTGGGGCAATAGGGTATTTCATAAGATATCTTAGAAAACCATCAGAAATACCTTTAAATAATAAGAGTAGAAAATACGTAAAGGACGGGAATACCCATTACATGGTAAAGGAATATGGACGCTATGGAAAAACAGTATAGTTTTGGTATATCTTTTTTAGAATCTGGTGTAATGAAGTACAATGCGAAGGAAATGGAAAGAATTGCTGCTCGAACATTTTTGAAACCGGGGGGGCAAATTGTTCTATCGCCAGATGTGACTAGGAAAATTAGTGAAAATAAATTATTGAATTGGCTTGGGAATCTTCCGAGAACGTTGTGGCAAAAATATTGGCAAAGAGTAGATAAACCAAGTGATATTATTGAAGAGCAAGCTACTAAAGAAGGTATTGATACAGGTTGGACAATTGGTAAGCTGGGGCATGGTCGTTATGTTGACAAAAAGAATGATGTTAAGTTTGATGAAAGATCTTATACAATTGATATAAGTGGTGTGGATATTCCATTTATAGAAAAAGTAGCGTTGGAAATAATGAAAGCGTTTAAGCAAGATAGTGTATTGATTAAAGACAATTCAAGTGGTTCTGTTTATCTGTTTGATGCGTCAGAAGGTGAAGATGATTATAGTGGAATTGAAGATGTAGAAGTACCTACTTTTGATACAACAAAACCGGCTGAAGAAGTTGCTCCGGATGTGAATGTAACAGAAGAACAGTTAGCAGAAGGTCTTAAATTGACATAAAACATATCTCTATTTTTCTTTCTTTGCGATAACCCCTTGATAGTTAAGGGGTTATTTTTTTTGTTTTTTTTCAATAAAAAACAATAATTTTTATTGACTTTTAATAAAAATATGCTATACTGTGTGTAAGGGTTAGGAAAAACACTTTGGAAGGAGAGAAAAATGGTTATCGATCCTGCTGATTATCAATATGTTACGCCAATTTATGTCGGCAAGAATGAAAAAGCTTGGGATTCGATTTATGAGGATTGCTACATTGATGACTACCATGTAGCGTCAGATGTTTTGAAAGAACGTGGATGGGATGACGGCAATGGTGGGGTTTGTGACCATTGCGGTACATGGTTTAAATGGGGAGTTATTTACAAAAATATCAAAACTGATAAATATATTGTTGTTGGGCATATTTGCTCTAAAAAGACATTTGATTTTGATTCGAAGAGGGATCGGGAAGTTTATCAGCTTAAGTTAAGGGTGGAGAGAGCTAAGGAAGCTCACAGGATGCGTCAGATCGCCTGTGAGTTCATTGAAGCCAATGACCTGAGTGAAGACATAGCTGTGGATCATTACATCGTTAAAGACATACGTAGCCGCTTAGAGAGATGGGGGAAGATCTCTGAAAAACAGATTGCTCTGGTTAGAAAGTTGGCGGCAGAATCACGCAAACCGAAAGAACCGGAACCGGAATACAAGCCTTGTGAGGAAGGTCGGATTCAAATCTCTGGCAAAATTCTCTGTACTAAGTGTCAAGAAAACACTTATTCACCTTATGGTGGTACTGTATTAAAGATGTTAGTCCTTGATAATAGGATGTTTAAGGTGTGGGGAACTGTTCCGGAGTCGATTTGCTGGGATGCTGAAGGCAATTGTTTGACCGGCAAACTGATTGGAAAAGATGTTTGTTTCATTGGAACGGTAACAAAAAGTAAAGATGATGAGTGTTTTGGGTTTTTTAAACGTCCGTCTAAGGCTAAATTGATTGGGTGAAAGGATATGTCATGGATTTAATAGCGGATTGTCGAGAATCATTAAGTAAGTATATTTGTGAGTATCCTAAAAATTATTTGGGGGATTTTCCTGAAGGTGATTATTGCATATATTGTCGAAGTAGGGATAGTGAGTGTTTGGAACAGTCAAATTATGAGTGTATTCTGGAAGTGTTGAAAGAAGTTGATGATGAAGTGTATGGTTTTCGTGTAAATCATTTTTTGGTTGGCTGGATAGAGTATGTTATTGTTCCGTTTGATTCAAAAGAAGAAACACTTGTAAAGGCTGTTGAAATTTTGAATGCTCTTGATCAATATTGTGTGTACAATGAAGAGCATTATGCAAAATTGGAGCAGGAAAAAGCTCAGGAGATTTGGGAAAATTGTTATGACGTAAAGGAACGAATTGCTTATATTCGAGAAAATGAATGTCAATTTGATTTTACTAGTTTTAAAGAACTTATGGAAAATGTGAGAGGAAAATGTTTTTCTGCATATGCGAATGAGTTGATTGGGTGAAAGGAGATGGAGCATAACGAAAAAAATGTTTTGATGAGTTTGGAAAATAAAAATAATATTAATTAGGAGGATGTAATATGTTTATATTTATAGCTATTATTGTTGCGTTTTTTTTGGCTACTATTAATTTTATTGTAGTACGTAATATGAAAATGGGTGAATATATTGTTATTTTTTATTTGTTTTCAATATCACTAATATTGGTTAAAATTTGTTCTCACTATAACATTTTGCTTTAGGAGGTAATATGAAAAATCTTATTTTGAAAAGGTTTACTTTAATGGAAATGATGGTTGTAGTTGCAATTATTGTACTTGTTCTTGGTATGATTCTTCCAGCATTTACTCCAATGTTTGTAAGCTCTGCTTTAAAAGGTAAAACGGCAGAAATAAAAATATTATTGATGGAAGCAAGGAGTCTTGCAGCGACTCATCAAGAGTCAAGAATTATTACATTTAATTTTGATTCAATTGGTGATATGAATGGAGATGGTTTTGCTGGTGTCAAAGATGAAGATGATGATGAAGATGGAATTATAGATGAAGACATTCAATTGTGTACTATTGATATGATTAAAGCTATTGAAAGTTCTACATTGTCATATAATATTACTCCAAAATATATCGAATGGGAACCTGATGTTAGCTTTAAAGATGAAAAATATATAAGGGGAATAGTACCTACAATTAATTCTAATGAAACAAAGGATGGTGCTGATAACAATGCGAATGGTTATATCGATGAAAACGCATATATTTCAGAATATTCAGGTAATGATGACGAAGATGATATGACAGATGAAGGAGATTCTGTCTTTATTGAAAGGTTAGGCGATGCGGATTTAGATAATAAATTATATCCAGTTGACACTAATGCAAACATAAGCAATGAATCTGATTATTCTAGGGCACTTGAGACTGAAGCGAAACAATTAAAACAAAGCGAAGAAATCTTTACAGGAAACTCGGTTATTATTTCAAGAATATGGTCGGGCGATAATTTGGTTTTGATTAGAGAAGCACTTGTGGGGAAGGGACAAGAAGCAGATAAATTAATCTGTCATTATAATGTAGTAATGGATAAATTAGATATGAAAACATGGTCAGGTCATCGATTAGGAAAGGGTGATAGTGACTATTGTTTTTCGGCTTTCTATTTCCTTAGTGATGGATGGCTGTATTATGATGATGATGGAAACCAAAAAAATGATCGTGATTTGACTATTGAATTAAGAAACCGAGCAAGCACAGATCGACGATTAATAGTTGTAAAATCAAATGGATTGATTCAAATTGATAAATAAAAATAGGAGGTATTGAATGTCTATAGTTGAAGTCACGAGTTTCTTCGTCAAATTTGTTATTAAATCAAGAGAAATTACAAAAGAAGAATGGATTGAGAAAGGTGGTTGTAGTAATCCGAATTTGTTTAGAAAAATGTTGTCCGGAAAATGGAAGTATTATACCAAATAATATATATTTTTTTGAGGGAAGCCATGACTACAATATCGATTGTGAATAAACTTAAAGATAATGATCAGGATTTTGAATGGTATCCTACTACTGACGAGATTCTTGATTGTGTTAAGAAAGATCTTGGAAATGAATATTCCGGATCTATTCTTGATATTGGGGCAGGTGATGGAAGGGCGCTTAAAACGTTGACGACTGGAGATAAGTATGCTATTGAGAAGTCGAAAATTCTCATTGATTTGATGGATAAAGATATATTTATTGTAGGAACTGATTTTTATAATCAGGTGCTTATCGACAAAGTAGTTGATGTTATTTTTTGTAATCCACCCTATTCATGTTTTTATGAGTGGAGCAGGAAGATTGTTAGAGAAGCAAATGCAAAAAATATTTATCTGGTTATTCCGGAAAGATGGTCTAAGGATGAAGAATTAAATAGCATTATTAAGAGTCGGAAAGGGCTTGTGAGGGTTATTGGTAAGTTTGATTTCTACAATGCTGATAGGAATGCAAGGGCGAAGGTTGAACTTGTGAAAATACGACTTGAATCTTCCGGTTATGGTTGTAGGGATTTAGAATCAGATCCCTTTGAATTGTGGTTTAATTCAAATTTTAAAATAACTGCTGATAGAGTTGAAAAATCGACTTATGAAAAAGAAAAGACGAGAAAAGAAAGACTTGAGGTAATTGAAAGAAAAAATCTTATTGAGAACTTGGAACAGTATTATAAAGAAGAGTTGGAAACTTTGATAAATCATTACAAATCTCTTGAAGATCTTGATAGTGAGTTGTTGAAGGAACTTGATGTTAATCTCTCAAGTGTTTGTGAAGCGTTAAAACAAAAGATATCGGGATTAAAGAATTGTTATTGGCATGAGTTGTTTAATCGGTTGGAAGCTATTACAGATAGACTTACTTATGATAGTCGTGAAGATTTGTTACGTATTTTGACAGCTAATACTCATATTGATTTTAGTGCCATGAATGCATATGCGGTTGTTATTTGGGCTGTTAAGAATGCAAATGAGTATATTGATGCACAACTTAAGGAAGTATATCTTAAGCTAAGTGATTCTAAAAATGTGATATTGTATAAGTCAAATAATCGGATTATTGAGGATGGGTGGCGATATCACAAAAGAGATATGACACATTATAAGTTGGATTATCGTATTGTGCATAATTTTTACATATGTTTTTCTGACAAATGGGATTCTGTGAATGGTCTTAAAAGAAATGCTCATGTTTTTATAAACGATATTTTAACGATTGCTAAAAATCTTGGATTTGATGTCAAGGAAAGATCTGAGGATTTTCATTGGAGTCCTGGGAAAAGGAATGAATTCTATTATGGAGAGGAATTATTTTGTGACATCAAGTGTTTTAAAAATGGT
>CAZNBB010000190.1:0-5441 GCA_964571225.1 uncultured Gammaproteobacteria bacterium
AAATGTCTATCCTTCCCGCGTGTCGACCACGGCCAGCGCGAACTGACCATGGATGTGGTCGACGACAATTACGCCATACCGGGCATACCCCGCCAGCAATGCTTCGGCCGGGTTGGAAGTCGGCGAATCGAATGCAAATTGAGGTCGGCCACAAACTACAGCGAGCAGGGAGTCACTGCGTGCGCACAGGCTTCGGTCACCGAGAGCCGCCAGCGTGCTGTCCCCTATGCTCTCAGAGGCGATGGCTCCGGAGCCGATCGGCCGGCACATCCGTTCCGCCACCGCGGGAGGGTCGTTGGCGACCGGGGCGCCGGACCAACCACAGATTCCGGTCATTCTCTCTCCGTTGCAATATACGGGTGCGGAGGCACAAGACTAAGGAAACGTGTAGCAACTTGCGTTGGCGGTATAGTGGCACAAAAGCGGATCGGTGTGTAGCGCGGCAATCTGGAAATGGACGATCGAGTGAATATGCAGAAATCGGAACCCGGAGCTGACGCCACCTTCCGGGGAAAGGTCGAAAAGACGCTACGGCATTACGGACGGAATGCCATCCGTGGCGTTCGCGGTACATGGTGGGACATCGCGCGGCTACCCGCAGATCGCCCGATCTTTGTCGTTGGTTGCAGCAGGGCTGGGACAACCTTGGTGTATAAGACCTTCTCGGAGTCGCCGGCGCTCGGGAGTCTTCAAAGGGAGACGCATGATTTCTGGATGGAACTGCACCCGCTGGCGTCTAGAGCCTGGCGGAGTCACGCCCTTGATGGCTCGGACGCGACCGATCACGACCGGGACAGGGCGATGCGGCTGTTCTACAGGGAAACCGGTATGCGCCGTTTCGTGGACAAGAACAATCAGAACGGTTTGTGCGTGCGGTATCTCCACGCGCTTTGGCCGGATGCCTATTTTGTCTATGTCAAACGCTCTCCGGGAGACAACATCAATTCGCTGATTGAAGGCTGGCGCCGACCGGGGGAGTTCGCGACCTGGTCCGACAGCCTTCCCGGAACCGTAGCCATCGATCGGGGGCAGGTGACCAAGTGGTGCTTTTTCCTGCCTGAGGGCTGGCGAGACTATCTGACGGCAAGTTTGGAAGAAGTGTGCGCGTTCCAATATCGAATGATGAACGAATCGATCCTCTCGGCCCGCGAGGTCGTGGAGACTGGCCGATGGGTGGAATTGGCATATGAAGATCTGCTCCGCGATCCGGTTGATGCATTTGCAAAGGCTTACGAGGCGTGTGACGTCCCATTCTCCGCGGAGGTGAGCAGACACTGCGAAACGGTCCTCAAACGCCCATACAACGCTTTTTCGGAAATTCGTCTGGACAAATGGCGCGACGGTGCGAACCGGGAACGGATCGAGCGCGTGCTACCCAGTGTGACAGCCGTCGCAGCGCAAATGGGCTACACCAATGTTGGCTAGCTCTCGGTCTCCGGTGGCGTTGTGCAAGGACTGATCGACCTATTGGTAGTCTGGGTGGTATCGGGCACCGCACTGTTCGTCTGGAGCTATCGGCACTGCATTCGCAGGGCGTGGTGTGAGCCTGTGCTTCGGCAGTTGGTTGTGGTATTCGAAAGTGACGACTGGGGTCCGGGAAGCAGCAGTGACGTCCGGGCGTTGCAGCGCCTGACAGACATTCTTGAGAGCTGTCGGGACAGTACCGGCCACCCGGCCGTGATGACGATTGGCGTCGTGTTGGCAGTGCCCGATACACGTCGAACGGAGGTTCGCCGTGGGGAGGAATACATTTCTCGCCAGTTGGATGACGAGGAATTCTCCGCTATCCGCACAGCACTGGCCGACGGGGAGCGGCGCGGCGTTTTCGCGCTGCAACTGCATGGCATGGAACATTATTGGCCGGCGGCGTTGATGGAGGCGGCACGGAAGGATCGCAAGGTTCTGCGATGGCTTAACGATGAGGCGGTGCCAAGAACGGAAGGGTTGCCGTCGGCGCTGCAGACACGGTGGGCGAACTGCGTCACGCTGCCTTCGAGCGCGATCGACGAAAATGCGATACAGAAAGCCGTGCACGACGAAGTGGCAGTATTCAGCCGGGTATTCGGCCATACTCCCCAGGTGGTGGTTCCGCCGACATTCGTCTGGACCGATGCTGCGGAGAGGGCGTGGGCGGCCAATGGTGTCGAAGTCATCGTGACGCCCGGTCGGCAGTACACGGGCCGTGATTCCGCTGGTGCGCCGAAAGGCGGCTGCGAACGCTTCTGGAACGGCCAGACCGGTGCCAGCGGAATGGCCCGAATCGTCCGGGATACGTACTTCGAGCCGGCCTTCGGGCATCGAAAGGACGATGCAATCAAGGTGTTGCAGCACAGGCTGCGAAGCGGGCAGCCGGCTCTGTTCGAGACCCATAGATTCAACTTTTTGCCGGAACTGTCAGACGACGTGGAGGCGGCGTTCGCAGAGTTCCAGGGATTGCTGAACGATGCGCGGGATAGGTTTCCGCAACTTGTTTTCCGGTCGACCCGTGAGTTGGCGGCGGTTTTGGGACGGAGAGAAAGACAATTCGTGGAACGCAGTCGCTGGCGCAGAATTTGGCCGGTCGTGTTCAGACTCAATGCGGTGCCGGGCCTACGTCGATGGGCATTACTAAGCGGTGCCGTTGTTCCGGGGATGTGTCTGATCGTCATCGGTTGGCTGGCGCGCCGCAGGCTATGTGCAAAAAGGGTGAGTGGAAGTGCGCGCGCCTGAGTTTTCGGTGATTATTCCGGTCTATAACGGCGCAGAAACTGTGGCGCGTGCCATCGACTCGGTGCTCGCGCAAACGTATCCGGCACGAGAGGTCATCGTTATCGATGACGGCTCGACGGACGATACAGCGGGTGTTGTGCGCGGGTACGGTTCCACCGTGCGGTACATCCGGACGGAAAACCGGGGAGTCTCTGCTGCGCGGAACAGCGGCGCCGCAGTTGCAGAGGGCGAGTGGTTGGCTTATCTGGACGCCGATGATTGGTATTATCCGCAGCGGTTGGAATGGCACGCCCGATTGATCGAACGCAATTCGGACTTGGATTTCGCCACCGGCGATTTCGAATATCGGAGCGAAGATGAACAACTGATTGGCCGCTCCATGGAAGGCACTGAATTGGGCAGAAAACTCCTCGCTTTTGCGGAGGACGGAGAGGCGGTAATGAAGGAGGAAATGTTCGGGGAGTTCGTGTCCCGGCATTTCGGCGATACACATACGCTGAGTGTTCCCAAAAGGCTGTTTGCCGCCGTAGGTGGCTATCCGACGGAATACCAGGTATGCGAGGACGTGCATTTTTTGATACGACTATGTGCCCACAGCCGACGGGTTGGAGTGATATGCCGCCCCATGGCTGTCTATCGGATACATGGCCAAAGCGCGACCCGGAGCGCACCGGTGCGCGCGCAGCGACAGACGGTAGCTGCTCTGTTGGCCGTCAAAAAAGACATAGCGGATGCCGACCGAGGGCTGAGACGTGGGGTGGACAGCGCCTTGCGGGCGGCCCGGATGGATCTCGCGAGCGCGCTGCTGCGCAGAGGCAGCCGCACGGCAGCGATACACGCAGTGCTTCCGCTGCTCTACAGTGCCCCGGGGCTGCAAAGCCTAAGGGATGTGGCGTCGGTGGCGCGCGGACTGCGTTCGCCGGACCGGGCAACGGCCAGTGGCACGGGGGCAGAGTAGAGGGGATGTCGAGCGTGGATGCGAAGACCGATCAGACAGCCAGGGAAGCCGATTCCAGGCTGCTGGTCATTTCGGAGCTGTTTCTTCCGACCAAGGGCGGCACCGCAGTATGGTTCGACGAAGTCTATCGACGGATCGGCGGCAAGGAGCTCCATATCGTCACGGCAGACGTCCCGGGTGCAACGGAGTATGACGCATCGCACCCAAACAGTGTCCACAGGGTGGCGCTGCGGCGGTACTGGTGGCTGCGACCGGAGTCCCTTGCCATGTACCTGCGGCTACTGGGCAAAGGTCTGGGACTCGCGATGCACTGCCGGTTCGAGGCTGTTCATGCGGGGCGCGTATTGCCGGAAGGACTGATCGGCTGGCTGGTGGCGAAGGCCATTCGCAGGCCAATAGTCGTCTACGCCCACGGGGAGGAGCTTACGACATGGAAACAGCCTATGAAACATTGGGTTATGTCCCGCGTGTTTCGCGGCTCGACACGGGTCGTCGCCAATAGCGAGTTTACGAAGCAGGAGCTGTTGCGAATAGGGGTCCGGAGTGACCGCATCAGCCTGATCCATCCGGGCGTCGACGTAGAGAGGTTCCGCCCCGGCCTACCGGCTCAGGAACTGCGAACGCAGCTGCAACTCGCTGCCGACCAGCGCCTGATTCTCTCGGTAGGTCGTCTGAGTCGACGCAAGGGATTCGATCAGGTCATACGGACGTTGCCTGGACTACAGAGTCGAGGGTTGGATGTCCATTATGCGATAATTGGCATAGGTGCCGACGAAGGCTATTTGAAGGAGCTGGCGGATCGGTCTGGGGTCAGCTCAAGAGTACACCTGTTGGGCCACGTTCCCATGGATGACCTGCCCCGTTGGTACAATGCAGCAGATGTGTTCGCCATGCCGAACCGGGAAATTGACGGGGATACCGAAGGGTTCGGAATGGTCTTTCTGGAAGCTGCCGCTTGCGGCGTGCCGGCGATAGCCGGCCGGGCTGGCGGTACAAGCGCGGCCGTCGTGGATGGTGTGACGGGGCTGCTGGTCGACGGTACATCGGAACCGGCCCTTGAGAGTGCGCTGGCGAAAGTGCTTCAAGACGAATCGTTCTGTGCGCAGATCGCCCGGCAGGCGAGAAAACGCGTACTCGAAGAACTGTCATGGGCGCACATTGCCGAGCGTACGATCAGCCTTGGGCTCGAGGCCCGAGGCCATAAAGAGTGAACCGTCCGGGGTCGCCCAATGACACGGACGGAAGTATAACCACGACTGTGAGACAGACGATGCGGAGCACAGGCCGGCGATGATAAGCGCCCTTCGAAATCTGGCCACCTATCGGGAATTGATCCTGATGCTGGCGTGGAGAAATATTGCGGTCCAGTACAAGCAGGCCTATCTGGGCATTGCCTGGGCGGTGCTCAAGCCGGTGCTGTTGATGCTCATCTTTACGGTTGTGCGCAGCTTCGTCGGAATAGACAGCGGAAACATACCGTACCCAATCCTTACTTTCGCGGCGCTGCTTCCCTGGACATTATTTCAGGAAAGCGTTGCGGCCGCAGTCAACAGCGTCGTGGGAAATTCGAGTTTAGTTAAGAAGGTATATTTCCCGCGCGAAATATTTCCAGTGACGGCGACTTTCGGAAAGCTGGTGGAATTGGCTATCAGCTTCCTGATCCTTGCGGGACTTATGATCTACTATCACATGGCGCCCACAATTTACGCGCTATGGGTTCCGCTGATCATTCTGTATACGGTCCTGGTCGTTATGGCAGTCAGCTTGGCCGGTG
>CAZNBB010000191.1:0-5403 GCA_964571225.1 uncultured Gammaproteobacteria bacterium
TACGCCGAACTGTGGGTTTTGAACGCTGGGGTGTATGTCAAGTACGCCACGTCGTCGTCGGTGACGGTCACCGACCCTGGGTGGACGGGCCAGTTCACCTCGGCGGAGGCGACGGTTGGTGATCAGGCGTTCCTCGGTGCGACATCGGCCCGTTTCGAGTGGGATCAACCCCTTGCGTATGTGAGGGTGGATGTCGTCGACAGCCAAGGTGGGGTCATTGGTTCGTGCAGTACGGCTGGCTCGCTTGACTGCTCTGCTGCCCTCGCGCTAGGACCGGACGAGTCGGAGATGGTCCATGCGGAGGCACGGGCGGGCCTGCCTGACGGTGGTTTTGTGACCGTCGCGACGTCTGCCGCCGTTGAGCTCACGGGCATGGACTCCAACGCGTATGCCGCATTCCTCCTGACTGCTCCGGAGGCTTCCCTTCTGCCGCTGGTGGGAGAGGTGCGTACCGCGCAGGCACTCGCAATACGACCCGCGGTGCAGTCGGAGACCTTCTGCTTCTCGCTGGGTGAACGCTATCCCAGCCACGCGATGTTCGATTCCACAGTGCCTGACGCGACGTTACTGTGCGTGGCCGGCACGCAACTCGTGCTGGCGGCCTTGATTACCTGGGTGGGAGTCGATACCGCGCTCGACATCATGTCCGACGCTGCCACCGCCGATGAGGGGCCCGTTGCCGACCCCGAACCCCAACCGGACCCGATCCCTATCCCGCCGCCGGAGGAGGATGACCAGCAGTGTGGTGTTGGCGACAGTAACCCCTGTGGTCTTCCTGTGTTCATGCCTGGGGGTGATACTCCACAAACGACTCAGCACATCGTGGATGCACTCGCCTCCAATCCTTCGTGGGCGCTGCTGACCAGATCGGTCAATCCGAGTTCGACAACGGTGCGTGCTTGGTACAACGGGGACCCTCGCTGTGCTGGATCGACTGGAGATGGTCTTTCCTGCGACGAATACCCGTTCTACACCTCTTTGCAGGGTGGTCCCGGCGCCTCTTTGCGCCTCGTGCCCTATTGGGAACAGAACAGTCAAGGCGGCTCCCTGGGGACCTTCTACAACGCATGTGGAATTGCGGTCGGTGACGACTATCTGGTGATGCCGATGCTAAATCAGCCGACGACAACCTACGTTTGTTCGCCATGAGAGGGGGTTCGATGGATTCCTTGATCCGTCTTGAGGCGTTCCTGGCCCAAGCGGGTGCGGCCATAGTTCCGACGTTGAACCCTGGGATCGGTTCGGCCCAAGTGACGGAGGCGCTCGAGGAGTTGGACCTGAAGCCCACCCCCGAGATCGTTGCGTGGTACGGATGGCACGACGGGACGAGAGCGGGTGGTGTACCCCGCGAACTCGGTGAGATCGTGCCGGGCGGCGAGTTCTACGACCTCGCCCACGTGTGTGGACACTACAGGGAGACCCGGACGATAGCGCAGGAACTTGCGGCGCGGCCTGGGTGGCCATTCGGCGACGCGGACAATTGGTGGCCCTCCACCTGGCTTCCGTTTCTATGGTTGTTCGGGAAGGGCTTTCTTGCGGCGGACCTCGCGGGTGGTGACAAGGCGGTCTCGCCGATTCATGTCGTGTGGTTCGACAACGACCCCGAACTACGAGCCAGGGTAGCCTGGCCGAGCATCGCGGCCTTCGTTGAGACGATGGTCCAGCGGTTTGAATCCGGCGAGTACTGGGTCGACGACGCGGGTATCGTGCGAGGCGACAACGTCGACTTTCCGAGCGCTTCACGCTGAGGGCGCGCAACCGCCACGCTTGCGGGCGCGTCGTGCAGAGCGCGCCACGGTACCCAGTTTGTCTTGATGTACCCGGGTCTATCGACCTTGACTGTCGTAGAACTGGGGCTCTTCCCGGGCAAGGATGCGCGCGTCGGCGCGCCCGACGATCTCGGCGCAGACCTCATACGCCGAACTGTGGGTTTTGAACGCTGGGGTGTATGTCAAGTACGCCACGTCGTCGTCGGTGACGGTCACCGACCCTGGGTGGACGGGCCAGTTCACCTCGGCGGAGGCGACGGTTGGTGATCAGGCGTTCCTCGGTGCGACATCGGCCCGTTTCGAGTGGGATCAACCCCTTGCGTATGTGAGGGTGGATGTCGTCGACAGCCAAGGTGGGGTCATTGGTTCGTGCAGTACGGCTGGCTCGCTTGACTGCTCTGCTGCCCTCGCGCTAGGACCGGACGAGTCGGAGATGGTCCATGCGGAGGCACGGGCGGGCCTGCCTGACGGTGGTTTTGTGACCGTCGCGACGTCTGCCGCCGTTGAGCTCACGGGCATGGACTCCAACGCGTATGCCGCATTCCTCCTGACTGCTCCGGAGGCTTCCCTTCTGCCGCTGGTGGGAGAGGTGCGTACCGCGCAGGCACTCGCAATACGACCCGCGGTGCAGTCGGAGACCTTCTGCTTCTCGCTGGGTGAACGCTATCCCAGCCACGCGATGTTCGATTCCACAGTGCCTGACGCGACGTTACTGTGCGTGGCCGGCACGCAACTCGTGCTGGCGGCCTTGATTACCTGGGTGGGAGTCGATACCGCGCTCGACATCATGTCCGACGCTGCCGACACCGACAACAATCTCGGCGCTCCCAGCCATGACCCTGAAGTGGGCGGGACCATCTTCAATGACCCGGACTGCCACTTCTATGACTTCAACGGCACCTGCCTCGAGCTTCCGGAGGTGAACCCGGCAGTAGGTTCTCACGTCGAATACGCGCCGATGCCGGACTACTGGGGAGGGCTGATCTGCCGCGCCGTGCACGTTGACTCGGTCACGGGTGAGACGAGGACCTATGAGTTGCGGGGGGATGGGCTGCTGCACATCGTCGAAGATCACGTAGCGCTTCCGGAAGTGGATGATAGTGTCTGGGACTCCACCAGGTTCGCATTGCCAACTGATCGAGGGGTCCTCGATGATTTCCAGAACCTCACTTTGCCGGCGGACTACCTCCAGTTGATTCAGTTCTTATGCGATTCTCTCGCGACAAGCGAACGGGTTGCATCGGGTTCTTCCCTCAAGAACCCCGCCAACACAGTGAACCTCTACTTCGATCCCGAGGGATTCGTGGGCAAGCAAGGCGGTTCTTCCTGGTCCACGCAGTACTTCACGGTCATCACCACGCCTCAGGGCCAGGTGTGGTCGGCGTATCCGGGGACTTCCGATTTCGGACCGTGATTGGATAGGAACGTGCCCAAGCGACTCGCGGTGTTCGGTTTGGAGCCAAGGACGGTTGAGTCGTACCCCACCGATGGGCGCGCTGCCTGCATGGTCAAGCCGCTGCCGTTCTACTGGCTTGGCGAGGTGCTGAGGGAATTCCCCGAGGCCGATCCCGACAGAGACACAGGTTCGCGAACGGGTATCCATTGGTCGAGGGAGTGGGATCTGGAGATGCACGTCATGTTGGAGATGATCCAGAGACGGTATGTCGTGTTGTCGAGCGTGTCTGGTGACGGCTGGCAGGTGTTCGATGGGGATGACCGGGCGGTGTTGGCGCACGAGATGCTGGACCTGGTGGAGCGCGAGGATGTGCCCGAGAGGAGCCGGATCACGATGGCTGGTCGGTTGATCGAGCGGGCGGCTCGTGTTCCCGGTCGGGTGGCGTTCTATGGACGATAGGGGTGTGGCGTGTTTCGGGTGAAGATGGTCGGAGTTAGCGATGACCAGGATCTCGCGTTCATCAAGTACCTACCGTTGCCCTGGGCGGGGGAGTCTGCCGGAGCAGATGCGGCGCCACTGTTTCGGTGGCATGTCGGCGTCGAGGCGCCCCGTGAGTGGGTGTACCCGTACAAGGGGACTCGGCCCGACCCTGGCGGTGGGGGGGTCGTGGGGTTGGAGTCGCGCGTCAGCTTGGAGTGGTTCCCGCTGCAGGCCGACGGCACGTGTCTTGACTACCCCTTGTTGAGTTCGATCACGTCCCTGGCGGTGACCTCGTTCGGTCAGGACCGGTTGCCGGGACTCATCAAAGAGATCGACGACATCATGCCGCACTTGGCTGACGGCGATGCGGCGTTCTTCGCGGCGGTGGCCTTCATGGCGGAAGAGGCGCTGCGCGTCGGTCGGGGCGCGGTGGTCTTCACGCCCCTCTAGCGCGGGCGCGCACGGACGGCGCACCACCTGAGCGGGCGAGGTGCTTCACGGTCATCACCACGCCTCAGGGCCGGGTCTGGGCAGCGTATCGGGGACTTTGCCGATCGGACCATGATTGGATGGGGTAGTGCCCAAACGACTCGCGGTGCTCGGTTTGGAGCCGAGCGCATTTCAGGCGAACCAAGCCCGCGTGCGGACTGCGTGCGAAATCAAGCCGCTGCCGTTCTACTGGCTCGGGGAGGTACTGAGGGAGGTCTTCGAGTGCGATGTCGACAGGATCACGGGGTCGCGCTTCGACGTCGGCCGCTTGCCAGTCTTGGATCCGAGAATGCAGGCGATGCAAGAGCTGGTGCGGAGCCGGTATGTGCTGTTGTCAAACGTGCCGAGCGAACGCTGGCACGTGATCGACGGGGACGACCGGGCGGTGTTGGCGCACGAAATGTTGGATCTGGCGGAGCGCGAGGACGTTCCCGAGGGGAGCCGGATCGCTATGGCGGGCCGGTTGATCGAGCGGGCGTCTCGTGTGCCCGGCCGGGTCGTGTTTTCCGGGCTGTGAGCGAGTGGCGTGTTTCGGGTGAAGATGGTCGGCGTGGGGGATGACCGGGACCTCGCGTTCATCAAGTACATGGCGTTGCCGTGGGCGGGGGAGTCTGCTGGGGCCGATGCGGCGCCACCGTTTCGGTGGCACGTCGGCGTCGAGGCGCCCCGTGAGTGGGTGTACCCGCGCAAGGCTGGGCAGTGGCCAGATCCGGGTGGCGCGGGCGTCGTGGGGTTGGAGTCTCGCATCAGCTTGGAGTGGTTCCTGCTGCAGGCCGACGGCACGTATCTTGACTACCCGCTGTTGAGTTCGATCACGTCCCTGGCCCTGACCTCGTTCGGCCAAGACCGTTTGCCGGGCCTCATAAAGGAGATCGACGACATCATGCTGCACTTGACCGACGGTGATGCTGCGTTCTTCGCAGCGGTGGCCTTCATGGCCGAAGAGGCATTGCGGGTCGGTCGGGGTGCAGTGGTCTTCACTCCGCTCTAGCGTGGGTGCGCATCGAGCACCAGGCACTCCGTCATGTCTGGCAGGCGCCTGACCGCCGTGCCGTCGCACACGGCGCCACCTTACAACCGACAACCCGGCCCGTCCCCGACGTCCTCGAATTGGTGAAGGTCCGCACGAACAGCGGTTCTCAAAATCCACCCTTCATTACATGGGGCTCTGGAAGTCCGTTCCTCCCAACACGTTAGAAGCGAGCATGGCCGCCAAGGCGACTAAGGTTGCGCCCTTCCGCAGAGATGTCCCCAGGTTGTGGTCGCACT
>CAZNBB010000192.1:0-675 GCA_964571225.1 uncultured Gammaproteobacteria bacterium
CTGCACAATCTTGCGCGACCCGGCTGATCCAGATTACGACGCAAAACGTACCGGCCTGGACCAAGGCGTGAAGCGCGTTGTCACTCGTGGCTTTACGTTCCCGAATGGAATCACTTTCTACTGTACTAATATGATGGGTGTACAAAGTATCGCTTTTCATCGCGCTGTAGGGGGTGGCCGGAAATCGACTGTGCTCCTTGGGCTTGGATGCGTCGATGCCAGCAATCCGGGTATGTACGACGGCATTGCGCATAAGGTTGCACCTCTTGGTGGCGCAAACTATTGTGCCGCAGTCGTGACTCATGAACTCGGACATAACCTTCACGAGTCATCAGATGAAGGCGTTTTTTGGGACGCTATAACCAATGCGACCCCGGAGCCTCTCGCAAACCAGGTAAGCAATTACGCAACGAAAAACAAACTCGAATTCGTTGCCGAAGTGTTTACCGGGGTAATGTACGGCCGCACTTACAGCACTCCGATTATGGCGCGTTACGCTGCGCTGGGTGGTCCCACTTGTCCCAATTTTCCGTAATGGGGCGAGAAAACCAAAGGGGCAGACTCGATTGAAAACAACATTTTCAGCCTAGTCCTCGCCGTCCCGGTACGCAACGCTGTGAAAGAGGGGAAAGATTTATTTTTGGCCTAAATCACTGCCCGCCCAAGACGTCCTGG
>CAZNBB010000192.1:685-5328 GCA_964571225.1 uncultured Gammaproteobacteria bacterium
TCCGTAATGGGGAGATTGAAAAAGGGGACTGAAAAAGGGGACAGAGTTATTTTTTGGCCTAAACCACTGCCCGCCCAAGACGCCCTGGCGGCGGGGATGAATGGCGCTCAGGCCGCGGCTCCAGAGAACAGGGGGCGCGTACCCATTCCCGAGGGTTCTTCGTAGCATAGTCTCGTTCGCACCAAGAGCGAAAACGGGGCTACAGAACGTTTTCGTTCAGCCGGTGGTGGAATCCATTTCGTGACGAAAAGGACGGCGCTCCGATGGCCTATCAGAAGCATTCCCGCGGGGTCAGGCTGTTCTCGGCTGTGATGCGCCTTGTGGCCGGCCTTCAGGGTCTGCCGGCACGCCTGACTCCGGCCCCCTTTCGACTGGTGCAGATGGGTTCGGCGTTCTGGCAGTCCCGTGCGCTGTACGTCGTCGCCCGTCTCGATGTCGCCACGGTCCTCGGCGACCGGGCCATGGACGCCGAGGCCATCGCCGCACGGGTGTCGGCGCGCCCGGATGCCGTACTGCGTGTGCTGCGGTTCCTCGCCTCCCTGGGCGTTTTCGAGCAATGCGGGCCGGAGCAATACCGTAACAACAAGGTGTCCCACTACCTGCGTACTGACCACCCGCAGAATGTCCGGGCGATGGTGCTGATGCACAATTCCGCGGTCATGTCCCGGCCCTGGTTCGAAAGCATCGAGCCTGCCGTCCGGGAAGGTGGCATTCCCTTCGAGCGCAGTCACGGCCAACCGCTCTTTGAGTACATGTCGACCCACCCGGAGACCGAGGCCTTGTTCGCCGCCGCCATGGACAGCGTCGAGGCGCTGACGGGTGACAGCTTTGCCACCGATTTCGACTGGGGCCGGTTCCAGCGCCTCATCGACGTGGGCGGATCGAAGGGCAGCAAGGCCCTGGCGATCCTGGCGCGGCATCCGCGGCTGCAGGTCCTGGTGGTGGATCGCGAATCGGTGACGCGGACCGCTGCCGACCACTGGCGGGGCACGTCCCAGGCGTCTTTGTTGGAACGGGTGCGCTTCGAACCGGGTGATGTATTCGAGGCCCTGCCGCCGGCTCGCGAGGGGGACGTCTACCTCCTCGCGGGCGTCCTGCATGGCTTCGACGATGGGGCTTGTATACGTGCACTCCAGAACCTGCGCCAGGTCGCAGCGCCCGCCGGCGCCGCGATCGCGGTGCTTGAGACCGTCATGGACGACACGCATCCGGACGCCGTCACCACATCCATGGACATGCAGATGTTCATGGGAACCGCCGGACGGGAAAGAACCCGCCAGGAGTGGCGCGCCCTCATAGACGCCAGCGGCCTGCGGCTGGAGGAGGAAGTCGGCCTGCGCTCGTTCGTGCGTATCCTCCTGCTGCGAGCGTAAAAGGCGAGCGCGAAAAATACAAAGGACAGATCACGGTTTCGGTTCAGCTGACGGGTCCTGCAGTGCGAGAATAGAACGAATGGACATAGATCTACTTTCCGCCCGAACGTTGAGTTGGATATAGCGACTATCAAGACAACACTGAACCGAAGCGATCAGACTCGCTTGAAAGCGCCACAAGGGTTTCAAGGACGAGACTTTGGAAGATAAATAGCGTTAGGGGCGCTGTGAAAAGCTGTCGGCGGAACTGTCAAAGTGCGTACTGAACGAGCCAGTCGTCATAGCGGCGCGACCTGCTCGGAAAATGTGCAACGTCTTCCCGGCGCCCGAAGCGCAAGAGATAATGCACCAAGCGAACCCTTTGATTGATTGAGCGGCATCTGTCATCCAGTGGAAACTTTCAAG
This sequence comes from uncultured Gammaproteobacteria bacterium, assembly GCA_964571225.1. Taxonomy (GTDB): domain Bacteria; phylum Pseudomonadota; class Gammaproteobacteria; order DATFLG01; family DATFLG01; genus DATFML01. The sequence continues at coordinate 2,464 of CAZNBB010000192.1, forward strand.
AACACGGAGTCTTTGTTCCGAACGTTGTCCTGCGATGCCGGCGGCCTGAGCACGGCCGAGGCGCAGGTGCGCAACAAGCGCTACGGCAGCAACGAGATCCGCTTCCATCGGGCGCGTTCGCCGCTGCGTATGCTGCTGGAAGAATTTCTCGCCCTGTTTCCCCTGCTGTTGCTGGCATCATCGATACTGTCCTGGGTGGCACATTTTATCCTGCCCGGCCAGGGCTACGAACTCATCGCGGCGGCCTTGTTGGCGGTGGTGGTGCTGAACGCGCTGGTGTCGTTCATACAGAACTACAAGGTCGAGAAGATGATGATGTCATTTCTCGATTACATCCCCAGGGAAGTCGTTCTGCTGCGCGATGGCGTGAAGATATTGATGGACGCCAAGGAAGTCGTGCCCGGCGATGTATTGTTCGTCCAGGAAGGTGACAAGATTTGTGCCGACGGTGTCATCATCGAGTCCAGTCAGTTGCTGGTGGATGAATCCATAATCACCGGCGAGTCCGAACCCGTGGCCAAGCAGACGGCCGAGGACGAGATACACCCCGACATGCAGGCCGCATCCGGCGCCACGGTGCTCAAGGGTCATGGCCGTATCCTGGTGACCAGAACAGGCCGTTCCACCAGCATTGGCGCTATTTCCGAGCTGTCTCAGGGTGTGCAGCAGGATCGCACACCCATGCAAAAGGAACTGGCGGAGTTTGTGCGCAAGATCACTTACCTGGCCGTGGGTATTGGCCTGGCATTTTTCGCCATTGGCGTTCTTATCGGCAATCCACTGTGGACCAATCTGATCTTTGCCATTGGCATCATCGTGGCCAACGTTCCGGAGGGGTTGCTGCCGACCGTGACCCTGGCGCTGACCCAGTCCTCGGTGAAGATGGGGAAGGAGAACGCCGTGGTCAAGCAGATCCTTTCTGTGGAGACCCTGGGCAGCACCACGGTTATCTGTACCGACAAGACCGGCACCCTGACCCAGAACAAGCTGCACGTGGAAAAGCTCTACCTGGATTTCCAGGAATTCGACGCGGATGATGCCGAGGCATTCGACAACAGTCCAGGCGCGCCCCCCATGGTGGAGATCATGGCGCTGTGCAACGACGTCATCACGACCAATGGCGCACGCGGCCAGCCCGTATTTCAGGGCGATCCCACCGAGGTGGCACTGGCGGAATTCGTCGACGCCCATGCCGGGTACGACAGCCTCAGTTCGCGCTTCACGCTGCTGGAGAATCAGCCATTCGATGCGAAGCACAAGTACATGTGGAGTCTCTATCATACCCAGGGCGATACCCGATACCTGACCGTCAAGGGGGCCCCGGATGTCATGATGGATCTTTGCAGTCAGGTGCACCACGGTGGCGAGGTTCGCGAAATGAGCGAGGACGAACGCCGTATGTTGGTCCAGCGGGCCGACAGATACGCCGACCAGGGTCTGCGGGTGTTGACCCTGGCCTACCGTGAGGTCGACGATGGCGCCAGGGCGGGCAACCTGGTGTTTGTCGGTCACGTGGCCATGGTGGACCCGCCGCGGCCGGAGGTGCCCGCCGCGGTTCAGGCCTGTAAGAGCGCGGGTATCAGGATCATCGTCATCAGCGGTGACAAGGGCGAGACGGTGTCCTATATCGCCCGCAAGCTGGGCATCGTCACCACGCCAAAGGTGATTACCGGTGAGACGCTGGACGCCATGGACATGGAGGAGCTGGTCGAAACCCTGCGTGGCGGTGAAGTGGTGTTTGCACGGATCGCCCCGGAGCAGAAGTTGGGTATCGTCGCCGCCCTCAAGGAAATGCACGAAGTGGTGGCGGTGACCGGCGACGGCGTGAACGATGCGCCAGCGCTCAAGCGGGCGGACATTGGCATTGCCATGGGCAAGCGGGGCACCGACGTGGCCAAGGAGGCCTCGGATATCATCCTGCTGGATGACAATTTCGCCACCATCGTCAGGGCCGTCGAGGAAGGCCGGGCGGTCTATGACAACATCAAGAAGTTCATCACCTATATCCTTACCAGCAACGTGCCGGAAATCCTGCCGTTCATTGCCTACGTGATCTTTCCGATCCCCTTGCCCATCACGGTCATCCAGATCCTCTCCATCGACTTGATTACCGACATTCTGCCCGCCATTGGCCTGGGAAATGAGCCGCCGGAGAAGGATGTCATGCTGCGTCCGCCTGTCAGTCGCCACGAGCGCCTGGTGAGTTACCGGACCTTCCTGCGCAGCTACGGCATCATCGGTCTTGCCGAGGCCGGCCTGTCATTCGTGGTGTTCTTCCTGGTGCTTTACCACGGAGGCTGGCACTGGGGCATGGCAACCAGCGGCAACCTGCCGTTGTTCGCCGAAGCCTCGGCGGCGTTTCTCGCCACTATCATCTTTTGCCAGATCGGCAATGTCATGGCATGCCGCACCAACCGTCAGTCGGCTTGGAGCCACTTCGCCCGGTTCAATTACTGGATCGTGCTCGGCATCATTGTGGAAATCGGCTTCATCCTGCTGGTTACCAGCGTGCCGTCGTTGTACCGCGTTTTCTCGACGGCCGCCGTGCCCCTGTGGGCGTGGACTTTGATCGTGTTTGCGCCGCTGGTCATTTTCGGCATTGAGGAAATGCGCAAGTGGCTGGTACGGCGTGGCGTACAATTCTTGTCGGCTTGATGTCATGAGGAGCCAAGGCGGCGGTGAAAATCCATCGCTGTCTTGGCCAGCCGTTCTGGCAATACCCCAACCGAAATGTTCCTCAAGATCCTCCGGTTTGCCGCCGGAAACAAGGGGACACGGGAAAAAGGGGACCTTTTTCCTGTTACTGTTCGACCAGCTGCCAGGTCGGGTCGGGATTGTATTCGGTCATGGCCGCGGCGATCGAAG
>CAZNBB010000193.1:0-5316 GCA_964571225.1 uncultured Gammaproteobacteria bacterium
CTTTCCGACCTGGACCTGGCGGGCATCGATCAGGATGTGAACGAGATCCGGGACGTGGAGCAGGCGCTTGAGCGCATTGCCACCGGCGGCTATGGCGTCTGCATCGATTGCGGAACCGACATCGACAGGGACCGCATGGCGGCCCAGATCACCGCACGGCGCTGTCACGACTGTCAGGCGGCCTACGAACGGTCTCATGTCGGGGGTACCCACGCCAAGCTGTAGGCCCGCGGACACGCCGGCAGGGAGGTTGGTGAAATGACCGACCCGGAGAAGGTGATCGGCGTACCGGCTGAATCCGACCGGCGCCGGGAGGACGCGGCCGCCCAGGCGGTGGCCCGTGCCGGCCCCACCGTCCACAACATCAGGTCAATCTGCATCAATAACTTGGAGGCGAGTATCGAGCACGGCACGATCGTCCATCACCTCATGAACTCCAACATTTCGTTGTTGCTGGATTGATGGTGCCGGACCTTCGGGAGGACGCTGGCGACGGGCGTGATGCCGGTAGCGGTGGGCAGGTCGGCTTGCCCCGCTGGGAGCATTTCCATCATGGCGCCGACATCGGCGTGCGCGGTATTGCCAGCACCGAGGGTGGCGCGTTCGAGCAGACGGCAACGGCCCTGACCGCGGTGCTGACTGAGCCGGCCGGGGTGCGGGCGGCGCAGGCCGTGGAGATCCACTGCGACGCCCCCGACCATGAGCTGTTGCTGGTGGACTGGTTGAATGCGCTGGTCTACGAGATGGCCACCCGCCATATGGTGTTCGGTCGCTTCACCGTGGATCTGCGCGATGGCGCCCTGCGCGGCACAGCCTGGGGCGAGCCCTTGGACGTGGCCCGTCACCAGCCCGCGGTGGAAGTGAAAGGGGCGACGTACACGGCGCTGGAAGTGGGCCGCCGGAAGGACGGGCTGTGGCAGGCCCAGTGCGTAGTGGACGTTTGAAGCACTGTGTCGGTTGCCGTAGAGACAGGGGCCATGGACACTACACGGCTGCACCGAAAATCCGACTATGAGTGGGAGATACCGCCCACCGGCGCCATGCGGGTGCCGGCCATTATCTTCGCCAGCGAGCGTCTGGTGCAGGCCATGGATGCCAAAGTGTTCGAGCAGGCGGTCAATGTGGCCACCCTGCCCGGCATCGTGGGGGCCTCCTATGCCATGCCCGACGCCCACTGGGGCTACGGGTTTCCCATCGGCGGTGTGGCCGCCTTCGACCCGGACGAGGGTGGGGTGGTGTCGGCCGGGGGCGTGGGTTTCGACATCTCCTGCGGCGTGCGCACCCTGCACACCGGGCTGAGCCGGCAGGACGTTGAGGGGGTCAAACATGCCCTGGCTGACAGCCTGTTCCGCTATATTCCGGCCGGCGTGGGCAGCACGGGGCATGTGCATCTGGCGCCGAAGGACATGGACGAGATGCTGGACGGCGGCGCGCGCTGGGCGGTGGAGCAGGGCTTCGGGACCCTGGACGATCTGGCCCGCACCGAAGAGTTGGGCCGGATGTCCGGGGCGGACCCGGAGCAGGTCTCGGACAAGGCCAAGAAACGCCAGCAGGACGAGATGGGCACCCTGGGCTCGGGTAACCACTATCTGGAAGTCCAGCACGTGGCGGAGATCTTTCTGCCTGACGTGGCCACAGCCTTCGGCATCCATGAAGGCGACGCGGTGGTCAGCATCCACTGCGGTTCCCGGGGGCTCGGCCACCAGATCGGTACCGAGTTCCTGCGGGAGATGGTCATTTCAGCTTCCCGGTACGGCATTGAGCTGCCGGATCGGGAATTGGCCTGCGCGCCTATCAGTTCGCCCATTGGCCAGGCCTATCTCGGCGCCATGCGGGCCGGCATCAACTGTGCGTTGGCCAACCGCCAGATCATCACCCATCTGACCCGCGAGGCGTTTGCCCGGGTGCTGCCCAAGGCGCGCCTGGAACTGCTCTACGATGTGTCCCACAACACCTGCAAGGTGGAGGAACATACGGTGGAGGGCCGGTCCCGACGCCTGTTCGTGCATCGCAAGGGCGCCACCCGCGCCTTCGGGCCTGGTCACCCGGACATTTCTCCGTCCCTGCGCAGCGTGGGCCAGCCGGTACTGATCGGCGGTTCCATGGGGACGGCATCCTATGTGCTTGCCGGGGCGGACACCAGCGAGGCCCGTTCCTTCAGCTCCGCCTGCCATGGTGCCGGACGGGCCATGAGCCGCCACGCGGCCACCCGCCAGTGGCGGGGACGCTCGGTGGTGGACGAATTGGCCGAGCGGGGCATTCTCATTCGCAGCCGCAGCATGCGCGGTGTGGCGGAGGAGGCCCCGGGTGCCTACAAGGATGTGGGCGAAGTGGTGGACGCCGCCGAGCGGGCCGGGCTGGCACGCAAGGTGGCGCGCCTGGAGCCCATGGTGTGCGTCAAGGGGTAAGCGCTGGCGGCGTGCGCGACGTGGACGCGACAGCCTGGGCGGGTTGAGGGCCGAGGCAGGCCTCGATGTCTTCGCGCTGCAGGGTTTCGTGCCGCTCCAGCTCGTCGATCAGCCGCGCGAGGGCCTGTTGATGACTGCGCAGCACGGCGCCAGCCCGCTGTTCGGCCTCCAGCAGCAGTTGGCGCACCGCACTGTCCACCGCCTGTGCCGAGGTCTCGGAGAAGTGCCGCGGCTGGGCGATTTCCCGGCCCAGGAACGGATGCTCCTCGCTTTCCCGCAGATCCACCGGACCGATTTCCCGGGACATCCCCCAACGGCCCACCATGGCCCGCGCCAGTGCCGTGGCCTGACGGATATCGTCGTCGGCGCCCGAGCTGATGGTGCCCAGCAGTTCCTGTTCCGCAGTGCGCCCGGCGAGCATCACCGCCAGGCGATCCTTCAGATAATCCTCCGGCAGGGTGTGGCGTTCGGCCTCGGGGAGTTGCTGGGTGCCGCCCAGGGCGCGTCCCCGGGGGATGATGGTGACCTTGTACAAGGGATCGGTGTGGGGCAGGAAATAGGCCACCAGGGTATGCCCCGACTCGTGCACCGCCAGCCGGTGGCGCTCTTCGGGTTGAATCGCCAGGGTGCGCACACTGCCCAGCAGGATGCGGTCGCGGGCCTCGTCCAGATGGGTCATGGCCACCGCCCCCGCCTGGTCCCGGGCCGCCGCCATGGCCGCTTCGTTGATCAGGTTCTTCAGGTCGGCGCCGGAAAAGCCGGGCGTGCCGGCGGCCAGTCGTGGAATGTCCACATCGGGGTCGGTGCGCACCTTGCGCAGATGCACCCGCAGAATGGCGTCGCGGTCCTTGCTGTCGGGCAGGTCCAGAGCCACGTGGCGGTCGAACCGCCCGGGTCGCAGCAGGGCCGGATCCAGCACGTCGGGCCGGTTGGTGGCGGCCAGCACGATGACCGCCTCATGCCCGCTGAAGCCGTCCATTTCCGCGAGGATCTGGTTGAGGGTCTGCTCGCGTTCGTCATGGCCGCCGCCCAGCCCGGTGCCGCGGGTGCGACCGATGCTGTCGAGCTCGTCGATGAATATGATGCTGGGGGCGTTTTCCTTGGCGGCCGTGAACAGCTTGCGCACGCGGGAGGCGCCCACGCCCACGAAGACTTCGATGAATTCCGATCCGGTGATGGCATAGAAGGGCACGCCGGCTTCACCGGCCAGGGCCCGTGCGAGCAGAGTCTTGCCGGTGCCGGGCGGCCCCATCAGCAGCACACCCCGCGGTACTTCCGCGCCCAGTGCCAGGTAACGATCAGGGGTCTTCAGGAAGTCCACCAACTCGGACACTTCGCGCTTGGCGTTCTCCTGGCCGGCCACATCGGCGAAGGTCACCTGGGGCACCTCCGCCCGCTTGGCGGGCTGCTCCAGGAATTTGTTGAGGTCGCCGGCCCCTCCGAATCCGCCGCCCAGGCGCCGGGCCGCCCGGTTGCCAATCCACAGGAATATGCCGAGCAGCACCAGCCAGGGCAGAAAGGCGACCAGCAGTCCGCCCCACAGGCCACCGGACGCGGGGGGCTTCACCTGTACGGTCACCTGGTTGGCATGCAGCAACGCCAGCAGACCGTCATCCCCGAATGCCGGTACCGTGGTGCTGAAATGCTTCACCTTCTGCCCGTTCGGGACCAGGCTCTCGGCGCTGCGCAGCGTGCCGTGGATTGCGTAGCCCTGCAGAGTAATCTCGTCGACCCGTTCCGCCCTGACCAGACTCTTGAACTGGCTGTAGGGGATCTGGTCGGTGGGCGCCGCGCCGTGCTGGGGCAGAAACAACAGGTAGAACACCACCATCGCCGCCACTATCGTGAGCGGCAACCAGGCAGGAAATTTGTTCTCGGGTTTCGGGCTCTCGGCCATTGGCTACACACTTGTCGGACGCCGCGCATTCCGTCCGTTGGGGAGCGGCACAATATTTATGCTACATCCTCTGCCGGTTGGCCACGCCGGGCATTGATGTCCATCAATATTTCCGGAAGATCAAGGTCCTGTCGGTACCCGGTCCGACAGGCTGTGCCCGAGGCCCGGACGTGGCACGAAGGTCCGGTGCCACGCCCCTCGCCCGGCTCGCCAGGGTCACAAGTTGCTCCGGCTTTCCGCCTACTCCCGGGAGGGTTCTTCCTCGGGTCCGGTCTCTCCCCATTCGTTGCGGTCCTGTTCCTCGTCTTTGCGCTGCCAGCGTTCCCGCCGGCGTGGGTGCTCATCCATGTCGGCACTCCAGTCGCCCGCCTCCATGTCGGTCTCCGAATAACCGAGGTCGTCGTGCTCCACGTCGTCCACCGGTCCGGTCCAGTCTTCCGGGGGTTCGATCAGCTCGACCGGCAGCATGCGCCAGTCGCTGCGGCCGATCTTCTGGACGCTGCCGTCGAAGTACTGCAACTCGATGGCGCCGTTGTCCTCGTCCAGGGCGACGACTTTGAATTTCTGTCCCTTGTCCCGGTGGCGATACCAGTTGTCGACGATGGGATCCAGGTCGCGGGGCATGGTGGCGTCCTCCATTCGCGGTATTGCAGGTCCCGAGCGGAATCTTCGATACCTCCTGAGGATAGTCCATTGCACCCCGCATCAGACTTGCCCTCTTAAGAGCCACGGAAACCACGGAATCCACGGAAAGGTCATTCAATTACCATTACATGCGCCACGGAAAACACGGAAAGCACGGACGAATGAGATGCCCGGGTCGCCGTGGCGGACTGGTGGTGTGGGCGCGATAACTGAACCGCACCGCACGACAAGCCCGAAATCCTTGGAGCCGCGGAACCCACGGAACCCACGGAACCCACGGAAAGCACGGACAAATGAAATGCCGGGTCGCCGTGGCGGACTTGCGGTTTGGGCGCGATAACTGAACCGCACCGCACGACAGGCCCG
>CAZNBB010000194.1:0-5270 GCA_964571225.1 uncultured Gammaproteobacteria bacterium
AATGGTAAAATCCCCATCTGCGAAATTAAAATCAACAGAAGTTGGTATAGATAAATAATCAGTTGATCCATTTAGTACAAGCCCGCCTCTTCCAAAATATCCGCACGTTCTAACAGATGCATCACCAACACACGTTACTGTATGGCTTGAATCAGATGAATCAATAGGACTTGTACTCTTATCACTTTCATTTGCATGTAACAATAATTTTGTATATGAATCTGCTGTATATTGAGATGTTGGAATACTAAATCCAGAAGTCCAACGAGCTGTATCTGATATACGAAATTCTGTTATTTTCCCCTCAAAATAACCATTAATAGATGATTCATACCCTATGGTCAATTCACCACCCGTTATACTCCCACTCTCTGTTACTGCATCTTCCGCGACTCCATTAATATAAAGAGTAACTGTAGAACCAGATCTAACTAATGCACAATGGAACCATGTATCTATCGTATTTGGAATATAATCAAATATATAATTTGAACCAGCAATATAAGCCGCAATTTTCCCACTATTCGACCCACTTCTATATCTATATAAAGTTAACTGCTGATAAGTGACTTCATTGCAAGTAAAATAAACCTCATATGTATCATCAAATGTTTCTGGATAAAACCAAAAATCGACAGTGAAATCACCAGAAAATGACCAATCAGATGAACTTGGAATTGTTAAAGAATCTCCTGAGCCATCAAAATTAAAATAACCGGTTCCATCAGATAGAGGATGAGCCAATTGATATGCGCTACCGTTTGCTGTAACAGTTCGCCCTATCGGAGAACTATCTACAAAAGCTTGAGATCCAGCAGCTGCATAAACATCGTTATGTAAAAGTAATTTTGTAGTATCCGGATAATAAGGCATAACTTAACCTCTTAAAGATGTTAGAATAGCTTCATACTGTAAGTATCTTTGAGCACTTGATTCAATGCTGTTTGTGCCAGATTCCAAATAGTTTCCTGCAAATAAATTAGCAATATCAACAACTGAATTGTTAATGCCGCTTGTTATCTTAAATGCTATATAATTAACATCATCAAGACTTAATTCGGAACCGCTAACAATGTCATTCAGATCCCAATAATGTTGTGTGAAGATTTCTCCATAATTATTGTTACCAGAAAGCAAATATGTATCAAATACATTTGGAGAACTACCTGTTCCGCTGGTATTATAACTTGCTAATTGTAATTGGATATTTGTTCCACTATGCGTACTTCTTGTTTCAAATGATACGAAATCACATGAAGATATATCAACAGGAGTAAGTAATTCTCTTTCAATAAATTCTTCATCAGCTTCACTGTTGTATTCTAATCTCAATCCAACTCCGGACTGCACATTTGCTCCGAAACTTATGTTAGCACCTTTGCCCCAATTATCTGCTCCGGACATTAAATCTATTGTTTTCTGTCCGTTAACCGGTAAGAAATTTTCCCATGTATTATCTACAACAGCTATAGCACCTGTCCTTGTTTTTAAAATGGCTCTTGTACCACTTAATAAACTTTCATTTGATGCAAATACTAATTCATCAAGAGTTTCAACACCATTTTCAGCAAGATCTTGGACACTTGATCGCCACGTACCATTGCCCGGATAAAGCACATCTTCAATAATAGGCTCTATTTTAAGTCCTGATCCTGTATCAGTTGTTCGATCAAATTCACCACTGCTAAAGTCAGCTATGCCAATTATATTAGTACTCATGATTCCCTCAATGATTGTCGTTATAATCAAGTATCATTTCGCCTACTTGAATAGAACCGCCACTCCATGTTTCTAATATTGTTTTAACCATTATTTCCGTACCGCTTGTAAACTGTCCGGAAATACTTGATATTGTTTCTTGTATCCAGCCAATATCTGGTGTTAATAAATCTATGCCGCCACTTTGACTTGCTTGCACTCCATCAGAATCATATAATATGCAACTTATCTTTCCACCATCATCACCCTTATAATAAAATTTCAAATTATTTAATTGAGAAGCATAATTACTTAAAGGAATTTTTGTGAACATCTGCATCGTATGCTCAGTTTCAGTTCCTGAAAATACATAACTATTGTGGAAATTATCCCAATCACCTTGAAATTTTCTATAATCATTACCACTGAAAATCGTATTGGCAAATTCCGGTGCTATAAATTGTTTTAAATTATCTTCAAGCCAATTTCGATGATGGTAATGAAGTGAATTTGAAACAGTAGAACCGTCAATAAACTGCTCTAATTCCGATACATCTACTTCATCAACAGTAACTCCGGATGCTACTTGTAGATTACCGCTTAACACACTGTCAACGTATTTAGGAATACCTGATACTTGATCTGCTGTTAATTGATGCGGATTATTAAAGTCATTGATGTGATCATTCAACACAATTGCATCAGCAGAAACATCTCTTCCATCAATTGTAGCTCCTGCTTCTAATACGATATCTCCACTCCAAACAGATTGTCCTAAAACAGTTACTCGATTACCTGACAATAAAGCTGTTTGAATATCTGCTATAAATTCATCAAGTGCATGTGCCTGTAACCTGTCACCAACAATATTGGTATAATCAATATATCGAGCTACAGCAGTACCACTTAACACCATTTCATCAAATTGAATCTCATTACCACTAAGTAATCCGGTAACAATTAAATTTGTTTGATATAATGTTTCTCCATGCGGATCAGTGTTGTCTTGATAATGATCGACTGGATAAACATATCTAACTTTATTAACTGGATCTATATTTATACTCATAGCAGTACCGAAGCCATTTTAAGATAATTGGTATTAGAATAATTGTCAGCTGTTGGTATTACTTCTATATTCAAATCACCATACTCTTTTGAGCTGACAAAATCTTCATTAAAAGACTGTTCACGATTTGTTTCAACACGTTTCACAAAAAGGTCTTGAGAAATACCTGTTGGTATTGATGTCCATGAAATACTGTTTCCACGATTATTAACAAATATGCCAGCTATAAATGCTTCCAAGAAACTCAAGGTAACGGTGCAGCCGTTGATTTCCCAATCGCCTTCATTTAAAACACAAGTATAATATGTGTTTCTGAGATTTGTTCTAAAAGAACCCCATAATTGCATATCAATGATATTTTTGGCTCTCTGTTCTGCCCTTGCGGAAACTCTTGGACTTTCTGTTGTACCGCTGCCGGTATCACCAAAATCCGGACGGAAATAAGGAATCAGGAATTTATCAGTAACACCACTATATCTTACAACATTGTTACTCATTTCAAGCCCCTGAATAATCTTCCCATCGTTTTATGCTCATATCACCAAGATAGCATTTTGTACCTGATGTTACCGAAGCTCTTGCAATTATAGTGATGAAATCACCACTTACCAGATCCGGAGAGCCTTCAAACGATACTGTTTTCTCAGTCATAACAATTTCATTTATTTCATTATTTAGCAAATCAATGTTGTTATTACTGGTATCGTATGCAAATATCTCTATTTTATTGCTTGTACCACTCTCAATACGCCCTGAAACGTCTACAAAGTCGTTTGGCGTACTCAATATAGTTTCACTAAGCCCATGCCGTAGAACGACCATTCCAGCACTCTCAGCGGCTCCTACGCCCTCTATCTCGTACACATTCATATTATTAGCAGCATCGAAAGATGTAATAATGCCAATATTTTCACCGGAAATGACTGCTCCATTGTATTCTGGTGACATAAGTGTCTTCTCTATACCGGATTGTGGCAATAATTCGCTGTGAGTGTGTTTTCCGGTAGCGTCTGAGCCGTCTATGAGGAACTTTAAGGTACTTATGTCAATACCATCAATAACTCTTCCGGACTGAACAGCGAGATTTGCCATTAAAGTATCGCCAAACTTACTAATACCGCTAACAAGTTCTGCTGTTGTTAAATGCGGATTGTCATAATCAGCTATATGACTATCTAAAGTCGTACCATCAGCCGATATATCTCTGCCATCGACTGTAACTCCGGATGATACGTCAACATTATGCTCAATTGAAAGTCCTTCATTTGTATTCAAGCCACCGTTTATGACAACATCACCCTGAACAACTGATGTGCCTGAAATTAATAAACTGTTGAATCTAATCGATCCTGTTCCGGATAATAATTCAGTAAAATATGCATCTGTGCCACTTAACACATCTGCTTCAATATTGTTAAAACTAGCTGTTCCGGATGCTGATAAATCGTCAACGACAAGAATTGTTTGATATAGAGTAGTACCATGAGGATCATGAGAATCAGCAATATGATCAGCTAATATAGGTATTGTTATTAAACCGGTAGGATCATTATCAACAGTGATTGTACTACCTGTTGTGGTTGCTGTAGCTATCAGAATACCATCAGTTGGTGGAGTACTTGATTGGCTGACATACGCTATGAATTCCCCTCTTTCAACACTTGAACTTCCAACATCCTGTTCTACAAGTCGTAAATACAAATAGGAAGTACTGTTGTTTGGAATACCTTCAAATGTAAATGGATTGATTGAGTAAACATATACTTGGTTAATGAGAGCTTCAACTGCATATCTCGGTTTATCTTCTGAAAATGTTACACTGCTGTTGCCGTCAACAAAAGTAGCAGAATATTTACCCGTTGCAATTACACCATGCCCTCTATTGACAGCTCTCATTAATCCGTACATTTGAATGTCGGATATGTTAGCAGCACGCTGTTCTTCTGCTGACTCTATTCGATCACCAGCTATTTGAGCTGGAATTAAATATTTTGATGTTTCATAACCGTACATTTCTATTCTCCTGCAACAGCTTCAAAATTTTCAGCCATTATGCTGCCGCTTTCAATATAAGTTCTATTGTCTACTAAATTAACATTTGATGTTAGCAATAAAGCATTCATGGCAGCTTGTTTTATTGTAGTAGAATATGATCGACCTAATTTATTTACATTACTTACAGATTCTCTAACAATCTGTTTATTTTTGCTTTCGCCAAAACCTTTTCTATGTTTTAGTCGATATAACATAGTTATATTCCTTATGCCAGATTCGGAGAAAATCTGAATTTACTTTCATATTTTTCTCCTTCTATTGTTACATCCCATTTATAATTGTCTGCTGACAATGTATGTGCAACAGAAGAAGCAATGTATTTTTGATTATGAGCACCTGTTTCAACCAAATGTGATTCTGATACTTGAATTGTTTGATAAGGATACAGTGCTCTTCCCCATCCTTGTAATGTTACAAAACTACGTTCACGACTTGCTCTTGCAAATAA
>CAZNBB010000195.1:0-5264 GCA_964571225.1 uncultured Gammaproteobacteria bacterium
AGGATTTGAACCTACGACCTTCGGGTTATGAGCCCGACGAGCTACCAGGCTGCTCCACCCCGCATCAGAGGTTGGCAATCTTACAGGAACGGGGCTGGATGTTGCAAGCTCTTGACCGCCTGCCGGCTGGAACTCAGCGCTCGCGGTGCTCAGCCTTGTCCAGATGCACCTTGAGGTCGTAGCGCCAGATGAAGCCGGGTAGCGCGAATACCAGGAACAGGCAGAAGGTGACCGTGTAGAACTGCCAGCCCTGGTGATGGAAGCTGCCGTAGATCTTCTGCTCCAGGCCGATGGCGATACCGCCGACCACGAAGTACAGAATCAGCAGCTCCAACAGTCGCCACCACGGGCTTTTGTTGCCGCTCTTGGGGGGAAAAATAAAGAACACCCGCTCGCTGATCCAGGGCAGGTTGGCCGCGATCAGCGAGAGGGCGATCAGAATCCAGACAGCTGCGTGCAGGGACATCGAATCTCCGTCAGACCAGTGCGGCTGTGCACAGGGCGATCAGGCCGCCGGGCAGGATGCCCAAGGCCAGCACAGCCAGTGAATTGGCACTCAGAGTCACGCTCATATCGAAACGGGGCGTGAGGGGCTCGGTGGTTTCGGCCTTATCGAAGTACATGAGCTTGACCACCCGCAGGTAGTAGAAGGCGCCAATGATGGAGAACGCCACCGCCACCACCGCCAGCCAGGTCATGTGCACGTCGATGACGGCCTGCAGTACCAGCAGCTTGGCATAGAACCCCACGGTGGGCGGCACGCCGGCCATGGAGAACATCACGATCAGCATCATCAGGGCGAACCAGGGACTGCGGTCGTTCAGGCCCTTGAAGTCGTCCAGATTGTCGGCTTCGAAACCGGCCCGGCTGAGCAGAATGATCATGCCGAAACCGGCGGTGGCGGTGATGGCGTAGGTGATGGTGTAGAACATCGCCGCCGCGTAGCCTGTCTGGGTCCCGGCCAGAATTCCCAACAGCAGGAAGCCCACGTGGGAAATGGTCGAATACGCCAGCATGCGTTTCATGTTGGACTGTGCGATGGCGATGATGTTCCCTACCGCCAGGGACAGCACCGCCAGGGCCGTCAGCATCTGCCCCCAGTCGGCGTGCAGTCCACCCAGGCCCGCGGCCAGCAGGCGCATGACCATGGCGAAGGCGGCGATCTTGGGAGCGCTGCCAATGTAAACGGTCACAGGCGTGGGCGCGCCGTGGTACACGTCCGGGATCCACATGTGGAACGGCACCGCCCCCAGCTTGAAGGCGAGGCCCAGCACCACGAAGGACAGGGCCAACAACAGGGGCAGATCGTGCACCACATGGTGGGCAGCGATGTAGTCGCTGACCGTGCCGATATCCAGGCTGGCGGTCACGCCGTAGAGGATGGACATGCCGTACAGCAGCATGCCGGAGGCCAGGGCACCCAGCACGAAATACTTCATGGCCGCCTCCGAGGCGACGTAGGAGTCGCGGTTGAAGGCCACCATGGCGTACAGAGACAGGGACAGCAGTTCCAGCCCCAGGTAGATGGTCAGGAAACTGTGGGCCGAAACCATGATCATCATGCCCAGCACGCCGAACAGCCCCAGCACGTAGAACTCGCCCTTAAACAGGTCGCGGGCCTGCAGGTAGCCCCGGGAGTAGACGAACACACCGAAGGTCACGATGTAGATGAAGGTCTTGAGCAACACCGCCATGGAATCGGTAACGAAGGTGCCACCGAAGGTAATGACGGTCAAACCGTGGTCCAGCCACAGGGTCAGCACCAGGGCTCCCACCAGGGTGAGTTGGGCCAGGGCGTAGGTCACCACCCGTTTGGCATCGCTCAGGAATACGTCCACCACCAGCACCAGGCAGGCCATGGAGAGTACGAATATCTCCGGCACGATCGCCATGAAATCGGGCATTTCGAAATTCATCATTCCATCCCGTCGATGACCCAGGGCCGCAGGGCACGACGCCCGGCGGTCAGGTTATGAAAACTCACAGCTTGGACACCGCTACGTGGTTCAGCAGGTTGTTCACGGTGGCGTGCATGATGTCCACCAGTGGCGCCGGCCACAAGCCCAGGGCCAGTACGGCCACCGCCAGGGTCCCCAGTATCACGAATTCGCGCCGGTTCACGTCCTCAAGCTTCGCCACCTGCTCGTTCGCCACTTCGCCGAACACCACCCGCTTAACCAGCCACAGGCTGTAAGCGGCCCCCAGGATCAGAGTCAGGGCCGCCAGGAACGCAAACCAGAAGTTGGCCTTGAAGGTGGCCAGGATCACCATGAACTCGCCCACGAATCCGGAGGTGCCGGGCAGCCCGGAGTTGGCCATGGCGAACAGCACCATGAAGGCGGCGAATACCGGCATGGTGTTGACCACCCCGCCGTAGTCGGAGATGCGCCTGGTGTGCATGCGGTCGTAGAGTACGCCCACGCACAGGAACAGCGCCCCGGAAATGAAGCCGTGGGAGATCATCTGCACGATGCCCCCCTCCATGCCCATGGTCGCACCGTCGGTGTTGCCGCTGTAGGCCATCAGCCGGAACACCAGGAATATCCCCAGCGTCACGAACCCCATGTGGGCAATGGACGAGTAGGCGATGAGCTTCTTCATATCCTCCTGCACGATGGCCACGAAACCGATGTACACCACCGCCACCAAAGACATCAGAATCACCAGCCAGTCCAGAGCGTGACTGGCGTCCGGCGTGATGGGCAGGCTGAAGCGCAGGAAGCCGTAGGCGCCGATCTTCAGCATGATGGCCGCCAGGATGACCGACCCGCCCGTGGGTGCCTCCACGTGGGCGTCGGGCAGCCAGGTGTGCACCGGCCACATGGGTACCTTCACGGCGAACGCCACCAGAAACGCCAGGAAGATGAGGATCTGGGGCGTCATGCCCATCTTCAGGTGATAGAAATCCAGGATGGAGAAGCTGCCGGACTGAAAGTGCATCCAGATCAACGCCACCAGCATGAACACCGAGCCGAAGAAAGTGTAGAGGAAGAACTTGATGGTGGCGTACACCCGCCGCGGTCCGCCCCAGATGCCGATGATCAGGAACATGGGAATCAGCATGCCTTCCCAGAACACGTAGAACAGCATGGCGTCCAGGGACGCGAACACACCGTTCATCAGCCCTTCCATGATCAGGAAGGCGGCCATGTACTGGGAGGTCTTGCTCTTGATCACGTCCCAACCGGCCAGCACCACCAGCACGGTGGTGAAGGTGGTGAGGATGATCAGGGGCACGGAAATGCCGTCCACACCCAGGTGATAATTGATGTTGAAGGTCGGAATCCAGGGGTGCATCTCCTGGAACTGCATCTTCGCGGTATGCGTGTTGAACTGGGTGTACAGGGGGATACTGAGCAGGAAGGTGATCACCGAGAAGATCAGCGCCGTCGGACGCGCGTCCCACGGCTTCCAGTTGCTCGCTGCGAGCACGACCAGGCCGCCGATGATGGGCACCCAGATCAGCAGGCTGAGAATCGGAACGTCGTACTCCATCGATGATTCCTTTTTTCTTCCTGTCGGCTAGCGGATCACGAACCAGGACATCAGGGCCAGCAGACCGATAATCATGGTAAAGGCATAGTGGTACAGGTATCCGGACTGCATGTTGCGGGCGACCCGCGCGAACCAGCCCACCGCCCGGGCGCTGCCGTTGACGATGATGCCGTCGATGATGAGCGCATCGCCCACCCGCCACAGCACACGGCCGACCCCCCGGGCGCCGCCGGCGAACACCGCCTGATTGAACTCATCGAAGCCGTACTTGGCTACCAGAATCCGATAGACCACCCCGAAGCGACGTTTCGCGGCGTCGGCGAAGGCCGGATTCAGCAGATAGGCGTACCAGGCAGTGAACAGCCCCGCCATGGCCAGCCAGAACGGCGCCGCGAAGAAGCCGTGCTCGATCAGCGCCAGCGGGCCGTGGTATTCCTCCCCCAGATGTTCCAGCACGTTGTGGGCGGGCAGTACGTGGATGGAGTCGCCGAAGTAGTGCCCGAACAGCACCGGGCCCACCACGTATCCGGCCAGGGCCGATGGAATGGCCAGCAGGATCAGAGGCACGGTGACCACCGCCGGGGTCTCGTGCAGGTGCGACCGGGTATGCTCGTCCATGCGCTCCTTGCCGTGGAACACCATGAAGAACATCCGGAAGGTGTACAGGGCGGTGACGAACACGCTGGCCAGCACCGCGAAATAGGCGAAGCCGGAACCCGGCAGGTGGGACAGCCCCACCGCCTCGATAATGGCATCCTTGGAGAAGAAGCCCGAAAAGCCCGGGAAGCCGATCAGCGCCAGGGAACCCACCAGGGTGGTCCAGTAGGTGATGGGCATGTACTTGCGCAGCCCGCCCATCTGCCTCATGTCCTGCTCATGATGCATGGCGATGATCACCGAACCGGCTCCCAGGAACAGCAGCGCCTTGAAGAAGGCATGCGTCATCAGATGGAAGATGCCCGCGGCATACGCCGAGGCGCCCAGGGCCGCGGTCATATAGCCGAGTTGGGACAGGGTCGAGTAGGCGATCACCCGCTTGATGTCGTTCTGCACCACACCCAGCAGGCCCATGAACAGAGCGGTGACGGCGCCGATCACCAGCACCACGCTGAGCGCGGTGGTGGAAAGCTCGAACAACGGAGACATGCGCGCCACCATGAAAATGCCGGCGGTGACCATGGTGGCGGCGTGGATCAGGGCCGAGATGGGCGTGGGACCTTCCATGGAGTCCGGCAGCCACACGTGCAGAGGCACTTGCGCGGATTTGCCCATGGCGCCGATGAACAGCAGTATGCAGATCACCGTCATCACCGACCACGGATGGCCGGGGATGATTTCCATGGTCAGACCGGTCATGGCGTTGGCGGCGCCGAACACGTCGGCATAGTCCAGGCTGTTGAAGTACATCAGCACCGCCGCGATGCCCAGCAGGAAACCGAAGTCCCCCACCCTGTTCACCAGGAAAGCCTTGAGGTTGGCGTAGATGGCCGTCGGGCGCGTGTACCAGAAGCCGATCAGCAGGTAGGACACCAGGCCCACCGCTTCCCAGCCGAAGAACAGCTGCAGGAAGTTGTTGGACATCACCAGCATCAGCATGGAGAAGGTGAACAGCGCAATGTAGCTGAAGAAGCGCTGGTACCCCGGGTCGTCCTGCATGTAGCCGATGGTGTAGATATGCACCATCAGGGACACGAAGGTCACCACTACCAGCATGAGGGCGGTGAGCCGGTCCACCAGAAAGCCGATGTCCATGTGCACGCCGCCGGTGA
>CAZNBB010000196.1:0-1516 GCA_964571225.1 uncultured Gammaproteobacteria bacterium
GTTCCCCAGCCGTCCCATTGCTTTGCGGCTTCTGTTGCTGGGGCTGTGGTATTATATTCTCCACCTTTAAAGTCGCCAGCCATAGCGTACCTTTTAGAGCCTGACTTTCCCGCAACGCACACGATATCCCGCTCCGCCCCTGCCGCATTGTCAATCGCCTTGCTGATATTCAAAGACTTCGGGAAGCCACTCCCATAAATCCACGACACCACATCCCGAATCTCAAAACCAGCATCTTCAATGTTCACAACCATTCTATGTTGAGTTCTAGTACCACAAGCTATCAAAGCATGACCCCCCGGTTTTAATACTCTTAAACATTCCTTCCAAATATCAACCGATGGAATTTGATAATCCCATTTCTTACCCATGAAAGACAATCCATAAGGTGGATCAGTTACAACTGCATCGACACTGTTGTCTTCAAGTTCTTTTAATTTATCTTTACAATCACCACACATCAAATTTATATTCATAGCCCCCTCACACTATCACAACGAAAATTTATTTCTACCATGTTTTCTTTAAACATGTCGGCAAGTCCTGCTGAAAAATTATTTTCAAGATCTTTTATTCTCCCTTGTGACGTTATCAACGTTACCTGTTTGTCAAGATACCTTTCTCTAACAACGTCTTCGACATAAACAAACTCTCGCTTATTATTGCTAAGAGCCAAACGTCCGATATCATCAATCGCCAATAGTTGCGGAACACTTAACACAATTTCTCGTAATTCTTTTTCAGCTTCCGTCAAATCATACGACAACAATCTTGCCAACCTCGCACTTGTTAAAAATCTTGCGTTAACTCCGACCACATACTTTTTAAAAATATATTGCAATACGACATCAAACGCTATCGACATCAGCATTGTCTTCCCAATACCAAACGTTCCGGAAAAGAATAAGCCGATTCCTTTATCAACATTTTCAGCAACGTTCTCAAGATACTCAACACACTTAGCATAGTTTTCTACGTTTTCATGCTCATGTTTACCGTTCCTCAACTTCTCAACGATAAAATCATCAAGCGTCATTCCAGCATATCTTTTTGGTACGCCACAATCATTTGTCAAAAACCGGATATGTTTTTCTTCACTCATCCCAATGCCCTTCCTGTTTTAGATATGAAACAAACCAATTTAAATAATGCTCTTCATGTTCTGATATCATGTTATCCGGAATGCTTTGCTCAAACAGCTCTTTTTCAACTCTCCATTTTTTTGCCATGTAACTGTTAAAAGATCCATTCCCTTTTTCATCCAACTCTTTTTTCCGGATATCGAAAAATTTTCTATAGCATTCTTCTTTTGGTGTTCGCACAAATTCTTCCTTTTCAAACTTTCCCAATCTATCCTGCACACTCAATACATTTCCATCACCAATTTTATTTGAATGCTTTTCTCCCAAATAATCCTTGTACATGTCATTGCTTTTAATTCCAAAGACCTGATAAATATTCAGACCACTCTTGCGCCAATAAGTCGGATCTTTCTTTTTAACAAAACACCAATCCA
>CAZNBB010000196.1:1526-5247 GCA_964571225.1 uncultured Gammaproteobacteria bacterium
AACTGTGGCGGAGCAGTCAGTGGTTATGTCAAAAAACAAAAATACACATACTACTTCAATTTCTGATTTTCAACAATTGCTTTTTTCAATGAATTAAAAGCACCACTCAACTTAATCAATTCAGATCGTGGTTTGTTGATAAGACTCAAATCATCCTGCCCATACAGCTTTTTATATTCGCTCAAATAATAACCTACGAAATCAAGGAGTTTCCAATCAGAAACGTCTCTTGCGCCCCACTTGTGAAGAAATGCTTTTCTATCAACCATCTTTCTTTTCTTAGTAGTTTTTTTCTTTTTGAATTTCTGTTGTAGAGATGTAGTGGCGCAGCCACTACCGGAACCGGTGGTTTTTCCGGTTCCATTTTTCTTTACTAGTTTAATAGAAAAAAGTGCTTGCTCATCATACTTTGCTACTTTACTATACTTTACTTTACTTTCCTTTACTCTCTTGTTTTGTTCGCATGAACTTTTCAAAAGTTCGCCCGAACTTTTAGATAATTCGGGCGAATTTTTTTGAGCTATTTTATATATTTTTGTTAGGGGGTGTTTAGGGTTTACTAGATTATTAGCATTGTTAGTTGACGGTTTGCTAGATTTACTAGAACTATCTTTTAAAAGTTCGCCTGAACTTTTAGATAGTTCGCCCGAACTTTCTTTTGAACTTGTCTTTCTATCTCTTGCGTTCTTGCGTTCTTTTGATAATTTTTCGAGTATTTCTTGGACAATATCAGTAGTATATCCATCATTAATTTTGTAAATCAAATGACATTCAATTTCTAAATAATTAAGATACTCTTGGAATTCTTCTTTATTGAATTCAAGATCATTTGCTATTGTTGCAAAGTTATATGATTTATTGAGGTTTAAAATGCAGTTTTCGGATTGTGCAATTCTATTGTTTAGTGCCCAAAATTTACCTTCACCAGCCCATCCGTATTTCATCCTTAATGTCTTGAATTTACCATGTTGATCTGAGTCAGCATAATGAGGATAATATTCGATATTATTTTTCATATATCTGCTTTTTCTTTCATATTCTGATGTTCTTTTTTAATATATTTTGGTGCACTTTTTACTTTTAAGGACATATGTAACCCATTTTAAAACCAAGATTTATGCATAAAAAACTGATGCTTTTTTACGATAAAATTTGGTGCTTTTTTCAAAAAACGTTTTAAAGCTATGTTTTTGAAAAAAACTTATTTAAAATGAATTGCAAAAAAAACCACGCACCAAGAGCCGCACAGTCTTACATACAGGATGTAGGAATGATTCTCTCGGTACGTGGATAATTATTCATTGAAATTTTCCTGTTGTTGCTGTGCGGTCAAACTACTATAACCATTATACAATTCTACTGAATCTTGTCAATGATTATTTAAAAATATCTTGAGGATTTTTTATAACTTTTGCCCCGTACAAATCGTTCAACCTTTTATAATGCCATTGGAATTGTTTCTCATCCCAAAAATAGATTGCCTGACACCTTTCTTTCCCCTCATATATTCTCTCAACCCTTCCGATACGCTGTTTTAGCAACCCTTTATTATTAACACATGGATTGGCCAGCAATACGGTGTCAAGAATGGGTAAATCAAGCCCTTCATCAGCTACCTTTGTGCCAAGTATTATCCGGATCTTTTCATCCTTAAAGCTTTGAATAACCTTTTCATTCAGATGTTTCTTTTGACCACCAACCAGTATGCCATGTTTTATCTTATACACATCCAACCACTTTGAGAACTTACTAATACTGGCTTTCCGGTCAAATAGCAGCAGAATATGAAGACCTTTCTCCCATAACTTATACAAATACTTGAATATAAGCCTGTTACGCTTATCATTATTTGCCATAAGATTGACTAAATGAGTATGATTCTTCTCAAATAGAAACTTCTTCTTACATTTAAAGTAAGCATTTTTATCTTCGAAATAGTACTCACAAAATTTATTGGCTTTTCTCAAACAGTCCGGATGTTTTTGTTTTAATTCAGCACAATATTCTTTGCAAAAGTAAACGATTTCATCCGGAGCACTATTTTCTTGATTATAGTAAGGGAAGTAGAAATCTGTCTTAACCAAATAAACATCTGCATCAATCGTATTCTTGCTATTCGTTATTTCATATTCAATTTTACCAAGTAAAGCATGTAGCAAGAACTCTTTCTTGTCCTTCCGCTTTGGTGTAGCAGTTGTACCAAACCGATACCATGCATTCAGCTTAGTTAAAATGTTGAGCATTGTATCACAAGGCGTATGATGCGCTTCATCTACGAAAACCATATCAAAATCGTTCTCAAGATCATCAACATTGTTAACAACTGTTTGCATTAGAGCAACTGTAATAGGACGTTTTTTGTAATGATTATTGCCAATAATCCCACAATCTATGTTAAAGAAATTCTTTATCTCTTTAATCCATTGATTCATTAGGTCAACAGTATGAACCAATATCATTGTAGAACATTGTTTTGTTTCTATTAGTTTCAACCCAATTACCGTTTTTCCAACACCACAAGGTGCACAATACAACCCCATATCAAGGTCTTTCAATGCTTCAATGATAGGACTTTGCTCTTCTCTTAATTCTATTTTACTTTTTAAACAGACTTTTTGAATATTCGGCTTGTTTATTTCAATAGTATATTTTATGCGGCTACTATCAAAATATTGTGTTACTTTGTCGAGTAATCCTCTAGGGAAATACAGTCTATTGTTCTCAGTCGTGTATAAGGAGTATTCTTTTGGTATGCCTGTTGTTGGAAGATTCTTCTTAATTTTATCTTTGTAATCCGGATTGCTTATTACAAATGATCCAAGCAGATATGTTAATTGTTTTGTTGGTACATTGTTAATGTTAAGTTCGACATTTTTTGAATTAATTTTAAGCATACTAATATTATACCATCAGAGATGCTTGTTTTTACAAAAAAATAATTTTTATTTTAAATTATTTCATCGTGATGGAAATTTAATTGATCCGGAAGTGCTTCCGGTAAATTTTCCAAGCCTTAACATCTTACTGATAGTAGGTGCATTAGCATATCTTGACTCATATATTTGAAAATTTGTTGCGGTAGAGTAAATATTACCATCTATTGTTGCAACAAACGGATGTGATCCGATTGGCAATCCTGCCATGATAACAGATATGTTTTCATTGTCTATAAACGCATACGGTAGAGAATAACCAGCCCATGTTATGTTGGTCAACAAATCAAGACGACCACCGGATACTATTACAACAGCTTCTACATCAATTTCAGCTGTAAGCGGTGTAAAAGTTGATATAAATGGTAGGGGTGTAAAATCTAAACCTATACTTGTCAATGTGGGTGTATATTGATGTCGATAGATTCTAAAATTATCTGTTGTTTCATATATTTCCCCATCTATCGTTACTACAAACGGAAATGAGCCAATTACTAAATTAGACGCATCTATATTTATAGTAGTTTCATTAACAATAGTAAAAGGTAATACATTGTCTCGCCAAGTCACTTGCGTTGCTCTATTAAATCCTTCTCCGGTTAATACAATTGTGGTAGTTGTATCATTTATCTCCATACTTGCTGGCGCAAATGATGTAACTATAGGAGTCTTGCTATACGACAATATAATATCAGTTAAGGTGGGAGTATAATTAACAGGCTCTGCTGTCCACTCACTAGTTGGCACATCAAAATCTTCATTGTGTAAATAATCTCCATTTACAATAA
>CAZNBB010000197.1:0-5232 GCA_964571225.1 uncultured Gammaproteobacteria bacterium
CTCTGGACAGTGCCCGGCGCGCCGAGGAACTGGGGCTGGGTCATGACCGCATCGTGCTGTCGTGCAAGATGAGCGGCGTGCAGGACCTGATTTCCGTCTACCGGGACCTGGCCGGGCGCTGCGACTACCCCCTGCACCTGGGGCTGACCGAAGCCGGCATGGGCTCCAAGGGCATCGTCGCCTCCACTGCCGCCCTGGCGGTGCTGCTGCAGGAGGGGATCGGGGACACCATTCGCATTTCCCTGACCCCCGAGCCGGGCGGCGATCGCAGCCAGGAAGTGGTGGTGGCCCAGGAGATTCTGCAGTCCATGGGCCTGCGCTCGTTCACGCCCATGGTGGTCGCCTGCCCCGGCTGCGGGCGTACCTCCAGCGATTACTTCCAGAAGCTGGCCCAGGACATACAAAGCTACCTGCGCCACCAGATGCCGGTCTGGCGCAGCCAGTATCCGGGCGTGGAAGACATGACGGTGGCGGTGATGGGGTGCGTGGTCAACGGCCCGGGCGAGAGCAAGCATGCCAACATCGGCATCAGCCTGCCGGGCACCGGCGAACGACCGGTGGCACCGGTGTACGTGGACGGCGAGAAGACGGTGACCCTCAAGGGCGAGCAGATCGCCGCGGACTTCCAGCAGATCGTGGACGACTACGTGCGGCGGACTTACAGCGCGGCGACCTGACCGCCTGCGGCCGTCTTCCCTTGGGCTCTGAGCGGGCGCCGCCGGGCATGGCGGCGCCTCGGGGTCCTACCCGCTCGTCAGGGTGCCGGGCGATGCTTGCCCACCGGCCGTACCGTACTGGCCTGGGGGCCCTGGTCGCCCATTTCCTCGGAAAACCTCACCGCCGCACCCACTTCCAGGGCGCCGAACTCGCCGTCCAGGACACTGTTGCGGTGAAAGTACACATCCCGCCCGTCCGGCGTGCGGATCTTCCCGTAATCCATTTCCGGGTACAGCTCCAGGACCCGGCCATGGGGCGGCGTCTCGTGGTATTTCACGGCACCGCGCCGGCGCCGGGCATAGTCCTGCAGTTGGCGCTGGGCGGCATTGAATGCATCCCGAATGGCCACATAGGCGTCTTCGTGGGAGCGGCGGTCGTGGGCCTCGCGGCTGGCGACCACTTCACCGTCCGGGACCGTGAGTTCCACCCGTACGTGGTAGTGCTTTCCTTTGTGGTGATGCTGGTGGGGAGCTTCGATGATCACCCGACAGCCCATGATGCGCTCATGCATGCGGTCGAGTTTTTCCGCCATCTGCCGGACACGGGCTTCGACGGCATCGGACGGAGGAATATCGCGAAAGGTAATCTGTAACGGCAACTGCATGGAGAACCTCCCATTATTGGATGTTGGGCGTTCTTCCGCACCCTGTAACGGGCGCTTCCTTGGCCTTCAAGCTGAGTATGGCACAGGCAAAGCCCGGAACATTGACGTACGTCAAGCAGGGAATTGCCCCCCAGCTACACGCGCCGGGCTCCGGCCAGCACCCAGCCCCATCGGTACTGCGCCGGCATCCCCGTTATCCATGCATGGGCAGGCCGGCCCCGTCGACGGCGGATCAGGACCCGCTTCCCGCCGCGGATGCTCCGAGCTGGCCGACGGCCGGCAGGTCGGCGGGTGCACGGGACGGGGTATCCGGCGGTCCTGCACTGATGAGGTCGGCCGTAAACGAACCCACCGACAGCGTCATCTGCAGGCGCACCGGCAGCCGTCGCTGATCGTCCGTGACCCAGATGCGCAGCTCGTCGGACCGATCCGCGTCCGCGGGCTTCCGCGACCCGAGTTCCCGGGCCCTGGGCCGCACCAGCAGGGTCTGCACCGGCCCGAGCGCGGTGTTGAGCTTCTCGCGCCGCACCACCGCCACCTGCAGGCGGTAGGAACGGGTCAGATCGTGTACCGGCAGGGTGAAGCTGCGGCCCACCTGGGCGTCCTGCACCGTCGCCCGCAGGTAGTAGAGCGCAGAGAACATGTCTCGCATGCCGGCGAGCAGTTTGGAGGTCTCCGGCTTGCTGTGCGGCGCGCGCCGATTCACGAAAACAGCTTTACCCTGTCGGCGGTCGTAGGTCACCACCCGGTTGGCCCGGTAGTGACCCTCGTGCAGCTGCTGGTAGAACTTGCGGGTCAGGAACAGCCGGTGCTCCGCGATGTCCTGGGACCCTTCCACCTGCACACGGTCCCGCACCCGGAACAGATGCGCCATACCTCCCGCTGTCCACAGCCGCGCGATGATGCGATACTCGTCGCGGTGCGGACCGTTGCCGGGCGCATAGTAGAATTCGGCGCCACCGGCGGGGATGCCCCACAGATAGACTTTGTAGGACAGGCGCTCGCCCCGGGTCACCCACCCGGGCAGCCCGGCCGACGCGGCCAGCGGCATCGACGCTGCCGCCACCAGCAGCGCCCGCGGCAACCACTTCTTGAATATCGCCATCATGGGTTCATCGAATTTCCACTGCCTGGCCACCGCCGGCAACGACGGCGGCGACCTCCGCACCATGGTACCACCCGCCGCCCGCCGCTCCAGAGACCGGCTTCCAGCGGCAGACGCGGACCGGCGCGGCGGCGCGCCGTGTCCGGCCAGTGCGGACCCCCCCGCAAAAAGATACGGCAGGCCGTGATCACGGTAGGCCTGCTGGCCTGGATCGCCAGCCGCCTGAACTGGGACTCCCTGGGCCGCACCCTGGTGGCCGCCGACCCCGCCTGGTTCCTGCTGGCCAGCGGCCTGTACCTGCTCAGCCTGGCGGTGGCGGCCGTGCGCTGGCGTTCCATCATGTACAGTCTGGAACGTCCCATCCCCCTGCACGAGTTGCTCGCCCTCAACCTGGTAGGCGCCTTCTTCAATCAGGTTCTGCCCGGCTCCCTGTCGGGGGACACGGCGCGGGCGTTCTACAGCGGCCGCCATTCGGGGAGCCTGACCCTGGCCGCCGCCGCCGTGCTGGGCGACCGCCTGCTGGGCCTGGGCGCGCTGGTGGCGCTGGTGCTGGCGGGCTACCTGGTGCTGGGCCGGGAAGTGGCCATGGTCGCTCACCTGGGCGCGGTACTGGCGGTCATCGCGTTCGGTTATTTCGGGGGCCTGGCGGTGCTGCTCAACGTGCCGGTGGACCGGGTCATGTCCGGACGGCTGCAGCCGGCGGGGGAAAAGGTGCTGCAGGCGCGCATCGCCCTGCGGGCGGTATTCCGACGCGGGCCCAATCTGGTGCGGGTGGCGGTATTGTCACTGATCGTGCAGGTACTGTTCGTGGCGGTGTTCTGGGCGGTGAGCCGTTCCCTGGGCCTGCACCTGGACCAGACCGCCATCTGGGTCATCTGGCCGGTGGTCAGCCTGATTGCAGTCATTCCCATCTCCCTGGCCGGCTGGGGCGTGCGCGAGGGACTGATGGTCTTTTACCTGAGCCAGCTGGGCGTGGACCTGCAACGGGCGGTAGTACTGTCGGTGCTGGTGGGCCTGGCGGTGCTGGTGGCGAGCCTGCCCGGGGGACTGGTCTGGTTGTGGATGGGCGGGCGCCGGCGCGCGGAGATGAAGACCCGCATGGTGGACTGAACACACGAACGCGCTGGCCGGTTTGCCCCCTGGGCAAGCCGGGTTTACAGGGGGCACACACGCGTTCCGGGTGCTCCTGTCCTGCGGCCTGTGCAGAGGCTCCCTAAGGACGGTGCCGACTCTGCCCGGTGGCCAGAGCGCCGGCTATCAGGTGCGCACTGCGCAAAGGCTCGGGCAGGGCGCTGTTGACGGCCAGCCGACGTACCAGCGCTTCAGTAGCCGACAGGGAGATGCCCGCCCGCTGTACGTACACGCCCGCAGCCGGCTCCATGGGCCCTGCCTTTTCGATCAGCGCCCATTTGCGGGCCCCGCCGGGTACCCGGGTGAGCAGCGCTCGCCGGATGGCTTCGAGATCGGGCCGGCGACGCGCCACCGCGACCACCGGCACCCCCAGCGATTCGTGCAGGGCCTGCAGATCGATCACATTGAAGCCTGCGAATGCGATGCCCTGCACCAGCAGCGCCTGCAGGTGGCTTACAAAACGCGAGCCGCCCACCATTTCGTTCAGCACCCGGGTGCTGTTGACGCCGTCCCGGCGCACCTTGGCGGTCAGCACCCCTTCCAGCCGCAGGCCGGCGAAGACCGTACCCACCAACCACACGTCGCCCCGGTGGGTACGCTCGAACGGACCGTCGTCGAAACCCATCACATGGGACGGCGGACGGGCCATCAGCCGATCGTCGCGCTCGGCTCCAACCGGCCCGTCAGGGCATTTCCTGGCCGCGCGCCACAGCGTGATAAGGGCTGTGGCGATGGCGGTCGTGATAGTGCATGCGGTATTCCACGAACCGCTCGCGCTGATCGAAATGCAGGAACGGATTGCCTTCGATCTGCTCGGCAACGGTGGACGTGGTCCGGTCGGCGTAGTTGTGGCCGGGATGAATAACGGCATCGGCCGGCAGCGTTGCTGTCAGATCCTTCAAGGTTTCGTACATCTGTTCGGGATCGCCGCCGCTCAGGTCGCAGCGCCCGCACCCGAATACGAACAAGGTGTCGCCCGTGATCAGATCGTCGCCCAGCCGGTAGCAGGCCGAGCCGGGCGTGTGGCCCGGCGTATGCAGCAGCTGCACGTCGGTCTCGCCCACGGCGATCACGTCGCCGCCATGGTGCAGGGTGGGCAGGTCCAGATAGCGACCCCAGAAGCGCGCTTCGGCCTTGGCCAGATGCAACTGGGCATCGTAGCGCTCCAGCACCTGTTCGATGCCGTTGATATGGTCGTGATGGCTATGGGTCAGCAGAATGTCGGTGATGCGCACCCCCAGCTTGTCCGCCAGGGCCAGCACCTCGGGCACATCCCAGGCCGGGTCGACAACCGCCGCCCGGTCGGTGGCGTGGTCGTGGATCAGGTAGATGAAATTTTCCATCGGCCCCAGCTCCAGGGCATGGATGGAATACGGTTGTGCGCTCATCAGCAGGCTCCCGTCGGTGAGTTCATGGCGTCCATACTATGCGCCAGCCCGGCGCCGGTGCCAGCCCGGCGCGGGCTGTGCAGCCGCCATGGGCCGCGTAGAATGGGCGCCCATCCAGCAGGGAGCCATGCATGGCAGACATCATCGAAGCCCGCGGGCTGAGCAAGCGATTCAATCAACAGCCCGTGGTCCGCGACATCGACTTCACGGTACCGGCCGGGCGCTGCTTCGGCTTCCTGGGACCCAACGGTGCCGGCAAGACCACCACCCTGCGCATGATTCTCGGA
>CAZNBB010000198.1:0-5220 GCA_964571225.1 uncultured Gammaproteobacteria bacterium
TCGTGATCAGTGCTTTTCCGGTACTGGCAGGCGCCCTCTTCCTGCTGGCGCTCGATCGCTACCTCGGCACCCACTTCTACACTGCCGCCCTGGGCGGCAACGTCATGCTCTACACGGACTTATTCTGGGTCTGGGGTCATCCGGAGGTCTACTTTCTCGTTCTCCCGGCATTCGGGATCATGTCGGAAGTCATCCCTACATTCTCCAGAAAGCCATTGTTCGGGTACACCACTATGGTGCTGGCCGCGCTTGGCATTTCCGGAGTTTCATGGTCGGTCTGGATGCACCATTTTTTCGTGATGGGCGCAGGACCCGATGTGATCGCTTTCTTCAGCATGAGCTCGATGGCGGTTGGAATCTTCACCGGCGTGAAGGTATTCAACTGGGCATTCACCATGTACCGGGGCAGGCTGCGTTTCGACACGCCCATGTTGTGGGCAATCGGCGCCCTTTCGTTCCTGTTCATCGGGGGGCTGACGGGAATGATGCTGGCCATGCCGGCCATCGACTATCAGGTGCACAACAGCGTGTTCCTGATCGCTCACTTCCATTCCTGGCTTATGACAATCTCCTTCGCGGCGCTCGGCGGAATCAGCTATTGGTTCCCGAAGGTGTTCGGGTTCAAGCTGGACGAGGCCTCTGGCAAGCGGGTGGTCTGGTTCTGGATCGCGGGCGCCATCATGGTGTTCACCCCCATGTACATTCTGGGTTTCATGGGGATGACGAGGCGGTTGGACTACGTCTCCCACTCCAGCTGGTACCCCCTGCTGGTCGCTGAGCAGGTCGGCATTGGCCTGTTTTGCGTCGCAGCGTACTACCAGTTCAAGCAGCTCTACGTCAGCATCCGGGACCGCCACAGTAACCGGGCCGAGGCGGACGCCTGGGGAAGCACCCGCACCCTGGAATGGATGACCCACTCGCCAGTTCCGTTCTACAACTTCGCCGTCATCCCCCAGATACACGCCCGGGACGAGTGGGCCTGGCGAAAGGAGCGCGGCCTGACCAGGCTGGTGCCCGACCGTTTCCAGGACATACACCTGCCGAAGAACACATACGTACCTGCCGTGCTGGGGGCAGTGGCGTTCATGTTCGGCTTTGCCATGGTGTGGCGCATCTGGTGGCTGGCGGCCTGTGCACTGCTTGCGCTGATTGGCGTGGTCGTCTGGCGATCCTTCCACAAGGATACCGGATACGTCATTACGGCCGCCGAGGTCGAACGCATGGAACGCGCTTACCTCGAACCTGAGCCAGACGCGATCGGCGAGGAAGCACCCGTCGGCGAGCCGGCTGCCGGTGTGGTTGCATCGACGCGGATGCCTTCGAGACAAAGCGTCGGCGGTTGATTCACTGGAACCGCATCCACGCCCACGGGGGATGTTCCCGCCGGGACCGCAGAAGGAGTCATCAATGAGTTCGAACGAGGCAGAAACCGAAGACGCCGGCAGCATCGTTCTCTGGAACGACGCCCATCCCGGCCCGGACATGATTTCCACCCGGACCCTCGGGTTCTGGCTGTACATGCTGACGGACGCCATGCTGTTCGCATCGATTTTCACCGCCTATGCCATTCTCTGGCACAACAATGCGGGCGGCCCCGGCGCCGAACAGGTGGTGCATCTGGTCCCGGCGTTCGTGGAGACGGCGTTGGTATTCGCCAGTGTGTTCGCGTTCGGGATCGCCATGGCCGCCCTCAAACGGGGCAGACAAGGAAGTGTCGTGCGCTGGATTGGTGTGGCGTTCCTGCTCGGCGCGGGCTTTCTCGGGATGGAAATACATGAATTCGCGGCGCTGGCCCAACAGGGTATCGTGCCGGAACGCAGCGGATTCCTGTCCAGCTACTACACCCTCGTACTGACCCACGGTCTGCATATGTTGTTCGGGCTGTTGTGGATGGCTGTAATGGTCGCCCAGGTTCTGCGCCAAGGGTTCACGGAGGGCGTCGTCTACCGTCTTCTGAACCTGAGGATCTTCTGGCACTTTCAGGCTCTGATCTGGGTATTCATCTTCACGTTCGTCTACTTGCAGGGGAAGCTCTAATGTCCCACCAGCAGCCGAATCCGCTCGACCACCCCGAAGTCCGACTGGCCAGTACTCGCGGCTACCTGACAGGCTTTCTCCTATCGTTGGCGCTGATGGGGTTGTCCTTCGGGCTGGTGGCAACCCACGCGCTGTCTCAATTCTACGGAAGGGTAGCCATCTCGACGATCGCCTTACTGGGCGTGCTCGCCCAGACCCACTTCCTGTTCCATCTCGACTGGTCGGAGACCCAGCGCTGGCACACGTTGGGGTTCTGGCTGACCGTACCGCTGCTCGTCTTGCTGCTGGGTCTTTCCATATGGATGTTCCACTCGCTGGATGCTCGCGCCGTAATGTCCGGGATGGGCTGATACGCGCCGCACGAGAGCCATCCAGAGAAAAGGGGCGACGACCCGCATTATCGGTCACCGCCCCTCTACCGGGCGCCCGGCGCCGGTCCACGGCACCGACGATCAGGGCTTGATGTAATCGTACCCGTGCTGTTCCAGCTGCATGATACGGACCACACCGGCAGGAACGACCACCGCGGAAGCAACCAACTTCGGCAGATGTCCGATCTTGCGTTTCATGTGCTCCATGGTGTTGTGGCAGGCGTCGAACTCCACGCCCTCCGCACTCAGGCTGGCGATCCGCTTTGCGTCCCTGCTGTTGTGGAGCAGCATTTTGAGACCGGGACCGTAGCTGACAACCACCACCTGCACCTTGTCCTGCCCGAAGTAGTTGATGAGGTTTGCCGCATTGTTGAGCGCCAGAGTCCACAGATGCGGATTCGCCTCGCTGACCTGCAACAAAGCATGCTGCTTGGCGAACGGCTGCGGGTGGGCCAGTTTGAGCTTGTTGAACGAGTAGTCCTTGTACACGGACCAGTCGGCGGCCGCCGCCGGCTGCATGCCGCCGAGGGCCGCCACCAGGGCCGCGATGAGTACTGCAAACAGGTTCGATCTCTTCATTGAGTCCTCCTATCCATTTTGCGATTGCGTGCCGGGCCGGCAAGGCGCGGCCCGGGCCTGACCGATCCGCCTGGAGGCGTCTTCATCCCGCTGTCGGGGTAAGTCGGCCGTCGCCACCTGTATGACTATCGACAAGGCCGGTGTATTCCAACCTCTGCGCCCCGTACACACACAGAAGGCACAACCATCGGCGTGCACCGCGCATTGTGCCCGGATCATCACCGTCGATTGTGAACCTGGGGTTGGCTCAGCGGCAAAGTTCCATAAAACCGGTGGTGATTTCCACCGCGAAGCAATCCCGCACGGATGCGCTACAATGCGCGCTTCGATTGCAGACTCTGTGCCCCGACCCTTCCATGACCCCGTCCGCAACTCCGGCCGCCGCGCCTGCACGCCGGCGCCTTGCAGCGCTTTCCTGGACTCACTTTCTCAACGACGGTGCGGCCAATTACCTGCCCGGGGTGCTACCGGCCGTGTTGCTTACCCTGCACGCGCCGGTGGCACTGGCCGGCACCATCATGGGTACGCTTCTGCTTGGGCAGTCCCTGCAGCCACTGTACGGCTGGCTCTCGGACCGCGTGGGCGGGCGAACGATGATCTTTGTCGGCATCACCGGCACCACTGTCGGCGGCGCAGCGGTGGGACTTGCGCCCGGCTATGGAAGCCTGCTGCTGGCGCTGCTGCTCATTGGCTTGACCAACTCTATGTTCCACCCCCAGGCCCTCGCGGCGGTACGGGGGCTGAGCACCGGTCGCGACGGTGCTTTTATGTCGGTGTTCCTGGTGGGCGGGGAACTCGGTCGGGGCGTCTGGCCCGTGCTGGCCAGCCTGGTGGTCGTGCACCTGGGCCTGGGCGCCTTGTGGTTGCTGGCCCTGCCCGCTCTGCTGACCCTGCCATTGTTACATCACTATGTGCCCCGGCTGCCCGCCCGGCATCCTGACTCACCGCCTATCGCCTGGCGTCATCACCGGCGGGCGCTGCTCAACGTGGTGACCTATTCCGCATTGCGGGCCACCATGATGTTCAGTCTGGTAACGTTCGTGCCGCTCATCTGGCACCGGCAGGGCGGTTCCCTTGTTTCCGGCGCCTCTCTGGTCAGCGCCCTGCTGGTGACCGGCATCATCGGCAACGTCGCCGGCGGACACCTGGCCGACCGCTTCGGTCGTCGCCCGGTGCTGTTCGCGGCAAGCTCGCTCTCTGCGCTGCTACTGGCGCTGTTTCTGCTCTCCTCGGGACCGTGGTTATGGGTTCTGCTCGGTCTGATCGGTATCGCCCTGTTCGCCACCCTCCCGGTCACCATTCTTATGGGACAGGACATACTGCCCGAAAACCGATCCCTGGGCGCGGGGCTCGCCCTTGGGCTGGCCAACGGCTGCGGCGCCCTGGCAGTGATGGCGTTGGGGGCGCTGACAACCTATTGGAATCCCGCCAACGTGTTGTGGCTGAACGTCGGTCTGGGCATCATTGCCATGCTGCAGGTTCGTTTTCTGCCGGAGAAAGCGGAATCCCCCACCGGAGCGTCCGCCTCACCAGTGACCGGCATCGGCGTCAACGCACGAACCCCGGCAAGCAACGACGGCCGATAGGTCCCGGTCGGTTGCCCGGCGCCGGAGTGCGTGCGCAGGGACCCGCTGCGTGGGTCGCCGCGGACCGGGACCGGTGGTCCCGGTCCGCGGCAGGCTCCCACAGAAGCCATAACCCAGACACAATACGACCTTGTTTGGGGGGTACTGGGGGTTGAACAGGGTCCCGGTAGCCGTGTCCGTGAAGGTGGGATCCTTAGTGGCGAAATAGCGGTAGTCCACCGATACCGTCGTGCGCGGCGTCAACGCATAGCCGATGCCGGCGCCCAACTGATAGGCGAACACGTTGGAAGTGTCGTCCACCAACGGAATGCCGTTGGCGGACACATTGTTCGCGTTGATATGCGCCCAGCCGATGCCGCCGCCCACGTACGGCTTCCAACCATCGCCCATATTGAAGTCGTACCATAGATTACCCATGACGTCCGTGGTGCCCAGATGGCCATGGGCGGCGTAAGTCTGTCCGCCGGCCAGCCCCGTTCCGGTTGCCTTGTCCACCACGAGCTTGTCCAGCCCGTTGCGGCGATAACCGATTTCCGCTTCGGCGCGCCAGTTTTGACCGTAGTTCCAGCCCAGCACACCGGCCACGTTGTAGCCGCTGTTGTATTTGCTGGTGATGTGCAGGTCGCTGCTGGAATTGTCCGCTTCAC
>CAZNBB010000199.1:0-3764 GCA_964571225.1 uncultured Gammaproteobacteria bacterium
CGTATCAGCGCGCCTTCCGGATCGAGGCTTTCGGCGGGCCTGCCGAGGTTGCGCAGGATGAGCCGCGCCAGCCGTGTCCTTGTGTCGTGAAGGGCAAGATCACTGGCGAGCTCGGCCAGCTTGCTCAAGTGGCCGGTTACATAGGCACTCATGGACTCCCGGAGTGTCGGATAAGTCGCCAACCACGCTTCCCACAGTTCGGCCGGGCCTGACAGGGCGAGAACATCGTCGAGAGTCTCCGCGCAGACACTGCCGAATAGTCCGTCCGCCAGGCTCATCAGTCCGAAGGCAGAGCCCGGCCCCAACAGAAACAGGGTGATTTCGCGGGCGGTCTTCAGGTTCTGGCGCGTGATCTTCACCCGACCTCTTACCAACAGATAGAACCGATCCAACGTTTGTCTGGGACTCATGACAGAAGAGCGGCGCGACCAACGCTCCGGTTTCAGCCTGCCTAAGAGGCTCTGCAGAACACACGGTTGCAGCTCTTTGAAAAGCGGGCTTTCCGCCAGAACACGCGTTGCCGCTTGCCAATCAGAGGAATTCATCTGTTCTGTAGATGCTGCCTTTCGCAGGGTGCGCGCACCAACGCTTACCATGCGATCCTGCGGGGTAGCGATTACTTCGATGCGAAGTGAGTTTCCCGGTGCATCCAACGGGCGGCGCCCGGGGATGCCTGAAGACGCACCGAGTGTAGGCTGGACGCAACGCCAAGCGGTATAACCCAAGTTACAGTGGAGAGTTGCGAAACGATGGGCGTTCGGAGAACCAGTTGCGCACAGGGCTTCGAGGGCCCACTAAGCTCAGCCTACGATCTAGTCGGTCGGCAGACTCGGAGCGGCGCCGCTGACGTCGCGCTCCGCCTTCCGTAGCAGCCTTTCAAGATCGAGCACGCGCAATTTCCCGCCTTCGGTGTCCACGATACCTTCGCGCTTTAGCTCTGCGAGCAGCCGGTTCACCACCACGCGCACCGTACCGATCATGTGGGCCAGTTCTTCGTGGGACAGGTCCTGTATCAGGTTTGTACGTGCAGAAGTGCCCTGTTCCTCGCCGTCGAAATAATGCAGGATCAAATGGGCCAGGCGAGTCATGGTGTCGTGCACCGCAAGGTCGCCAGCCAGATCGGCAAGATAGCGCAACTGGCTATCGACATATCCGCGAAACGCGCGACGGAACTGCGGATCGGTGTCCAGCCATCCGTGCCACAAGTCAGAAGAACCGGACAGGGCCACTACATCGTCCAACGTCTGGGCAGAGACATCCTGCCTGCGCCCATCCAGGAGACTCACCACGTTGAACCCGTCGCCCGGCCCCAACAGAAACAGGGTTACTTCGCGACCGGTCTTCAGGTTCTGCCGGGTAACCTTCACACGACCTTTGAGGAGAACGTAGAAACTATCGACAGTCTGTTGGGGCCCCATGACGAAACATCGACGCCGCCACTGCTCCCTGCTGAGGGCGTTGACCATCCCCTCGAGGGTCGCTCGCGGCACGCCCTGGAACAACGGGCTCCCACCCAGGATGGTCAGCGCTGCTTTGGCGTCTGTGTCCTTCATTGGTTCTCCCAATCCGGGCGGCAGCAGTCGGTCGCTCTGTGACCCCACCGGATACACCCTAAACGGGTCCTGATGGAACTGCCATTAGATGATTCACCGCTGCAATCAGCCAAGGATCGCCCCCGACTCCCGGTCCGAGCCTGCCGGACTTCGCGGCATCCGAAAGGCAGCGCAGCTGGCGCGGGCCCATGGCGTGCAAACACCGCCCTGCACTCCCCAGCCCCTGAACGACGGTTAACCACGGCACAATCGACATGCCGCCTGCGATCCAGCCCGCCTGTCAAGAAAGCATAAACCGTCGGGCCCCCAGCGGACACCCCTTCCATTTTCACCAGCGCACGCCTTGCCGCAACGATGCCGTCACAGTATAGATCTGCGCTTTTCATGACTCACGTCAGCCACGGCAGCCGAAGAAGGGACTATGGTAATCACGCCCAAGCAGCCGAAGAGGACTCGATATGGACACGGTGGAGCGCTTGAACAATGCGCAGCCCGCCAGCCAAGACGGATACCGCCGGGTACGGATGCTACTGATCAATCCGCGGTTCCGGGAAAGCTTCTGGAGCTTCCGTTGGTCCCTTGAACGGATCCTGCCGGGCAAGCGCGCCATCAATCCGCCCCTGGGCCTGGCCACCCTGGCCGCGCTCTGTCCCGCGCACTGGGACGTGACCATCGTGGACGAGAACGTGGAAACCATCCCCCTCGCCCCGCAAGCCGACATCATCGGCATCTGCGGCATGGCTGCCCAGTTCGAGCGCCAGGAAGAACTGCTGCGCTACTACCGGGAGCGCGGCTACTACGTGGTCGCAGGCGGCAGCCACGCCTCCCTGTGTCCGGAACGCTTCGAGCCCCTGGCCGACAGCGTGGTCGCCGGAGAGGCCGAGTACATCTGGCCGGTCTTCTGCGCCGACTTCGAACGGGGCGCCCCCCAACCCCTGTACCGGGAAACCGGCGTCGTGAAGCTGACCGATTCCCCGCCACCGCGCTACGACCTGCTGCGGCTGGAGCAGTACACCACCGTCAGCCTGCAGTTCTCCCGGGGCTGCCCCTATCGCTGCGAGTTCTGCGACATCATCGTGATGTTCGGGCGCAGGCCGCGCACCAAGTCCCCCGAACAGGTGGGGCGGGAGCTGGACCTGCTCCGCGAGCGCGGCGTGCGCAGTGTGTTCTTCGTGGACGACAACCTGATCGGCAACAAGAAAGCGGCCGGCGCGCTGCTGGAATTTCTCGCCGACTACCAGCGCCGGCACCGCTACACCTTCAACTTCGGCACCGAGGTCTCCATCAATCTCGCCGAGGACGAAGCCCTGCTCGAGCTGTTTCGCGCCGCCAATTTCACCTGGGTCTTCATCGGCATCGAATCGGCCGACCCCGAGAGTCTGAAGGAGACCCGCAAGACCCAGAATCTGCGCCAGGACCCGCTGCACGCCGTGCGCACGATCTACCGCCACGGCATCGACATTCTGGCCGGCTTCATCGTGGGCTTCGACAACGACACCTTGGACAGCTTTGCCGCCCAATCCCGGTTCATCGAGGCGGCGGGCATACAGGTCGCCATGGTGGGGCTGCTCACGGCATTGCCCCACACCCCCCTGTACGAGCGTCTGGAACGGGAACACCGTTTGCTGCCGGCAGCCGGCCACGGCGACAACACCAAACCGTGGACCAACTTCGTGCCGGCCCGCATGTCCTATGAGGCCATGGTGGATCACTACCAGCGGCTGTACCGGGCGCTGTTCACCGACGCAGCGATCGCCGGACGGATCCGCAACAAGATGCGCGAGCTGCGCCAGCCCAATTACACCAGCGAATACCGTCTGCGGGACCGGCTCACCATCGCCGCCCGCTTCGCCGCCCATGGCCTGCTGGCCGGCGGCCCCCTGCGGGTAGCTCGTTTTCTGGGGAACCTGCGGACCGTTCACCCCCGCGGCTGGCCCCAGGTCCTGATCGACTGGATTGCAGGGCTCAGCATGGCGGACTATGTGCAGCGGCATTTCACCAGAGACGATGAACGGACACGACGGCTGGCGGAACGGGCCGCCTCGGCGTTGCGCCGACGCTGGGCCCAGGCCATGGGCGCCGGCCACCTGCACATCACCACAAGGCTCGCCCAAGGGCGCGCCGAGCTGCACCTGCTGCTCAACGGACCGATGGAGCGGGCCTTCTACCGGGCTACCGGGTATCGCCTCAGGAGACTGCTGCGCCGATCCG
>CAZNBB010000199.1:3864-5197 GCA_964571225.1 uncultured Gammaproteobacteria bacterium
CGGGCCTTCTACCGGGCTACCGGGTATCGCCTCAGGAGACTGCTGCGCCGATCCGGCGCCACGGTGACCCTCGCCCTCAACAGCCTGTGTGCCGAGCAGACAGCGTACGTCGAGCAGTTGCTCGACGCACTCGCACCTTACGGAACCCGCGTGTCAGTGTGGATCGACGAACACGTGCGCGCCAGACTGGCGGTCGATTCGTCCACCTTTCATCTCATGCTGAGCGAACCGCTCGCCGATCCCCGGCCGTAGAGAGAAGGGCGCGTCACTTCTTCCCCTTGCCATGCCCCTGGGGGCTGCCCCCGGCCACCGTCACCTGGATCGAGGTGCTCGCCTGATTGCCGGCGGCGTCCACGGCCTGGGCCGAGATCGTATGAGTCCCTGCCGCGACCTTGCGGGTGTTCCAGTTGCATTGGAGCGGACTGGACGTGGACACCCCCAGCACGGCACCGTCCACCAGGCATTCCACCTGGCTGACGGCCTGGTTGTCCTGGGCGCTGACGTCGATCTTCACCGTGCCGCTGACCTGACTGCCGTTCGCCGGACTGGTGATCACGACGGTGGGCGGCTGGGTATCGGACACCGTGCTGGTGGTGTTGTTGGACACGGTGACCGCGACCGGTGCCGCGCTGCCCTTGTTGCCGGCGGCATCGTAAGCGTAGGCGGTCAGCGTTGCACTGCCGTCGGCGTGGCCGGTGGTGTCCCAGCTGAAGGTGTAGGGCGCGGAAAGGTCCGTGCCCACCACCTGGCCGTCCACGTACAGCTCCACCTTGGTGACGCCGGTGTTGTCCGTGGCGTTGACGGCCACGGTGACGGTACCCGAAACGGTCGCGCCGCCGGCAGGCGAAGTGATGCTCGCCGTCGGGGCGGTGGTATCCGTCTGGGTGTTGAGCGCGGCAGCCACCGCAGCGGCCGCATCCACCCGCCCGTAGCCGAAGTACTCGTCGTAGCCGGGCGTGCCCAGGTCGACGGCCGTACTCGTGAGAATATCGTCCACCTGGGTGGGCGTCAGCGCAGGGTTCACCGACAGCACCAGGGCCGCTACCCCGGCGGTGATGGGGCTGGAGAACGACGTACCGCTCACCGCCGCGTAGCCGCCACCGTTGGTGGTGGACCAGATACCGACGCCCGGCGCCGACAGGTCCACGTAGTTGCCGTAGCTCGACCAGCTCGCCAGGGTGTCGCTGGACGTGGTGGCCGACACCGACAGCATGGAGTTGCTGGGTGCCGTACTGACCAGGCCGCCGCTGTTGCCGGCGGCGACCACCACCACCCCGCCTTTGCTGCGCATGTAGTCGGCCGCCTGCTGCACGGTGGCGCTGCCCGATACCGC
>CAZNBB010000200.1:0-5117 GCA_964571225.1 uncultured Gammaproteobacteria bacterium
ACGCGATGGAGGTGCAGTCGCCGGCATGTTGGACCCGGACGACGTGGAAGCCAGAGTGGCGCATTCATCCACCGCCCGCATCCAGGAGGTGCACGTGTTGATCATCCACTGCCTGTGCGACCTCATCGATCAGCAACTGCTCGGACAGGAGAATTGATTCATGAATAAGACACTGGTGCCACTGCTGCTGCTTGGCTGCGTGTTGTCCACCACTGTCACCGGCTGCGCCGGGCTGCTCGCCGCTGGCGCCGCCACCGGTATAGCCGTCGTCCATGACCGGCGCACGGCCGGCCAGGTGATCGAGGATCAGGAAATCGAGTTCAAGGGTGCCCAAGCGATCCGCGACAACAGCGACCTCAGCTCCCAGTCCCATATCAGCGTCACCTGCTACAACGGCATTGTGCTGCTGACCGGGGAAACGCCCACCGAAGCACTGCGCGCCAAGGCCACCGACCTCGTACAGAACATCCCGCATGTACGCAGGGTGCACAACGAAATCACCATTGCGGCTCCCAGCTCGATGATGAGCCGCAGCAGCGATACCCTGATCACGGCCAAAGTGAAGACGAGCCTGTTCCACATCCAGGGCTATCCCGGCTTCGATCCGACGCGGGTCAAAGTGGTGACGGAAAACGGCACCGTCTATCTCATGGGATTGCTCAAGCACGACGAGGCGACCGCGGTCACCAACGAGGTGCGGCAGGTCGGCGGCGTGCAGCGGGTCGTCAAACTGTTCGAATACATTGACTGACCTCCCACGGCGCAGCCGGAGCCGGCCAGCATGACAGCACAGGCCTACGGCACACTCACCCGGTCGCTTCTCGACGAGTTGGCCGCCATCGTCGGCAGCGACCAACTGCTGACCGACGCCGCCGACATCGTACCGTACGGCTACGACAACAGCCGGCGCCAGGCCCTGCCCGGCGCTGTCGCCTTTCCGCGCCGGCACGACCAGATCCGGGCCATTCTGCGCCTGTGCAACGAAGCGCGCATTCCGGTGGTGGCCCGCGGGCGTGGTACCGGCACCACCGGCGCCACCGTTCCCCTGGACAAGGCTCTGGTTCTGGCCCTGGAACGCATGAACCGGATACTGCGGATCGACCCGGCGAACCGATTGATGGTGGTCGAACCCGGCGTCACCAACCAGGATGTGCAGGATGCGGCCGCCGCCCACGGCTTCTTCTGGCCGCCCGATCCCACCAGCGCCGCGGTATGCACCGTGGGTGGCAATCTGGCATACAACTCGGCCGGGCCGCGGGCCGTCAAGTACGGCACGCCTCGGGAAAACACCCTGGGCCTGCGTGCGGTCACGGCCGGCGGCGATGAAATCCGCACCGGTGTCTCCACCACCAAAGGCGTGGTTGGATACGACCTGACCCGGCTGCTGATCGGCTCGGAGGGCACGCTGGCGGTCATTACCGAGGCGACCCTGAAGCTGACCCCCATCCAGCCGGCGCGCCGCACGCTGCGGGCGGTATATCCGGACATGAACGCCGCCGCCGGCGCGGTGGCCGCCATCATGGCGCAGCCGGCGACGCCTTGCGCTCTGGAGTTCATCGACGGCAACGCCATCGAAATGCAGCTATTCCCAGGCCGATCTGCCCGAGCGCGCCGGCGCCATGCTGATGATCGAGGTGGATGGCCCCCACGCCTGCATCAACGAGGCGGTCCGGGCTGTTGCGGACGCGGCAAGCGCGGGCGCCGTGGAGGTGCGCACGGCGGCCACCGAGGCCGAGGTGAAAGCGTTGTGGGCCACACGCAAGGCTCTGTCGCCGGCACTGCGCAACGTGGCGCCCAAGAAGATCAACGAAGACGTGGTGGTACCCGTCTCCCAAATGCCGGCGTTGATCGACGGTCTGGAAGCCTTGGCCGTCGAGTTCGGCATCACCATCGTCAACTTCGGTCATGCCGGCAACGGCAACATCCACGTCAACCTGCTGGTGGACCCGGACGATCCGGCGCAGTTGGCGAATGCCGACCAATGCCTGGACCGGGTATTCGCCCTGGTGCTGAAACTGGGCGGCACCCTGTCAGGCGAACATGGCATCGGGTTGGTCAAACGCGATTTCGTCGCGCGGGAGATCGACCCGGTGACGCTGAACCTGATGCGGGCCATCAAGGCCCAGTTCGATCCCAACGGCATACTCAATCCCGGCAAGGCCATCCCGGCGCCGTCCAGGTCCGAGGCCTGAGCCCCGTCAGTTTGCCAGGCCCTGTCGGCACGCGTCTCCCTTGCAGACGGCGTCCACTAGAGACAACATGTCACCCGCCGCAAGCCGGCGGTGCAATTCCTCGAACAACGACCGGCGACGCTCCCGCACAAGAGTCCCCACTGCCAGCAAGCCCGCCCGATAGCCCCGGCGCCGCTCGATGGCCAGCACCGTGCCGGCCTCGTCTTCCAGCGTCAATTCCATGAGGTGCTTGGCCTTCTCCGCCGCTGCGATTTGAACCAGGTACACGAGCGTCTGTTCCATGACCTGGGTGTCGTGGATTTCGCCGAGCAGGTCCTGAAGCTGCTTCATCTGCCGAACGGCCTCGGCACCGTCGGGCAGGTATGCGCTTGCCGGCTCGAGCAGGTACCGCAGGCGTTTGGCCGCTATGCGGGCCTGGTGCGCCTCGGTCTCGTCGGCAAGCGACCGAATGCGCTGCAGATGCGCATTCAACTCGGCGCCCGCATCCTGCAGACGCTTTTCCAGCGCGCAGCCGAATGGTTCGCCCCCGGCCTGCTTGCCGTCACCGGTCATACGCCGCCGCAGCTTGGCATCGAACGTCTGAAAATGTCCTGGGATGTCGGCGGCTCGCATGTCCTGGTAGGCGGCCCGAACCCGCGTATCGATGGTGTTCAGCAACCACTGGTAACCGGGTCGCTCGTGGGGACGAATCCGGGCTCTGACCGAACGCAGCCAATCGGCCTGCACTTCGCTGTCCCGGGCCACATTGGTCGCGCGGGACAGCTTGCTCGCCCGGCGCCGCAGCTTGCGGGGGAGCCATTGATCCGTGTAATCGCGATAAGCGCGCAGCGTGCTTCTCAAACGTCGGAGCGCGACGCGGAAATCATGCAATGCGCGCTCATCGGCCTGGGTTTCCAGGCGCGCACAGGCGGCCACCGCGTCATCGAGAAAGGACGTCGTCAGTTCGCAGACCACCGCCGCGGTCGGTCTGGCGAGCATGTCATTGTCGGAAACTGCCTGTTCCACCCGGATGAGCCTCGCATCACGCCGTCGTCGGCCCGACCGCGTCCTGCCCGGTCTGCCGGAAGTCTAGCACCGCCCGCTCGCCAGACGAAGACACCGGAACCGGTGCCGACGGCTTCGTCGGTCAAAAATGCCCGTGACCGAAGTAGCCGCCCCCGGCCATAAAGCCACCCGACACACTGCCGAACAGCGCCATCACCAGCGACCAGATCACTGCAAGAATGATAACGGCGGGAATCGAAGCGATCGCCCATTTCACCATAAAGACCACCATGGAAAGAAACGGCATGTGTACGTCGGTGACCACCACGCGGCTTTCGTGCTCGGCTGCCATTGAAGACTCCTCTTGTCGGATTGATCGACCGGCTTGTGCCGGCTCGCACTCCCCCACCGGCCATGACGCCCCTATGCCCGGCGGGGCCCATGCCGTCCGGCCCGACCACGCAATTGCGGACGGCAATCGCCGCATGAAGTCGAATCGTCGTGGAAGGCGCTGAAGTTGCGCGGACTGCACAACGATGCAGCGGCTATCGTTGCGGCCGGTCAGCAGGCATCTGAGCCAGCAGGGATCGATACAGAGCGGCATCGTCGGCACTGTAGCAGCACGCGACGATGCGCTTGAAGCGGTGCTCGTAGTCGCGCATTGCCGTCACGGCGATACGTGCCGCTTCCCGCTTCGGATATCCATATACGCCGGTACCGATGGCGGGAAAGGCGATGGTCGCGGCGCCCTTCT
This sequence comes from uncultured Gammaproteobacteria bacterium, assembly GCA_964571225.1. GTDB lineage: Bacteria > Pseudomonadota > Gammaproteobacteria > DATFLG01 > DATFLG01 > DATFML01. Next base: position 3,931 of record CAZNBB010000200.1, read on the forward strand.
CCAGGGCCAGCTCGAAGGCTTTGCGATAGCAGCTGTCCAGCAACCGCTCCTCGCCGCCCCCGCCTCCCCGCCAGACCGGCCCGACCGTGTGGATCACCCATTTCGCCGCCAGCCTGAACCCCGGACTCGCCTTCGCTTCACCGGTCTGGCAACCGCCGAGCCGACTCGTGTAGGCCTTGAGTTCGGGTCCGGCGGCCCGATGAATGGCGCCGTCCACTCCCCCGCCGCCCAACAGGGACTGGTTGGCGGCATTGACGATGGCCGCCACGTCCAGTTCGGTAATATCGCCCTGCACCACTTCGATCGTCATTGGCCCGGTGCTCCGCACGTCAGGGAAGGCGCCACCAATCTACGTCGAGTCGCGAGGCCGGGCAACCGGGCCACGCGGCACCGGCCGGGCTTGTGGTAGGCTGAAGCCATGCCCGGTCGCTGACAGGCTGCAATCCACCGGAAACGACTCGCCCGTCCCATCGGAGATCGACCATGTACCATCGCGTGCTGCTCTGTTATGACGGCTCCAGGGCGGGCCGGGCGGCGCTGCGTGAGGGCGCCGACCTGGCCCGCGCCTGCGGCGCCGAGGTCCACCTGCTCGCGGTATTGCGTCAGGGCGCCGAAACGGCCATCGCCGAAGCGATGTGTCCCGGCGAACTGTACAGCGAAGAAGCCCGTGTCGTGCGCGAGATACTGGATGAAGGCGTGGCCCAGTTGAGCGCCGGGGGTCTGCAGGTGGAGGGACACCTGACTGCGGGCGAACCGGTTGTCCGCATTGTCGAGACCGCGAACGCCGTGGACGCCGATCTCATCATTGTCGGACACCGCAACCGAAGCCGGTTCGCCCGCTGGTGGCAGGGGTCGGTGAACGCATCGCTGTTGGAATCGGCACCGTGCAGCATACTGGTGGTGCTGGACGAAGAGAATCGACCACTGCCGGAGAGTTGAGAAGGGCCGAGGCGGCCTACTTGACCACTTTCAGGCTGGGGCGGCCCGGCGGCTTGGTGGGCGAGGGCTGTTCGGGCGGAGGCAGTCCATCCTCTTCCGTGAAGATCATACCGCGGCCGTTCTCCTTGGCGTAAATGGCCAGCACGGAATATATAGGGGCCTGCACGTCCATGGGTGCACCGCTGAACCGCGCCCGAAAGGCCACCTCCTCGTTGCCGAGGCTGAGCGCCTGTACCGCCTGCGGACCG
>CAZNBB010000201.1:0-5092 GCA_964571225.1 uncultured Gammaproteobacteria bacterium
GCCGATGCCTAGGCGGTTTCGGCACGCACAGGAGCCGACGCCGCCAGGTTCTCATAGAGCCCGAGGGTAGCGTCCAGCATGGCGCGCAGGGTGAACGGATGGGTGGACGGAACAGCCGGTGGGGATTGGTACCAAGCGGCGAGCAGCTCCGCCATGGCCTGGCGGTCGCCCACCGGCACCAGCCCCTGGGGCAGCACCGCGCGCAGCTGCTCGGCCACGCCGCCATGATCGTAGCCGGCGGCCGGGACCCCGAGGCTGAGGGCTTCGATGGTGGTGCGCCCGAAGGCCTCGGGATCGGTGGACAGGGACAGCACCACGTCGGAGGCGGCCAGCACCTCGCGCAGGTCGCTGCGATGACCGGCCAGGGTGATGGTGTCCGCCAGGTCGGCATCGGCGATGGCCCGTTCCACCTCGTGGAGGAAAGCGTGCTTGCGCGGATGGGTGCCCCCCACCATCAGGCCGTGCACGGGCAGCCGTCGGCGTTTGAGCTCGGCGATCACCTCGATGAACTGCAACTGGCCCTTCCAGCGGGTCACCCGCGCGGGCAGGGTCACCACGAACTTGTCCCGAAGCTGGGGATAGCGGCTGTACCAGGCGCCCATCCAGTCCTCGGACGGGCGGTAGCCGAAACGATAGCGGTCAGTGTCCACGCCGCGGTGAATCACCGTGACACGCTCGTGGGGCACTTCGGGATAGTTGGCGAAGATGTAGTCGCGCACCGATTCGGACACCGCGATGACCCGTTCCCCGCGGGTCATGACTGAGCTGTAGCGCCCGACGGTATAGAAGCCGTGCACGGTGGTCACCAGTCGGGGGCGAAGCTGCGGGTCCAGCCCGCGCCAGGCCAGGTAGCCCACCCACGCCGGCAACCGCGAGCGCAGGTGCAGAATGTCCACCTGGTTCTCCATCATCAGCCGGCGCAGGGGCCGCACCCAGCGCAGGGTCAGCAGAGACTTGTGGCCGATGGGCCAGGGAATATGCTCGCTGCCGGCGTTCACCAGCTCGCGCTCCATGCCCCCGCCGGCGGCGACCACGATGGAGCGATGGCCGCGGCGCACCAGCTCGGCGCCCACGTCCAGGGTGCCGCGCTCCACGCCGCCGCTGTGCAGCGCCGGCAGCAACTGCATGACCGTCAGTGGGTGTTCCATGGACTCGGATCGGGACGGTGCGACGGGGCGGGCCGCAGCGAAGCATGCCTGCCCTCGACCATGGCCCGCTCAAAAGCCAAACATGTGATCCAGGCTGAAGGCCCGCTCTGCGTGCACCAGGCCGTGGTAGCCGAACAGCCGGCAGCGGGTGTCGCGGATCAGCACATAGGCGCCTTCGCCGGCCCGGCGACGCTCGTCGCCCTCGAAGGTCTCGTTGTAGCGCCACAGCAGCGAGCCGCTGCGGGGGATGCTCACGTCGCGAGTGGCGATCTCGTTGCCCCGGCCGTCATGCAGGATCAGGCGGGTGCGGGAGGTGTCATGCCACTGACCGGAGGCCGGATAGATCAGGTGACACAAGGTGTCGCCAGCGGCCGGGCCCAGGCGCAGGAACAGCCGGGTGCTCAGCCCCGGCGGGCGGCCGGCGTAGGACTGGGGCTCGCCCCGGTAGGTCAGGGGCACATTATAGACATGGGCACCGAAGCTGCTTTCGGCCACATGGCCGCTGCCCCGCTGGCGATAGCGAAACAGGGCGTGCAGCCAGCCGTCGGCCTCGCCGCCGTCCTGGAAATCGTACTGCACCTCCAGGTGGCCGTAGCCGCTGGGCAGTTCGGCGCCGGCCTGGGCCAGCAGTTCGTCGATGGCCACTGCCGTGCAGCCGCTCCGGGGCAACCGGCCCAGGGGCAGACGGGCCGCCGCCTCTCCGGAGGCGTCATAGCACACCAGGGCGATGGGCAACTCCTGCTGGCAGGTGGCCATGGGGGTGGGCAGCACTTCGGTGCTCCACTGGCCGGTGGGCAGGACGGGCGCGGGCAGCAGGTAGCCCTTGCCCAGCCACTCGCCCAGGCGCGGCAGGTTGGGGTCGGGCGCAAGATCGGTGCGCTCCACGTTGGCGTGGGCGATGCGCCGCCGGCCGCTGGCGGCGTCGCTGACCTCGTAGCGCGGGCGCACGAAGTACTTGCCGGCGTGCACTTCCAGCTGGGCGGGCCAGCGCGCTTCGGGAAACAGGCTCGCCACGTCCAGGGCGCTGGTGCCGTAGGGCGGGATGGCTTCGTCCAGGGTGCGCACCTCGTCCGAGCCCATCAGGCTCAGGCCGATGCCGCCGGGTGGCACGGTCAGGGGATGGCTGTTCTGAATCCACAGCAGCACCGACTCGTCGGCCGCCGGCGCCGGCAGACCGGCATAGAAGTCCGCCGGCCAGGCGTTGGCGTCGTGGGTGCAGGACAGCACGGTGTCGTCGTCGCCGTAGGTGTCCAGGGCGTACTTGACCACGTCGTGACCGGCGATGCCTAAGGCGTGGATGAACAGGGAGCCGGTGAACTCCCCCAGCCCGAAGCGCTCGCGCACGTCCCGGCTGTCGATGCACACCGTGGCGCCGGCGGCGGCCGGCTGCTGCTCCCAGTCCGCCAGCACTTGCCCTTCGCTGTCGAACAGACGCAGCCACAGACGGGGCGCCTGGGCGCCGTAGCCGGACCAGTAGTCGCACAGGGTGATGCGGGTGTGGTGGCCGTCGGCGTCCCGCAGCAGACCGAAGTTGGTGGCGAAGTTCAGGGGATCCAGGTAGCGCCGGGGCCGGGTGAGCATGGCCTCGGGGATGCGCAGGGCATCGAGAGTGGCCACCTCCACGCCGGCGGGCACCAGATGACGGACATGATCCACCAGACGCTCGCTGTCGAAGGCCGCCACCAGCAGATGCCGCGGCTTCGGGTCGCGGCTGATGTCGGTAATGGGCCGGGCGGCATGGCCCAGGGGCGCGCGCTGCAGGTCCTCGAAGTCCTGCACGTAGTAGGCCTGCACGTCCCAGCCGGAAACATCGTAGAACTGGGCGAAGGGCTCGAACTGGCCGAGGGGATCGTAGACCGCCACCGGACCTGCGGCCAGGCGCTGCACCAGCTCGGCGGCCGGACCGGCGGCCAGGGGATGACCCAGGGCCTTGAACAGGGCGTTGCCGCCCTGCTTGTTGCTGAAGGTCTGGATGTTCAGACCCGCCACGCGCTTTGCCGATGCCGTCATCGGGCCACCGGCGCGGCAGCCTGGCGGTAGGCCGCGTCCTTCTCGGCCGCCCGCTGGCGGAAGGGATTGAGGGTCTTGAGCAGGGACGAGAAGGTATGGCGCTTGAGCTCGCGGTCCACCACCGACTGGTCGGTGACCCAGTTCATCTGCAGGGCGCGGCGCCGGCCCTGGTAGGGATAGTGGCCGTGCCAGGAGTTGTCCGAGCGCCGGAAGATGAGCATGGTGCCCGCCTCCGGCGGCACCTCGGCGACGGCGTCTTCCAGGTGGGGGCTGCCCAGCAGGCGCAGGCGCCCGCCCTCGGAATCCCACGGCGGATTCATATAGATCAGTACGGTGATCAGCTTGGTCTTGGAATCGGTGTGGATCTTGCCGTCGGTCTCCCGACACTGGCCGCGCACGGTCATCATGGTGGGCCGCCCGGACAGGTCGATGTCGAACTTCTCCTCCACGGCGGCACGGAAATCCGGCCCCTCCAGGTCCTGGACGAACTGGCGGAACGCGGCCCCGCCGCGCACCTGGGGCAGCGGCACGCTGCCCGGCTTGCCCGGGTCCGGGAAGTCGGCCATCAGGTCCGCCAGCGCCTGCTCACGGATGAAGTTCTTCACGATGACGAACTCGAAGGGCTCGCGGGTCAGCGGCGTGTCCTTCAGGGTCTGCAGGTCCAGCATGGTCATTGGGCGTTCCTTCCGGGGGGACGATCGCGTATTACCGGCGCATCGCCCCACAGTATAAAGGATTCTTCATTCCCCGACCCCCAGGGCCTGTCGGTGGACAGCCAGGCGCCGGCGCAGTTCCCCCGCCACCCGCGCGGTATCGTCCAGGGGCGGATAGTCCCAGGTATCCAGGGCTCCGGCAAACGGCCGTGTGCAGCCGGCGGCCTGCAGACCGGCGTGGAAGGCGCGGAACTTGGCACCGCCGCCGGCAAGCTCGATGACGTACACCGGTTTGCCGGTGGAACAGGCCTCCGAGACCATGGAGACCGAATCAGCGGTGACCAGGATCACGTCGGCCAGCGCCAGATAGCCGAAATAGGGATTCTCGCCGGTGCCGTCCCAGATGGTGGCCGGCAGGCCGGCGAGCCCGGTGCGCAGCGCCGCCACCACCTGGGGGTCGGTGCGTCGCGACGGGGTGATGGCGAAACCCGCTCCCCGGGTGTGGGCCAGGTCCGCCAACCGGCGGGCCAGCTCCGCGGCAAGCTCAGGGGTGAGGCGGTAATAGCGGTTGTTGCCCCCCAGCAGCACCGCCACCCGCGGATGGGGCAGATCGGCCAGGGCCGGGCTGAAGCGCTCGGCCGCCGCCTGCAGCCGCTCGGGGGTGACCCGGTGCAGGGCGCCGCGGGTGGTGAGCACGTTCGCGCCCCGGCAGGCGTCGTGCTCGGGCACCACCACCATGTCGAAGCGGGCAGGGTTCACCTTCGGGTCCTGGATATAGACGGTGAAGGTGCGCCCGCCGCTGGCCCGCCGGATGGCCTGGGCCAGGGCGACGGTGTAGCGACCGGAGGCGATCAGCACGTCGGGCCAGGGCGGAGACAGAGCGTCGCTGCCCGGACCGGCGGCTTTCAGGGCAGCGAACCAGAGGCTGGGGGGAAGGTACTTCCAGGGCGCGCGGCGGGTGACCCTTTTCAGCACCGGCTCAAGGCCCGCCGCCTCGGCAAGCCCGCGGGCCTGATTGATCATGCCCGCCTTGTCCTCGCACAGCAGCCAGCAGGTGCTCACCGCCGGCCCCCGTGAATGGCACCCGGGGGCACGGCGCGACGGCGGCAATGGGCACCGGCTGCCGGCACCAAACCGCTCAGTCGTCCTTCAGGTAGTAGTCGGCCCCGCAGTAGGGACACTTGGCGTGCCCGCTCTTCTCGATGGGCAGATAGACACGGGGATGGGAGTTCCACAGGCTCATGCTGTCCATGGGGCAATGCAGGGGCAGGTCCGCCCGGG
>CAZNBB010000202.1:0-5019 GCA_964571225.1 uncultured Gammaproteobacteria bacterium
ATAGCCGTTGCTATGACTTGAGTGACAAATTTGCCGGGAGCAAATTTGGACAACGTAAAATGTTGGCCCCCGCAGGGGGCGAGGCCCAGGGATGGGCCGAGCAAGAGCAAGCACAGGCGTGCCTGAACCAACCAGGGCCCGGATAGGGGGCAGGCCGGATACAAACGGCTCGCTCAACGTTGCAGTCTCCATTCCCAAGCCCGTCCGTAGCGTCAGTCACTTCCAGGGAGGCCTGCGACCGGCTGATGCAATATGCGGGTTAGGGCCCGCCGGATCTGTGGAAAAGGGAGGGGTCCTGCAGAAAGAAAAGGCCGGGCACCCGTGAGGATGCCCGGCCGCTGGTCAGGCCATCAAGACCGGATCAGATCTTCGCGCCGGTGTGGGCACAGCCCTTCGGCTCGCCTTCGCCCGGCTTGATCAGCTGGACGTAGGGCACCTTCTTCAGGGTCCACTTGCCGGTCTCGCGGTCGTACTGCGAGTTCACGAAGCACTTCCAGTTATCGTCGTCCATGGCCAGGAAGTCCGCCCGGTAGTAGTAGCCCGGGTAGCGGGTTTCCTCACGGAACTGAATGTGCTTCATGTGCGCGTAGGCAGCCAGGATGCGGTGGTAGTTCTCCCAGGCCCGCAGCAGTTCGTGCAGGTCCTTGGCGCGCATCTTCAGGGAGTCCTCGCGCAGCATTTCCAGCTTGCGCTCGGCCACGCCCAGCATGGCGGCGTTGGTCTGATACATGGTGGACACACCGGCCACGTACTCGTCCATGATCTTCTGCAGACGGAACTGGAACATCTTCGGCGTGATGTAGTTCGGGTTCACGTCGATGGCGGTGCTGTAGTCCTTGTGCTCCAGGTAGGTACGCACCGGACGGTAGATCTCTTCCACCAGCTCGTCCACGGTGCGAGCCAACTCGGGCTTGAAGTCCTTGTTGTCCATCACGAACTTGACCATCGCCTTGGCCGCGATACGGCCTTCGGCATGGGAGCCCGAGGAGAACTTGTGGCCGGAGGCGCCCACGCCGTCACCGGCGGTGAACAGACCCTTGACCGTGGTCATGCGGTTGTAGCCCCAGTGGTAGTGATCCGGGGTACCGGGCAGGTCCTCAGGACCGGACGCCCAGATGCCGGCGCAGCCCGCGTGGGAACCCAGCAGGTAGGGCTCGGTGGGCATCAGCTCGGACATTTCCTTATCGGGCTCGATGTTCTCACCCGCCCAGACGCCGCACTGACCGATGGTCATGTCCAGGAAGTCTTCCCAGGCCTCGGCCTCCAGGTGCTTGATCTCCTTGGGCGTCATGGTCTCGGCCAGCTTGGCCAGCGCCGTCGGGGTGTCCATGAAGATCGGGCCGCGGCCTTCCTTCATTTCCTTCATCATAAGATGGTTGCGCAGGCAGGTACCCATCTTGTGGCCTTCGGCGTACTTGTCGTAGCCGGCTTCGGCCAGCAGGTGCGCGTTCTTCTCCTGATAGTCCTCGCCGGCGGCGTTGAAGGCCTTGGCCTTGAACAGCAGGAACCAGGCGCCGACCGGGCCGTAACCGTCCTTGAAGCGGGCGGGCACGAAGCGGTTTTCCATCAGGGTCAGCTCGGCGCCGGCCTCGGCGGCCATGGCGTAGGTCGAACCGGCGTTCCACACCGGGTACCAGGCACGGCCCGTGCCTTCACCGACGGAGCGGGGACGGAACACATTCACGGCGCCACCGCACACCAGCAGGCAGGCCTTGAACTTGTACACGTACAGCTTGTCCTCGCGGACGCTGAAGCCGGCGGCGCCGGCGACGCGACTCGGATCGTTCTTGTCGTTCACCAGACGGACGATGAACACTCGCTCCTGGATGTTCTCGATGCCCAGGGCCTTCTTGGCGGCCTCGGCAACGATCCACTTGTAGGATTCACCGTTGATCATGATCTGCCACTTGCCGGAGCGGACGGGCTTGCCGCCTTCGGGCAGGGTCTTGCCTTCGTCGCCGGGCTGCTTCCAGACCGGCAGGCCCCACTCCTCGAAGTGGTGCACGGAGTCGTCCACGTGACGGCCCACGTCGTACACCAGGTCTTCACGGGTGATGCCCATCAGGTCGCCACGCACATAGCGCACGTAGTCGGCCGGATCGTTCTCACCCATGTAGGTGTTGATCGCGGACAGACCCTGAGCAACGGCACCGGAGCGGTCCAGCGCAGCCTTGTCGACCAGCTTGACCTTGATGTCCTGGCCGCCCTGCTTGGCCACGTCGATCCAGCGCATGATCTCGAAGGCGGCCCCGCAGGCAGCCATGCCGCCACCGATGAGGAGGATGTCCACCTCTTCTTCGATGACCTGAGGATTTCCAAAACCGTAGTCAGCCATTCCTAGATACCTCGACTAATTCGAATTCGCTTACTTTCCCCGCACCGGCTGATGAGTACGGCGGGGGGAAAGCCTTGTCTTGACTGCTGCGACCGGCGCTCGCTCAGCTGGCGAACTGGCTGGTGTCGCAGGAGTGGGTGCCCTTGGTGAACAGCGTGGAGTGATCGGTGATCTCTCCGACCACGGCTTCGGCCTTACCCTGATAGGGCTGCACGGAACCTTCCGGGGTGGTGCGGATCGGGAACTTGAACCGCTTCATGTTGCCGTTGCGGAACTTGATGGTCCACATGATGGAGTCGGAACCACGCAGGGGCTGAACCGATGCGCCCAGCGGCACGATGTCGGCGTAGTGGCGGCACTCAATGGCCTGCTGCGGGCAGATCTTCACGCAGGAGTAGCACTCCCAGCACTGCTCGGGCTCCTGGTTGAACGCCTTCATGGCATGGCCGGTCTCGGAACCGTCCTTGTCCAGCTTCATCAGATCGTGAGGGCAGATGTACATGCAGGCGGTCTTGTCCTGACCCTTGCAGCCATCGCACTTATCGGTACGCACAAACGTTGGCATGATCCTCTCTCCGTCTATCGTTACTCACTGCAGTGTGTAAATCCGGAGCCGCGCCGCCATGCGCAGGCGCCGGACTCTCGAGTCGTTACCGGGCCGAATGGCCGCTCAGTTTGACCTCAACCTTCTCGTCGTCCTTCAAGCTGCCGTAGTACTCGCGCAGGATCGTCAGCACTTCCGGACGGCTGAAGTGATCCGGAACTTCGGTGCCTTCGGACAGCGCCTTGCGCAGCTTGGTGCCGGACAGCAGCAACCGGTCCTCGGCACTGTGCGGGCAGGTCTTCATGGAAGCCATGCCTTCGCACTTGTTGCACCAGAAGGTCCAGTCGATCTTCAGGGGCTGGGTCTCCAGCGCGCCGGCCGGGATTTCGTCGAAGATATGGTGGGCGTCGAACGGGCCGTAGTAGTCACCGACGCCGGCGTGGTCGCGGCCGACGATCAGGTGGGAGCAGCCGTAGTTCTGCCGGAACACTGCGTGCAGCAGCGCTTCCCGGGGACCGGCATAGCGCATGTCCAGGGGGTAGCCGGCCTGCACCACGGTGTCCTTGACGAAATAGTTGTCGATCAGGGTGCCGATGGCCTTGGCGCGCACGTCGGCGGGAATATCGCCGGGCTTGAGCTTGCCGAGCAGGGAATGGATCAGCACGCCGTCGCCGATTTCCACGGCGATCTTGGCCAGGTACTCGTGGGAGCGGTGCATGGGGTTGCGGGTCTGGAACGCCGCCACCGTGGCCCAACCCTTGGACTCGAACAGGGCGCGGGTCTGGGCCGGGGTCATGAACTGGTCGCCGTACTGCTCGGGGAACTCGCCCTGGCTGAGCACCTTGACCGGACCGGCCAGGTTCACTTCGCCCTGGGCCATGACCATCTTGACGCCGGGATGCTCTTCTTCAGTGGTCTTGTACACCATCATGCACTCGTGTGCCTTGTCGATGGTGTACTTCTCGGTCACCCGCATGGTGGCCAGAATCTCGTCCCGCTCCGGATCGAACAGGGCGATGTCGCTGCCCTCTTTGATGCCGTCGGCGGTGGCCTTGTCCGTGGACAGCGTGATGGGGATGGGCCAGAACAGGCCGTTCGCCATCTTCATGCCGTCGCAGACGCCTTCCCAGTCGGCGTGGGTCATGAAGCCGTCCAGCGGCGTGAAGCCGCCGATGCCCATCATGATCAGGTCGCCCGCTTCACGGGAGGAGACATTTACTTTCGGTAGGCTGGCGGCGCGGGCCTTTTCCTGGGCCAGAGCATCGCCGTCCAGCAACAACGGCTTGAGCTCACCCCCACCATGAGGTTTGACTAACCTGGACATGGCACTCCTTTATATCTTTCGTAGCGGTGTGATACGGGCTCAGGCAGGCTTGGACACTGGTGCGTGACACGGCAACCGGTCCCTCAAAACCAACGGAACCTTTGCCCAGCCGCCGACTGGGCTGTCTACCATATAGATTCGGATTTCAAAGTCCAAACAGTTTTATCTTTACCCGCTATAAAAACGCCTTATTATTTTTAGGGTCGCAGAACATGAGGGTAACGAATTGATCAAGAATACATAAATAAAGATGCCGTATATTAGAATATTATAATCCCTTATACAGTTTTCAGTATTCCTAATTGGGCAAGCGCCCGATAATCAACTACATTCTGACGGTCTTTTCACCGACCCATCCGACCGAGACCCTATGCGCGCATCCAAACCCCTCTACGACCCGTTGTCCAAAGCGGTCGACCAAAGCAGTCGAATCGAGACCAAGAACACCACCTGCTACATGTGCGCCTGCCGCTGCGGCATCCGCGTTACCCTGCGGGACGGCGAGGTCCGCTACATTCAGGGCAATCCGGACCACCCCCTCAACAAGGGCGTGATCTGCGCCAAGGGCGCGTCCGGCATCATGAAGCAATACTCGCCGGCACGGTTGACCAAACCCCTGCTGCGCAAGCCCGGCGCGCCGCGCGGCGCCAACGAATTCCAGGAGATCGGCTGGGATCAGGCGTTCAGCCTGCTCGAAGAGCGCTTGGCCGAGATCCGCGCCACCGACCCGAAGCGCTTCGCTCTGTTCACCGGCCGCGACCAGATGCAGGCGCTGACCGGACTGTTCGCCCGGCAGTTCGGCACCCCGAACTACGC
>CAZNBB010000203.1:0-5019 GCA_964571225.1 uncultured Gammaproteobacteria bacterium
TTGCTGCACCTGTACGCAAGCGGCCCCCTGACATGAACAAAGAAAAGCGACGGCTCATCTTCGAACGTCTCAAGGCAGCCAATCCCTCGCCCACCACCGAACTGAACTACGGCAATCCCTTCCAGTTGCTGGTGGCGGTGGTCCTTTCCGCCCAGGCCACCGACAAGGGCGTTAACAAGGCGACCGAGCGGCTGTTCAAGGTGGTGAAAAAGCCGGCCGACGTGCTGGAACTGGGAGAGGCGCGCCTCAAGGACTACATCAAGACCATCGGGTTGTTCAACAGCAAGGCCAAGAACATTGTCGCCGCCTGCGAAATACTGCAGACGCGCCACGGCGGCGAGGTTCCCCGCGACCGGGAATCCCTGGAAGCCCTGCCCGGCGTGGGCCGCAAGACCGCCAACGTGATCCTCAACACGGCCTTCGGCGAACCCACCATCGCCGTGGATACCCACATCTTCCGGGTCGCCAACCGCACCGGCCTGGCGCCGGGCAAAACGGTGCTGGAGGTGGAACGTCGGCTCGAGAAATTCGTACCGACGTCCTTCAAGCAGGACGCCCATCACTGGCTCATCCTGCTGGGACGCTACATCTGCGTGGCCCGCAAGCCCCGCTGCCCGACATGCCCCATCCGCGATCTGTGCGAATACCGCCACAAGACAGCCGACGAGTGACACGCAACGCCGCAGGTGCCGTGCTACCTTAGGCTTGAATGCACAGCGACCGTCAGTCGCCAGTAACCACGGGGCAACGCCCACACCGACACAGCCAACGGATTCGCCATGCTTTTCGGACAGGACCGGGATCAGATCCGCCATTTCTATTTTGACGTCTGGAGCAGGCACCTGGCCGGGGCGCCCCTGGAGCCGCTGGAAATCATGGTTCGGGATGTGATCCTCGACCATCCCGAATACCAGCAGCTACTGGCCGACCCCGAGCGTGCCCTGCAGCGCGACTATCTGCCGGAGGGCGGCGAGACCAACCCGTTTCTGCACATGGGCCTGCACATCGCCATTCAAGAGCAGGTCGGCACCGATCGCCCCGCCGGCATCCGCGACCTCTATCGTCGCCTGCTGGCCTCCACCGGCGACGCCCATCAGGTGGAGCACCGCATCATGGACTGCCTGACCGAAATGATCTGGCGCACCCAACGGGACGGCAGCGCCCCCGACGAGGCCGGCTACCTGCAGTGCCTGCGACGGCTGCTGCGCTGACCGCGGCCGGCGATCCGCGCGCTGTAACAATTGCCGCCGCCGACCGACCAACCCGGTGCAGTCGAACGGCACCGACCCGGCGCCGGCTCAAGGCCACCGCCACGGGCGCCGCTAAGTGAGGCAAGCGCAGGAATTCGCACAACAACCGGACCAAGGGAGTCGCCATGCTAGCGGGCCACAGCAACGGATTTCTGCTCGCCGTTCTCGACATCATGGCCGTCGCGTTCGTGATGGTGGTCGGTGCGCTGGTGCTCTGGGGCGCCGGCACCTACATCCTCGACGCCAGCCAGACCCGCCACGCCATCCGCCACAACTATCCGGTCATCGGAAGGTTCCGCTATCTGTTCGAACACCTGGGCACGTTCTTCCGCCAGTACTTCTTCGCCATGGACCGTGAGGAACTGCCGTTCAACCGCGCCGAACGCAGCTGGGTCTACCGGGCGTCCAAAAACCTGGACAGCACGGTGCCGTTCGGCTCCACCCGGGACCTGCGGCCCCTGGGCTCGGTGTACTTCGTCAACTGCCCGTTTCCCGATCTGGGCGAGGACACCAAGCCGCCGGTGGCGGTCACCATCGGCCCATACTGCGACAAGCCCTACATCACCGAATCGCTTTTCAACATCTCGGCCATGAGCTACGGCGCCATCTCGCGCCCCGCGGTACTGGCCCTGTCCAAAGGAGCGCAGATGGCCGGCTGCTGGATGAACACCGGCGAAGGCGGCCTGTCCCCCTACCATCTGGAAGGGGGCGCCGACCTGATCATGCAGATCGGTACCGCCAAGTACGGGGTGCGGGACGAGTACGGCCACCTGGACGAGAACAAGCTGCGCGAAGCCGCGGGTCACGACACCGTACGCATGGTGGAGATCAAGCTCAGTCAGGGCGCCAAACCGGGCAAGGGCGGCATCCTGCCGGCGGTCAAGGTCACGCCGGAAATCGCTGCCATTCGCTGCATCCCGCCCTACAAGGCGTCCATCAGTCCCAACCGCCATCTGGAAGTGAGCAGCGTCGGGGATCTGCTGGACATGATCGACCGGGTGCGGCGCGTCACCGGCAAGCCGGTGGGATTCAAGACCGTGCTGGGCGCCTACGGCTGGCTGGACGAGCTGTTCGCGGAAATCCACCGGCGCGGCATCGAGACGGCCCCCGATTTCATCACCCTGGATGGTGCCGAGGGCGGCAGCGGCGCCGCGCCCATGTCACTGATGGACAACATGGGCATACCGCTGCGCGAAAGCCTGCCCCTGCTGGTGGACAAGCTGATCGCCCACGACCTGCGCGAGCGCATCAAAGTGATTGCGGCCGGCAAGCTCATCACCCCGGCGGATGTGGCCTGGGCGTTGTGCATGGGTGCCGACTTCGTGAATTCCGCACGCGGGTTCATGTTCGCCCTGGGCTGCATTCAGGCCCTGCAATGCAACAAGGACACCTGCCCCACCGGCATCACCACCCACAACCCGAGATTGCAGGAAGGGCTCGACCCGCACCTCAAGGCGGTGCGGGTGAGCAACTACGTGGACAACATGGTGCACGAAGTGGGCACCATCGCCCATGCCTGCGGCGTCTCCAATCCCCGCAACCTGCGCCGCTTCCATGCCCGTATGGTGACCGAACAGGGCGTGTCCACGCCGTTGGACGAAATCTATCCCGAACCCCGCCAGGGCACCGCCAGCGTGAGCCTGCAGCGCCGGGCCAACTGAGTCGCTCGCGGGCGCTTCGCCCTGGGCGCCAGCCCGCCGCAATGCCCGATGCGCAATGCATCGGCGTGTGCAGTCAGACGACCGGGTTCGCCGGATGGGCCACCCCCTCGCCCGAGCCGTCGAACAGCCGCCACACCACCCAATACACCAGCAGTCCGCAGTAGGCCCCGGCAATCACGTCGCTGACAAAATGGTAATCCAGCAGCACCAGAGCGGCGGCCAGCAGGCACAGCAGCGCGGCCAGTGCCCCACGGTAGCGGGGATAGTAATGCCACACCGCCGCCGCCATGGCCGTGAACACGATCATGTGCCCGGAGGGGAAGCCGTTGAACACACCGGTGCCGTGGAACCAATGAAAGCCGTCCAACTGCGGCTGCACCAGCCAATCCCGGGTCCTGACGCGTCCGAACACCAGCTTGAGAATGACTTTTGCCCCATAGGACAGCGGCGCCACCAGTCCCAGCAACGTCAGACAGCCCCGCAGCTGCCCTTTGACGGGATCGTGGGCCAGCAGAAATCGCCCGCCCCATCCCACCACCGTGACCACAAGCACCACCGGCAGCAGCAGGTCGGGCACGTGGGGCATGCCGGAGCCGGTTCCCGTGCGGCCCACGAGCAGGTGCTGGGCGAGGCGGGCCACGTCGGCGTCCACGAACCGGTAGCTGACATAGACAGCCAGGGCGACGGGCACAAGGGCAACGAGCAGCGTCTTGAGGCGCATGGCAGTATCGGTCCCGCTCATGGTGGAAGGCCACAGGTCCGTCGGGGCCCTGGGTCATCGGCACAGACGGGGACCCGGACAGGTGGGCAGGGTTTGTGAAATATTCCCTATTATGACTTGAAACACCACCCGACGTTCAGCGTCTTGACGCTCCCCGCGACCATGGTCTTTGCGAAGCGGTTCGGCTACCTTATACGGGGACCCTCGCCCAACCCTATGGGGCGCGCCGCAGGCAGCAACGCACTGCCGTGCCCGCCCACCGGACGGACTCGACCCAATGCCATCCCGTGACCGCCGCAGCCGAGTGTATGTGGGCAACACCGTGGAAATGGGCCGGCTGTTGCTGCTGATCTATGTCGGGCTGCTGCTGTACGGCTCTCTGTATCCCTTCAATCACTGGCGCGTGCCGTTCGAAAGCCCTTGGGAGATCATGCTGCCGCATGGAGGGCACGACCCCTACTCCGACATCGTCACCAATCTGCTGGTCTACCTGCCGTTCGGTTTTCTGATGATGCGCGCGGCCCACGCCCGCCGCGCCAGCGCCGGCCTCATAGTGGCCATTACCCTGGTGGGCGGCGCATTCAGCCTGGGCATCGAATATCTGCAGGCCTTCAATCCGGCCCGGGTGTCCTCCCTGGGGGATGTCGCGCTGAACACCAGCGGCACGTTCTTCGGCGCCCTTGCCACCACCTTTCTGCGCGCCGATGCACGCCTGGGTCGACAGCTGCTGGGCTGGCGCGATCAGTACGCCATCCCCGGCACACTGGCCAACTTGGGGCTGGCCGCCATCGGACTGTGGACCCTGTCCCAGCTGACGCCGCTGGTACCGTCCCTGGACGTAAGCAGCCTGCGGGCCGGCCTGAAGCCGGTCTGGTACACCCTCATCGGTCAGGTACCGTTCGACCGCTCTCAGGCCATGGTATACGCCCTTTCGGTGGGAGGACTCGCACTGCTGGCACGTACCGTGCTCCATCGCCAGTACCGGTCGGCCGTGCTGTTCGGCGCCTTCGTGTGCGTGGTACTGCTGCTCAAGATCCCGATCGTCAGTCGCCAGATTTCCCTGGAAGCCATCGCCGGCACCGGTGCCGGCGTGCTGCTGGCCGGTCTGCTCCGGCACTGCCGCGGCCGCGTCCGGCTGCTGTCGGCTGCCGCCCTGATCCTCGGTTCGGTGGTGCTGAGCGAACTGCGCTTCGGCACCGGCGGCGGCCTGTGGGCATTCAACTGGATCCCGTTCCGCGGCCAACTGGCCCACGACCTGATCGGGGTCGCCGACCTGTTGGACGATATCTGGCCGTTCGTGGCACTGGCCTACCTGGCCATGCTGACCCGTCCGGTCCGCCCGGCGTTGACGGCAGTGACCGGCGCGCTGGGACTGGGCGCGCTGATG